>JAAVZD010000108.1 GCA_022791475.1 Clostridia bacterium | reverse complement strand
GCCTTTTCGGGACCGCGCCTTTTTAATTGGATTTATGGGCATTGCCTGTAGGTTTTATCTGTATTATAGCAGGATGTAAAAGGGATGTTTTCATAATTCTTGCTTATCTTATTGCGTTTTTATTTTATGATAAAGGCGAAGGGCCACCTGATCATCCAACTCTTTTTTTAAAGGTACAACGCCCCAGGTTGAGTGGTCCCCAAATAATTTCCTGTTAAAATCCTTACCTTCGCCCCCGGTCGATACTCCCATGTTCCGGAATCCTGCCAAGGGATTTTTTATGGTTAAACCCCATATCGGCATTGATGGTGCCCTTTACAAAATCCACAGCATTGGTATTATAATAATTCAGCACCCCTTCTCTTACCGGCATTTTTCCATCCTCCTAAACCTTTCATTTTTAAACCGGAAAAGGCTCCTTTCCCCTTTTCCGCATGCTTGCCCTTCCTGTTATACCCTTTCATTATATCGGGGTGGAAACAATGATTCAATAGAATGAAACACTAATGTTAAATTTAATATTGGTTAATTGAAATCCTTACTGCAACAATGAAATTGTAAATGCACATTGACAAAATCATGAAATTGTTAGCGCAACAGCCATCCGGTAAGTGCAACATTTTTTCAAGAAAATAGCCTCTTTTTCTTGCTTTTTTTCCTCTCCCTCGGTAAAATCACCTTAAAGAATGGCAACACAAGAGGCGGACTGCATAGCCTTCTTTTTTGAAGTTCTTAATGCACCCCGCTTTTTCGACGTTCTGTCTTTTCCTCTGCCCTGCCTTCTTTGCGTGTTTTCCGGCTTATTTCATTACTTTAATAATGCCGGCGTTAGGTTGATAGAATCGGATGGGACCTTTTTCAGCCCCAGGAGAGTTGCGGTCTCCTGGCTGTAGATCTTTATAAACAAATCCATGGGGACTGTCAGTCCATTTTTTTTCGTGGGTACGAATTGATATGGTTCATCAGCCTCATGATCTCTTCCTCCGTATATCCATCCTTTGCTTCCCCTTTGGGAAACACATACCGGATCATTTCCTGGAATACAGACGGATACCTTTCCAAATCCGCAATGTGATTTTGTGAGAGATTATTTCGGGCAACAGAAATCTCTCTGAGAAAAAACCGGGAAAGCTCCAGGCAGGGACTATGTATTTTCCTACAAGGTTATCCATCTGCACTTTTCATAAGCCCGCCAGAAAAATGTTATCATTTTTCCCAGTATAAGAAACGCTACAACCGTGCCCACCGTAAGCGTTCCGCCCATAAGCATGCCGGCTGCCAAAAGGAAAAAGTCCACGGCCCAGCGAACCTGATGATATGGATGTCTCGACTTTTTTGCGGCGGCAATGAGCAAGGCATCATAGGCTACCTTCCCAACCCCGGCATATATAATTGCTCCTGCTCCGGCCGCCAAAATAGTAAAGGCGGCCAGCATCAGTATATAATTATATGGAAAAGCCCATGAAAAGCCCTTTAGCAGCCCTTTAGCAGCCCTATGGTCACATCCATAAAACCTCCCACCGCAAACAGGGAAAGCACGGTTCCCACCCCTAATTCATGATAATCCAGAAATACGGTTACCGCCATCATGAGAAGCGCCGTTAAATAACTTGCCCATCCGGCGCTTAGTTTCATTGTGTGTACGACGCCCCCATAAAACACGGTAATCGGATCCGCGCCAAGACCGCAGTTGATTGCTAT
>JAAVZD010000034.1 GCA_022791475.1 Clostridia bacterium | reverse complement strand
CAACTGATTTTGAACAACTGCAATTATTTAAAGTTCGTATTTATATTAACATATTATTTTATATTTGTCAAAATGTTAAATTTCCTTTCTTCTTAATTTTTTAGAAATTTTACATATCCATTTTCGCATTCGTAGCATAATTCTTTATAGAATTTATTTGCTCCAATATTATCTTTATTTGCAATTAAACATATAATCTCACAATTCATGTCCTTAGCTATATTTTCGATATACTCAAATAATCTAGTTCCTACTTTCTGTCTTCTGTATTCTTCTTTTACTCTAACACTCCAGATTGTAAAAAAAGGGTTGTTTTCTTCAAAGATGTCATGATGAATCGTTACTTTCGCAAATCCAACAATACTACCATTATTTTTTACTGTAATCATCTGATAGTCTGGATTATTCTTAATTTTTGCAAATGTTTGCTTCATCTTAATACGATTTGTAGTAATTGGTCTTTCAGCATCATATAATTTTGCTACTTCTTCTAATTCTTTTTCTTTTAATCTATCATAAGTTAATTCTAATTTTTCATCCATTCTTATTCCTCCATATTTAAATCTAAATGACATTCTTTCACTTCTATTTGATTACCTTCTATATCGACTTCAAAATACACTCCATCTGGTATTCCATCATCATGTATATTTTCTGTTAATGAGCCTACTACATAATATCTTATTCCATCTTCTACTTTCTTTTTAGTCCAATGTTGATGTCCTGAAAAAACAGCTAGCAAGTTTTTATCTTTTTTCAATATCTCTTTTACTTCTTTACGATTTCCTAAAAGAGCATGGTCTGGAGATTTTGCAAACCACCAGTTTCCTTTCATATCATCTTCTGCAATTCCAAAATGAGTAAATATGACAGATGGTAAATTATTTCTTTCTAAATCGTTTTTTAACCACTCTAAATCTTCCTTTGATATAAATTGTGTCTTAAAGATTCCTCCAAATTCTACTCCTAAGGTTTCATTTACATCTAATCCTAGAAATACAAAGTGATATCCTAACATATTTACTGAAAAAGTAGAATGTTCATATCCCATAATTGATTCTACTTCTGTTCTTGAACTCATGGAACGTAAATCATGATTACCTGCTAGGGAATAAAAAGGTACTTTTATGTTTTTTAGCATTTCCCAAATGAAGTTCAAATTAATAATATCTTTATCATGATCATTAAAATCTTCTACTAAATCTCCTAAATTGATTGCTATATCTGGTTTTATGTCATTGTTAATTTTATCTGTTAATTGTTCTAATAAAGGAACAGCATATTCCATTAATTTTCTATCAATAATTGAACCATTATTAATTGGTTTTTCTGGTGCATAATGTATGTCTGAAAAAATAACTAATTTACATTTTGATTCTTGCATTATATTTTAAACCTCCTTAGAAACTAACTATGTATTCCGTTAATCTAATAACTTATTAGTTTTCTAATTGTATCACACATGTACCATAAAAGTAAACGAATTTGCCCTCGAAATTGTACTATATCTTAAAAATTTATTTCTAAATTTTTAAGAGGCATAGATTCCCTATCTTTCGATAGTGACTCTATACCTCGACACGCCAAAGTAGAGAATGAAAATCCGAAAATAATTGATACTCTATGTTTTGGTAATTTATATACCTGTCGCAAAAATTTTCTTAATATTCTTTAAAAATGCGACACTTTTTCATACCATAAAATATACATATTTACAAACTTTTGTTTTGAAAACTCTTGAAAATTTCGTTGCTTTTTTGTAAAATATTCGTAATCTATTTTAACAAGGAGGATATCATGTATATTTTATATGCTGATGAAAGTGGAAATACTGGAACAGATTATGATAATAAGGAGCAACCCATTTTCGTATTAGGTGGACTCATTATTGAAGATAAAAAATGGCATGAAATTAATACAATATTTAATGAAGAGAAAATTAAAATTTGTCCAGAATTAAGCTATACCGAAATACATGCCAGTGAATTTTTTAACTCTTCTAAAAAATCTATTTTTGATAAATATGATTGGAAAGATAATCTAATGACAGTAGAAAGATTAATCGATTTAATTTTAAGCTTAGACATTTCATTTCAGTATATTGCTATTGATAAAAAGTCTTTTAAAAGAAGCATCACTGATATGTTTGGAAATTCTATAAAAATAGATCCATATATTTATGCTTTTGGTATGTTATATGACAAGATTTCTATTTATTTAAATAATCAAAAGAGTAAAGGTCTTATCTTTTTAGACGATATACTAACAATTCCTGAACAACTGCAAAATATCTATCCTGTTTTATCTAAAAATAATACAACTATTATTGAAAATGCGATGTTTTTAAAATCTAAAGATACTAATTTTATACAAATTGCTGATATTTTTGCTTTTTACATTAATAAATATATTTGTATTAAAAGAAACTATAAAAAATACAGTGAAACCAAAGAAAAACACTGTATTGATATGTATGAAAAATTAAGTTCAAAGACTAACTTTATAAATTCGGAGATTTTAGTAAAATATATTCCTTTTAAAACGAAAAACCACTATAAATAAAAAATGTGCAAGAGGCGATTTTTAAGGAACTCCACTCGGGGAATCCACTGCCTCCTGCTTTTGCTAACTTTATTATATCATTTATAATAAAGTTTTGTCAATATTATTGACACCATTAGTATATGAAGAGCAATAAATTTTTATGTACGCTATTTTTTTGTCTGTATATAATGCTCTAATACTAAATGCATTGGTATAAATCCTTGATTAACTGTATTTTCATCTGTTTCCATGTTCTCTACACCAGCCTTCACTATTCCTACCACTTTATTAAAAATATCTAGAACTACTCCTCCACTCGCTCCATGACATATTGTTCCATCAACTGTATAAAGAATGTTTCCTAAAAAATTCTTTATCCCACTAATTCTTCTTTTTTGTATATTGTAACTATCACCTTTTTGAAAATTAGGATATCCTATTATTGTAACTTCATCTCCTATTTTTAGTTTGTTAGAATCTCCTAATTCAAGATATCTTCCATCTTTCCTATTCTCATATATTGCATAGTCAATTAAGTAATCGCCACTAAGGCAATTAATTTCATTAGAAATTATAGTATATTTTTCTTTTTTATATGAGTCATATTTATATACATTATAAAAATTATTATCCTCTGTAACATGATACGAAGTTATTATTCCATAATTTTTTAACAAAAATCCTGATCCTTGTCTGTCTTCATCTTGACTTTCTATTATAACTACATTTTCTAAAATATCATTCAATTCTTTTTGTTTTTCTATATCAAATATTTCTTCTTCACATATTTTATTAAATTGCTCAGCATATTTTAGAAATATTTTATCGTTTCTTCCTCTAATAAAAGCAATATGATTCAACTTTCCTTTTAAAACTTCTTTAAACCATTCTATAATTATTTTTTTATAATTAGCATTATTTACATTTTTTTCTATATTACTATTTTTGCAGAGCCCCTTTTTGATATACACTTTAGCTGTTTCATATATACTATCTTTCTCACATTTATTTAATATTGCTCTAATATTTTTAATATATTCTCTCTTGACATTTATCTTTTTATTAACTATAACCCCTGTTACTTCTTGTCTTGTTATATATGAATTAAAAAAAGTTTTATCATCATTAACATCAAAACCATTTCGTATAATTATTTTTTTTAGTTCTTTTCCTATTATTACTTTATCACTTTTTTCATCTTTAATAACAATATCTTCGTTAAATCTTGTACTATAAGTAGAAAATGTAATGTCATCTGCATATCTACTATAAATGCAATTGTATTTCTTTGCTAAAGACATTAATTGATTGTCTAATGGCTTACAAATCATGTTAGTTATTACTGGAGATGATGGCGCTCCTTGTGGCAATATACTCTTGTCACATGCTAATTGGGCAATATATCTAGCTGCTTCTTCTCCAACTTGGTATGGTTTATTTACAAGCATTCCTTTAATTCGTCCAAAATGTATTTGTGAAAAGAAATCCTTTAAATCTATATTCAAAAGATTCCTTTGTTTTACATGATTTATAGAGTTCGTTTTTATACTTTTTCCTGCTATAAATCCATTTGCTGACATTTTAGGTTCATAAACTTTTTCTAAAATATATGCCAATTTTTTTTGCAAACACTTTAGTTCTTTAACTGGTGCACTAATTTTCCTTACCCCACCTTTTTTCTTCGGAATCGCAAATTGCATATACTTATTATTCTTTCCATATGCAAAATACCTTAAACTTTTAAAATTTATTTCTAACATATCTGCTACATCTTGTCCCGTTTGCAATTTATAAAAGGCTTCGACTATTTCCATATCACTTTTTTTAAACATTTTAATACCTCATAAATAAAAATGTATAGAAGAGTTCAACATTATGCATAATTAAATGATAAAATATAATAAATAGTTTAAATTCCTTTTCAGTGAGTAAAATAAAGCATATATTTGTAACTTTATTTTTTCTGTTGCGTATCGCTAACAAAAAGCAACTCTTCTATACAGTATATATTCTATCATATTTTGTCAAATTTTGGAAGAGGTTTATTTTGTCGAATATTTTCTTACTTTTTCTACTTATTTCCACTTGAATAACAAAAGAAGGCAAATTTCTTCCCCTTCTTATGTTTTTACATACTCAATATTATCTCCACTGCATCACTAAATCCTGCCATATAGTATTTTCTATTAAAATGCCCCATACTATCTAATACATCTCCTTCCAACTTGTCCAATTCTTTCTTAGCAAAATTATACATATCGCCATCAACACAGTTTAAAACCATATCTGCACATTTCTCAAAGTCATACATATGCTTTTTATCTTCCTTGCTTAATCCAGATTCTAGTTCTTCCTCTCTAAATTCCAACCGCTTTTCCAATACATTTTTCTTTTCTTCCATAATCAAATTCTCCTTTTCAAATAAACTTGTATTAATTGCATAAGGATATTTTCATAGTCTAAAATACACACCAAATTTCACATTAACATATCTCACAGCCCCGCATTTATCAACACTTTCCAAAACCACCATTTTGTCACTACCATGTGCATGGGGTTTGGTTGTAATGCTGCACGGTGTTGTTGGTTGTAGAATTATAGATTCTCCTCGTGAGCGTTTAATTGCTATTGTTACAAATGCTTTTGTCCCTTGTAATGGTAGGTTCCCTTTTCTTATTACTGTTGCTAGTATCTTTATTGGTAGTATCTCTGTGGGTTTTGGTGCTTCTTTAATTTCTACTTTTGTAGTTTTATTAGTAATTTTACTTGGTATTTACCTTACTTTGCTAATTTCTAAAATACTTTCTAAAACTATTTTGAAAGGCTTTCCTTCTTCTTTTATTTTGGAGCTACCTCCTTATAGGAAACCTCAAATTGGTAAGGTTATTGTTCGTTCACTTCTTGATAGAACTCTTTATGTATTGGGTAGGGCGATTGTTGTTGCCGCTCCCATTGGTATTGTTATTTGGTTATTTGCTAATATTAATTTTGCAGGTATTAGTATTTTAACTTATATTGCAAATTTCTTAGACCCTTTTGCTAAACTTATGGGATTAGATGGATATATTTTAACTGCCTTCATCTTAGGTATTCCTGCTAATGAAATTGTTCTTCCTATTATTCTTATGAGTTATATGGCAAGTGGTAGTTTAGTAGATCTTGATGATACTTATGCTATTGGAAATATTTTAGTTCAAAATGGTTGGACTTTACTTACTGCAATTAATGTTATGATTTTTACATTATTACATTTTCCTTGTAGTACTACTTTACTTACAATAAAAAAAGAAACTGGTAGTTGGAAATGGGTAGTTTTATCATTCATTCTTCCTACTGTTTGCGGTATTGTTATTTGTATGTGTACTACTCTTTTATGGAATGTATTAGTATAGAAAAAAAGAGGATTCTTAGAATAAACTAGGAGCCCTCTTTATAAATAGTTATTGTATTATTTACTTTGCAGATCACTTAAATATTTCTCTACTAATTCTATTAACTCTTTAGCAGTGTCTATTTGTAGAACAGTAGCTTCTAAACTCGGCTCATATTTTTCATCATAGTCACTATCTTCTCTTACCTTAGATGCCATTATAATTCTTCTTCCCATTTGTCTTGGAAAAATTTCTGTTTTTACATAATTTTGATTAAAATATGCTAATTTAAAATCTACCTTATCCATTGCAAGTACTGTTCTAATATATTTGTATATATAAATTTTCTTAGTATATGAAGTTTAATGTACTTTCTATTTTTTCTAAATCTATATTCATACCTTCTAGTTTCGCACCAAATCTTTGTGTTACTTTACTAGGAATCCCAAATGCCGTGGCATATACTAAATATTCTCCCCATATTTCTATACTATTTACATCTTTATCATTAACTAAGCTATAATCTATAATGTAATTTTTTAATTCTTTAGCTTTTTTACATTCTTCTTTTCCTTTTGGTGTTAAAACTATTTCTCTCTTCAATCTTTTTAATAGATATATACATACTATTGTGTTTAAAATTGCAATATTTAAATTGACTACATAGCCTAATCCACCATTTAATATATTAAATATTATTGAACATATCCCACAAATAGCTATAGGAATTAATATAATTCCTATTCCTGATATTAACTTTTTTCCAATATTACAAGAAACAATATTACAAAAAAAGCAGATACCAATAACCATTAATTGAATTAAGATTGTGAATATAGCTACCAATTTTATATTTGATAACATGTCCTTATATGCTTCAGCCCATGGTAAGCGAGGTAATGATATGTAAATCAAGGTAATTAATATAAACATTTTTATTGCTTGTTGAATTACTTTTTTTATTATACTATGTTCTTTATATAATTCACGTCTTAATAATTCTTCTTTAATTAGTTGTTTTATTTTTTGATATGTTTCAACTATTTCTTTCTTATCTTTATCAATACATTTAGCATCTAAATGATTTATATCAATACTACTACAATTATCAAAAATTAAATCTAATATTTCTTTTTCATATTCTCTCATTTCCCAACGATTTTTTAATATTAGTTTATTGCCATCTATTATAATATTTTTTTTATAAATTTTATCTATTAATACTGTCATTACTAAATTTTTTGTATCCATTTTTCCATCAATTATCGTTTCAGCTAAAACAGGTTCTATTACTTTTTTTGTATCTCTTAAATAGTTTCCTTTTTGATTTGATTTTATGGAAAACGTACTTTTAATAATTAGCAGCATAGTACATATACCACTAATAATTATTGTTCCAACCTCAATTTTTATACTTTTTTGCATAAGTATACTAGATGTATCAAATCCACCATTTTTTATTTGATATTGAAAACTCTGATTACTTGTTGGTATTAGTAAGAAACTTATAATTATTAATGTTAAAACTATTGAACAAATTATATTTATTTTTTTTCTTTCATTTTGCACCTTCTTTAGTTTAATTGTATCACACTAGTACAATGAAAGTAAACAAATTCGTCCTCAAAATTATACTCGACACGTCAAATTAGGGAATTAAAATCCGCAAACAATTGATACCCCCTTATTTTGCAATTTCTATAGAATTTTCTACTAATCCAAAACTGTAGATAATTCCATTTCTTCTCCTGATTTTATTTCAAAAGAATTAGGAGAACTTGAAAAAAATTATGATGAAACTATTATTTTTCTTTCAAAATTTTCTGAACTTTCTGAATTTTTATTCTTTCTAATTCTTTTTCTTTATATTGTATTGGTGTTAAATATACTAAAAATTTTTGTATTCTTTCATTATTTAATACCATATATAATTTATTGTGAGTAGGTTTTTCTCTTTTTACCCATAAAAATCCCCACTTAAAGTATACACCTCTTTTTTTATTAGTGTCTACTTTAAGGGGAAAAGTTCATTCTAGGAGACTTCTGACATACCTTTTGATTCTTCTAAATTAAAGTTTATCTGCTTTATATAACTATTCTCAGGCTTTTAAAAAATAACATTTTAAAAGTCTATTTGTTACGCACCAATTTTCTTTTTTAAAAAATTTCTAATTATCTATTCACTTTTTATAGTTAGTCACCTCTTTTCCATTGCTTATTTATGTAAAGTGTGTTATACTGTTATTATTATAATGAAAGGAGATTATGTTATGCCTAAAAAACCCAAACATAACCATCGGGAAACATGCTATCGTGCTCAAAGAACACCCACTAAAGCAAAAGACATTTCAAGTTCTTGGGAAAGACAGCTTCTTAAAAAATTGAAGAAGCAAAAATAACTTATCTCTGTACTTACCCCAATACCTTTATGGTTGCGGGGTGTATTCTTTTATACTCTACACCTCTTTCACTTATTCTGTAAAATATTTTCTTGCACATTCTGTTGTCTTTTTCTAATTGGTAATATATATGGTTCTATACACCCTACCATTAAATCTATTTGTCTGTTTTTTCTTTGTATTAGATTTAAGATTGTTTCTATTGATATTCCATCATGTTACAAAATATATATTGCGTTTCTTTTTCTCCTTCTATTTTTCCTTCTTCATATAGTTTTATCTTTTCCTCTTCTAATTTCTTTATCTCTGTAGTCTAATATTAATTTATCTAGCATTCTTAATTCATCTTGTATTACTTTTCTTCCTATTTTCATCATTTCTTTAAAAATATTTTCTTCTAAACTCTTAAAATTTATCTTTTCATTTAATAACATATTCATAACAAAAGCATCTCGTATTTTTATTATTTTTACTAAACAAATTATATACTTAGTACTTTTGTTTTTATATATTTTTCAATTTTTCTTTCTATTTTTTCCCTAGATTATTTAACTCATATAAAAAAACCACTTCAAAATTGGAGTGGTTTTGTTTTTTAATTAAATTCAGAAGGTCTTTTCACTTTAAATAGGGAAGTTTCCACATCTTCAAAGTCCTTATCAAGGGTAATAATAACATCAACCTTCCCAATAATTGCTCCTTCAAGAACAGGAACATCATTTGGATCACGAATATACATATCCACCTCTGTAGCTAAATTATTTACAATTAATTCATACTGTAACTCTTTAAGTAAATTCTTTAAATGAAGCCACCGCTCTGGGTATTTATTCCAAATCTTTTTCTTGGTTTCTTCAATTACATAGGTGCAAAGTACAATCGTATGTTTTTCGTTTACATTATGAATCCATGCATTTGTCTTCTTTCCTAATACTGCTGAAATTAATACACATGTATCCAACATAACCCTCATATAGCATTCCTCCTTATAAACGCAGATATTTATCCTGTTTATTTTAAAATTTATATATATTTTTATATATAACAAATTAATTTTTACAAGCAAAACTTATTTATTGCCTGTTTATATTGTTCAACCAATTTGTTTAAACTTTCTATTGTAATATATTCATTTGTTTCATGTGCATTTATTGGTCCTGTACCAAGTATGTATCTATTTGTCGATTTTATAAAACTAGCTTCTGTTATAAAATTTGTTGTTTTACCATTTTTAGTTTCAGTCATAAAAGGTTTTATATCATTTATTATTTTATATACAAATTGATACTTTCTTTGTAATTTATTTATCATTTCAAAAATCTTTATTCTATGTTCTTCATTTATTACTCTAAAGTCTATATATGTTGTACAACTATTTGGAACAATATTTATACTTTTTCCACCTTCTATTTTTCCTATATTCATAGTTGTATAAGGAATTTCAAATCTGTTATCAGTTTCGAGTTTTAAGGTAGTATAAAGCTTCTTTAATTCTTCTAAAAACTCCATACATTGCTCTATTGCATTTATCCCATTTTCTGGATTGCTTGAATGAGCTGATTTTCCTTGAAAATCAATCTTAAATTCTAATAAACCCTTACTTCCGTTCATTACTTCATTATTGGTTGGTTCCCCAATAATCATATTTTCAGGCATTTCTATATTTAATTTATTTATTTCTTTTATTCCTTCAAAACCAATTTCTTCATCATAAGTAAAAAATAGTTTAATTCCAGAATTCAACTTATTCCAATCCGTATCTAATACTGCTTTTAAAATTGCTGCAATACCACCTTTCATATCGCAAGTACCAAGCCCATATAATTTTCCATCTTTTTCTTTTAATTCCACTGGATTATATGTCCAATCACTTCCACCTTGTACAGTATCAGTATGACCTAAAAATCCTAAATTGCATTTTTCCTTTATACTCATAATTAAGCACTTAGTTTTATACTCTAACTTAAATCCTTTTCTTTCTAGAATTTTTTGTATATAGTCCATTATTTTTTCATTTTCTTTGTCCTTATATGTGTCAAATTGAACTAAATTTTTTAATAACTCTTTTGACTGCATACTATTCCTCCTCTACAATTCCACTAATAATGGCTTTTTCTATATAACTTTCGTTTTCTTTAAGTTCTATATTAATGCTATATTCTGATGGTTGTATTAGTTCTATTTTCTTATCTTTGTTTTTGAAATAGTTATATATTGCAGTTCCTAAACTGCCACTGCCACATGCTGTTTCATAAAATACAGTATTTATTTCTTTTACCCATACAATAGGATTTATTTTTATTTTCTCTAATTCCTTTTCCAATAATATTATGCCTATAGCTTTCTCTTCTGAATCTAACTCTATTATCATTAATTGTTTTAGTTCATTTTTAGTTTTTTCTTCATTTTCCTTTAATTTTTCAATATAAGTTTTTGATTTTTCTTCATCTAAAATTGCAATTAAAATTCCATCTATTTTTATACAAATAAAATCATTTTTTATTTCACATAAATCAGTTATATTCTTACCTATCTCTAATTGAATTTCTACTTTTTTATCCTCCAATACTTTGCCTAATATACTTCTATTTGTTCCTGATACAGTAAGTCCGTATTTCTCCTTCTTTTCCTTCTAGATATTCATAGACTGCACATCTTGTTGCATTTATACAAAATTCGCCACCTGCCATTTCTAAACGATTAATTTTATTACTTAAAAAACCTACTTGCTCAACTTGTGAATTTTTCTCCATTATCATTTTATTTATTAATATCTTTTGACTATCTGTGTATTCACTTCCATAAATTAATGCCGTTTTATTCCCTCCTGGATTTAATATTTTATATTTAATCTCACCTATACTTCCTCCATAATTAATACTTATTACATTTTTTTCCATTATAAATTACCACCTTTCTCATAAAAAAACACCATTTATAGTCTTTACCCTACAAATAGTGTTTTTAAATATATCTATTTTTATATATTTTTAAACTATCGTAGGCACAACACTTTTAGCTTGTACCTACGCAATTAATTGCACTAGTTACAAGCTCCTACAATGATGATGTAATTTGTTTAAAAATATATTTGATTTCATATTGCTTCCTTATTTCTTAAATTTTATATTTTAAATAATAACATTTTTTTTAGTGAATGTCAACAGTCTTATGTGAACTCTCGTGAATATAACATATTTATTTTTTATCTTTATTTTCAATTTTATCACTTATTCCCTTTAAAGTATTTAAATATTCCTTTTCAACTGGACTAATAGTTTTGACTTGATACTTTTTATATTCATTTTTTGCTTTTTCTATTGCTTTTTTATGACTGATACTTCCTGCACCAATTAATACTTTCTCTCCTGTAGAAGATAATATCATATCTAATTGTTTAATATAATCTTCCATATACATTGGATTATGCCTTATTGCTTGTATTTCTGCAAAATCAAAATATCCTGATACTAAATTATTTAAAACTTTTAATTCTTCTTCACTTAAATAATTTTTAGCAATAACCACATCACTAAACACTGGAATATCTCCTTTAAATGTTGTTAGTCCCATAAAAGGCTTTTCAGAATCTGCTATTTCATATTTTACTTCTGAAGCAGTATGTCCATGAGTTTCATTTTGTTATTTTTTTTTAATAATCTTAAAAATTTCATTTTAATTTTCATCTTTTGGTT
>JAAVZD010000176.1 GCA_022791475.1 Clostridia bacterium | reverse complement strand
TTTTTATGCACTATACAGGGACAATTTGGCGGCCGCCGTATGAAGCAGCATCACTTCTGCTTGAGGTGACGGCGGGATGTACGCATCACAAATGTAAGTTTTGTACGTTGTATCAGGATCTGCCGTTCAAATTCCGGATGTCCCCTATGGAGGATGTGGAATGTGACTTGCAGGAGGTGAAAGAGGCAGCTAAAGGTTTAAATAGCAGGCGTATAGGCCGGGTGTTTCTAACGGGGGCTAACCCATTCGTTTTGCCTTATGACAAATTGGCAGCGATTGCAGAGCTAGTCCACAAATATCTCCCGTCCGTTCAAACGATCGGCTCATTTGCAAGGGTTACGGACATTACCCCTAAATCCGATGAGGAACTTGCCAAACTGCGGGCTTTCGGGTATGACGGCCTGACGATAGGGATAGAAACAGGAGATGATGAAGCCTTGCGTTTTATGGATAAGGGCTATACTTCGGCGGATATGATAGGGCAATGCCAACGATTAGATGCAGCAGATATTCATTACAATTTCTTTTATCTGGTAGGCATTTCCGGGGCGGGCCGTGGAGAAACCGGGGCAAAATTGACGGCGGATCTATGCAATCAAATACATCCTGTGCTTATTGGGGCAAATATGCTTACGATTGATCCCGGTTCTGTGCTTTTTGCGGAAATCCAGCGTGGGAACTGGCAGGAAGAGGGCGAACTTGAAAAATACAAAGAGGTACGGGCCCTGGTCGAAAATTTGCAGATACCTACAGCTTTTGCAGCAATGGGGGCTTCCAATGCGTTCCAGTTTTACGGGCGGCTGCCAAAAGAGAAAGAAAAGCTGCTGTCATTTCTGGATAAAATTATTGGAAATGTCAGCGAAGAAGAACTGCTGCGGTATAGAAAAAGTGTCCGCCATCTGTAAATGAAACACCTTGCGGGTATGTGTTTTACGCAGAAAACTACATAAGAATGAAGGGAAGGAGTGGCAATCATGCACTTTACAGGCAGGACTTGGCGGCCGCCGTATGAAGCACATTCGGCCGTCATACAGGCTACCTCTGGCTGTACCTACCATAAATGCAAGTTTTGTAGCCTGTATCAAAACGAACGCTTCCGGATGTCCCCGATGGAAGAATTTGAAGAAGATTTGGCAGAGATAAAAAACTGCCAGCCATATGCAAGGAGAATCTTCTGGACAGGGGCAAACCCTTTTGCCATGAGTTACGAAAACCTGAAACTTCGGGCTTTAACGGTAAGGGATTATCTGATTAAATGCCAGACAATGGCTATGTTTGCAAGCATCCGTGACATTAAAAACAAAGAGGCCTGGCAGCTTAGGAAATTGAGGGCAATGGGTATTAACGGGCTAAGCATCGGCGTGGAAAGCGGCGATGATGAAACGCTTGCCCTTGCAAATAAAGGATATACTTCAGCAGATATTTTGGAGCAATGCAGGAAGTTGGA
>JAAVZD010000175.1 GCA_022791475.1 Clostridia bacterium | reverse complement strand
GTTGTAATTTGTTGCAATTACAGATATAATTAATTACAAGTTAAAGACAAATTACAAGGAAAGGAGGAATTGTGCAAAATGGCACATATGCGATATATTTAAGAAAATCAAGAGAAGATATAGAATCTGAAAAATATGGAGAAGGCGAAACTTTAGCAAGGCACGAGAAAATTTTAACTACTTTAGCAAAAAAAAGAAATCTACACATTTCTAAAATCTATCGAGAAGTTGTAAGTGGCGAAACAATTAGTGAAAGAAAAGAAATGCAAAAACTTCTTAAAGATGTTGAAAATGAAAAATGGACTGGTGTTTTAGTTGTTGAAGTAGAGAGGTTAGCTCGTGGTGATACTGCCGATCAAGGTCGAGTTTCAAAAGCTTTTAAATATTCACATACAAAAATTATCACACCTCTTAAAACTTATGACCCCGATAATGAATTTGACGAAGAATATTTTGAGTTTGGTTTATTTATGTCCAGGAGAGAATATAAAACAATTAATAGGCGTTTACAAAGAGGTCGTGAAATCTCTGTTTCTGAAGGTAAGTTTGTAGGAAACATTGCTCCTTTTGGATACACACGAGTAAAACTAAAAGATACAAAAGGCTATACCCTATCTATTAATCAAGATGAAGCCCCTATTGTAAAGGAAATTTTTAGATTATATACTTTTGAAAATAATACTATAAATTCAGTTGTAAAACAGTTAAATGATATGAATTTGAAACCTAGAATTTCTAATGAGTGGACAATTTCTTCTGTAAAAGATATTCTTTCTAATCCCACCTATATTGGTAAAATTATTTGGAATAGAAGAAAACAAAAAAAGAAAACAAAAAGTGGACGTCTTATTATTAGTAGACCTCGTAATCAAGAATATCTAATTTATGATGGATTACATGAACCTATTATTGATAACAAAACCTGGGAATTAGTTCAAGAAAAAAGAAAGCAAAATACTCCAAAAGTAAAGCATAGCCATCAAATCAAAAATCCACTAGTAGGCTTAGTATTTTGTGAAAAATGTGGCAAACTAATGCAAAAGCGACCTTATGTCAAAACTGGTAAACCTGCAACACTTATATGCTCTAATTCAAAATGTAATAATATAAGTTCTAAACTTTATATTGTAGAAAATAAAATCATCGAAGCATTAAGAATATGGCTTAAAAATTATAAAGTAAATTATGAGGTTAAAGATAATTCAAATGCTGACAATAACAAACTAGTTGAAAAGTCTATTGTTTCTATTAAAAAGGAATTTGAAAAGGAAAATGATAAATTAAATAAAGTATATGACTTTTTAGAAAATGGTATTTATAGTAAAGATGAGTTTATAACTCGTTCTACAGCTATAAAAGAAAACATTGAAAGTTTAGAAAACAAATTAAAAGAATATAATGAACTGTTAAATAAAAATAATGAAATACAAAATGAAAAAGAAACAATGATACCAAAACTAGAAAATGTTATAGATTTGTATTATAAACTAGAAACTGCTGAAGATAAGAACATTCTACTAAAAAGTATTATTGCTAAGGTTATATATTTAAAAACAGAAAAATCTATAAAAAAGGAGGCAGATCCAACTAATTTTGAATTACAGATATATCCTAAAGTTCCTAAATATTAAAAGTTTTAATTATATTTTGTTGAAAATTCGGATAAATTATAGTAATATAAGAAAAAAAGAAAGGAACTAAAAATGGAACAAAATTTATATCAAGAATTAATGGAAAGAAAAAATAATGGTGAAAAGCTAGAGTGGCATGATATAACAAAAGAAGAATTAGAAGAACTTTTTGAAAAAAACACAGACAACATGATAGCTGATTTATATGATGTAAGTAAATCACAAGTAAAAAGTAAAAGAGAAAAATGGGATATAAAAATGATTAACTATACTTTCAAAAAATTTATTAGTGAAGATTTTAACAAAGATTTATTTGAGAATTTAAATCAAGGTTCTAAAGAGAGATTGCTAAATAAAGATAATATAGATACTATTTCTGTTGCTTTAACACATTATTTGTTTAGAAATGGACCAGTAGAAGACATGCATAG
>JAAVZD010000033.1 GCA_022791475.1 Clostridia bacterium | reverse complement strand
GTTAGAAGAAGCTGGAATAGAAGTAAATGGAGACATAGTAACAGTAGATAACTATAATTTTACAATAGATAGAGAAAACTTAAAAATACTAACAGAAAACGGGGAAAGCAATATAAAGGTAACAAAAGAAGTAAAAAGATACTTAGGTAAAAATGCAAATGGAAAATATGAAGCACAAATATTAGTAACAATAGAGAGTGATAAAGAACTGAAAAATATAATAATAGAAAATCCAGATGGAACTACATTAAAATTGGAAACAAAAAATACAAAAATAGCAAAAGATATGACAGTAGAATTTAATGAAGAGTATAAAGTAATAATAACAGAAAAAGAAGGAAAGGCAACTACAAGAACAATAATAGAAAAATCACAAGAAACAATAAGAACAGCAGAAGAATTAGTAGAATTTAGAGATAAAGTAAATAGTGGTTTAACATATGAAGGAAAAACAATAAAATTAGAAAATAATATAGATTTATCAAGAGTATGTGGAGAAAATATAAATGGAAAACAAATAAATTGGAAACCAATAGGAAATGTTAATAGACCTTATAAAGGAATATTTGATGGAAATAATAATACTATTTCAAATATCTATATTAAAGAAGAAACTTCTTATGTAGGACTATTTGGAAATATTGATAAAGCTGAAATTAAAAACATAACAATAGATAATAGCATAATAGAAGTGAAAAATTCTTGTGGCATAATTGCTGGTGTTAGTAATAATTCGATATTACAAAATATACATACAACTAAAAACAATATTATTATAGCAACTACGCCATCAACATATGGTATATATGTAGGAGGAATATGTGGAAATACAGTAGAAAGTACTATATTAAATGCATCGAATTCCGCAACCGTAATAGGAAATGGATGGTATGTAGGAGGAATAGTAGGAATAGCATTTAATAATACAACTATAAGTAAAAGCTATAATGCTGGTAATATTAAAGGATATCAAAATTTATTAAATATACAAAGTATAGGAGGAATTTTAGGAAGTAATTGTGAAAATGTGGAGATTAATAATTGTTATAATATAGGCAAAATAGAAGGATATGGCAGAGTTGCAGGAATTTGTGGAAATGTTCATGAACTCCCAATGTTAACAATTACTAATTGCTATAATAATGGAATAATTATCGCAGCTACAGATTTAGGAGAAATAGTAGGATGCGATATGACCTCTAATAGAAAAATTAATAACTGTTATACAAAATCTCAATCAATAACAGCTTTACAATTAGGAAATGATTACATGGATGATGAAAAAAGTGAAGAAGGTTTATGGAAATATAATAGTGGATACCCAATATTAAGATGGCAATTTAAAGAAAATATATAATATAATAAATAGGTAAGAATACTTACCTATTTTTATTGTTTAAACTATTGAAAAAAAAAACACTTTATGATATAAACTACTTATAGAATAAAGCAAGAAATATAGCTTAAGAAGGTAATGAATTGAAAAATATTAAAGAGTATAATATAGATGAACTTAAAGAAGAGCTTATAAGCTTAGGGGAAAAGCCATTTAGGGCAGAGCAAATTTTTAAATGGTTATATGTAGATAAAGTAAAAGAGTTTGATGAAATGACTAACTTATCTTTAAGTTTAAGAGAAAAACTAAAAGATAATTACACTATGTGCAATTACAATATATTAAAAAAACAAGAATCATCAGATGGTACAAAAAAATACTTATTTGACGTATTAGATGGAAATGCAATAGAAACAGTATTAATGCAATACCACCATGGAAAAACAATTTGTGTTTCATGCCAGATAGGTTGTAAAATGGGTTGTAAATTCTGTGCATCAACAGGAATAAAATTTGTAAGAAGTTTAACAAGTGGTGAAATAGTAGAACAAATTTTGGCAGTAGAACAAGATATAGGAGATAAAATTTCCAATATAGTATTTATGGGAATTGGAGAACCATTAGATAATTACGATAATGTAATAAAAGCAATAAGAATTATAAATAATCCAAAAGGTTTAAATATTGGAGCACGTCATATAAGCGTATCAACAAGTGGTTTAGTTCCAAGAATATATGATTTAGCAAAGGAAAATATACAATGCACATTATCAATTTCACTACATGCAACAAATAATGAAAAAAGAAGTAGCATGATGCCAGTAAATAATAGGTATAACATAGAAGAACTAATTAAGGCATGTAAAGATTATATAAAAATAACAAACAGAAGAATATCATTTGAATATGCACTAGCAAAAGATAATAACGACAACCTAGAAGATGCAAAAGAACTAGTAAAACTGTTAAAAGGAATGCTATGCCATGTAAACTTAATACCAATAAATAAAATAGAAAACGGAAAATTTACAAAAAGTTCAAATGAAAACATAATGAAATTTAGAGACTACCTAAATGACCACGGAATAGTAGCAACAATAAGAAGAGAGTTAGGCTCAGACATAGACGCAGCCTGTGGGCAACTACGTAGAAAGAATTTATAGGGAGGAACGAATGGAAGCTTTTGCAAAAACTGATGTAGGAAAAGCAAGAGACATGAACCAAGATTACTACTATATAGCACCCGAAAACGAACAACTAAAATTATACATATTAGCAGATGGAATGGGTGGTTATAAAGGTGGAGAAGTTGCAAGTAGGCTTGCAACAATTTCAACCAAAAACTATATAGAAAGTAATTTTGATAACATCATAAAAGAAAAAGAAGAAATACAAAAATTAATAAAAAATGCTATGGAATATGCAAACATGGTAGTATATGAAAAATCTAAAGAAGATGAAGAATTAGATGGAATGGGTACTACTTTAGAAGTATGTTTAATATATAATAATAAGGTATATATAGGACATGTGGGAGACAGTAGAATATATAGAATACGAAATGATATAATCAGAAAGATAACTAATGACCATAGTTATGTAGAAAAACTAGTAAAAGATGGAACTATAACAAAAGAAGAAGCGATTAATCATCCAAAGAAAAACATGCTAACTAAAGCTTTAGGCTGTACAGTATTTGTTGAGCCAGATGTTACTGTAAAAGGTTTTATAAAAGATGATATAATTCTTATATGTTCAGATGGGCTAACAAACATGATAAAAGAAGAAGAAATATATAATATAATAAAGCAAGATTATAAAATAGCAACACAAAGGTTAATAGAGAAGGCAAATGAAAATGGGGGATATGACAATATCACAGCAATTATAATTAAGTAAGATTAAATTCCAAAATACCAAAGGAGAGAATAAAATGGATTTAGTAGGTAAATTTATAGGAAACAGATATGAAATTATAGAGAAAATAGGAAATGGAGGTATGGCAACAGTATATAAAGCAAAATGCCATGTATTAAACCGTTATGTAGCTGTAAAAGTATTAAAAGATGAATATACAACAGATGCAGAATTTATTAGAAGATTTAATGCAGAAGCACAATCAGCAGCAGGTCTTACACATGCAAATATAGTATCAGTATATGATGTAGGACATGAAGACAATATTTATTATATAGTTATGGAACTAATTCAAGGAAAAACTTTAAAACAAATAATAAATCAAGATGGAAGCCTTCCTTGGAAGTGGAGTGTAAATATTGCAATACAAATAGCCTCAGCATTAGAGGCTGCTCATAGAAACAATATTGTACATAGAGATATAAAGCCACATAATATAATAATAACAGAAGATGGTATAGCAAAAGTTACAGACTTTGGTATAGCAAAAGCAGTATCAAATTCTACAATAACAGCTTTTGGCACAACAATAGGTTCTGTACATTATTTCTCGCCAGAACATGCAAAAGGGGGATTTACAGATGCTAAGTCTGACTTATACTCTTTAGGAGTAGTTATGTATGAAATGCTTACAGGTAGAGTACCATTTGATGCAGATACACCAGTTTCAGTAGCACTAAAACATATGCAAGAAAAGCCAGTAGAGCCAATAAAATTAAATCCATCTATACCATTTGCAGTTAACCAAATTATAATAAAAGCAATGGAAAAAGAGCCAAGTTTACGTTATCAAAACGCGACAGAAATGATAAAAGACTTAGGAATGGCACTTAAAAATCCAGAAGGAAAGTTTGTAGAAGAAATAGACGATACAATGCGTACACGAGTGATAAATATGCCAGAAGAAAAAGAAACAACTAGAAAAAATAAAAAGAAGAAAAATAAGCTAGCAAGATATTTCGAAGAGCATCCAAAAGCAAAAATACCAGTAATAATATTATCATGTATAGTATTATTTATATTAACAATATTTATAACAAAAGGTTTAATGGATATGGGAACAGTAAGAGATGTTCCAATTCCTGAACTTGTAGGGAAAACAGAAGAAGAAATAAAAGATTTATTTAAAAATACCAAATTTACTTATGAAATAATAGGAGAAGAATATGATAGTGAAATAGAAGAAGGAAAAGTTATTTCACAAGAACCAAAATATAGAAAAAACTATACAATTAAAGAAAATTCAAAATTCCAAATTGTAATAAGTAAAGGTACAAAAATAGTAGAAATGATAAAAGTAGAAGGCGAAAAAATAGAAGACGCAAGAAGAATGATAGAAGAACTAGATGCCAACTTAGAAATAGAAATAATAGAAGAAGAAAGCACAAAGGTTGAAGAAGGAATAGTATTAAAACAAAGTATTCAAAAAGGAGAGCAAGTACAAGCAGGAATAAAAATAACACTTACAGTAAGTAAAGCAAAAGAGCAAGTTTCAGTGCCATATGTAATAGGAAAAACAGAAGACCAAGCAAAAAAAGAACTAACAGACTCAAAATTAAAAGTAGAAGTAGTATATGAAGAAGATACAAGCAAAGATGCTGGAAAAGTATTAAAACAAAGCATAGACGTAGGAAAAACAGTTGACGTAGACACAGTAGTTACGATAACAGTAAATAAAATAGCAGAAATGAAACAAGGAACAGTAACAGTAAATGTAAAATCACTTTTAAATTATACTCCAGAAACAGATGAAGATGGAAACGAAATAATAGAAAATGCACAAATAAAAATAGTTGCAGGAAATGATACAATATATAATGAGAAGAAACCAAAAACAACAACAAACATAACTGCAAAATTCAGTAGCAAAGGAACAATAACAGTAAAAGTATACATTGACGATGTACTAAAGGGAACAAAAGAAATAAACATGAATTCTACAACAACTTGTACATTTGAATAAAAGCTTAAACAAATAAAAAGAGTGAAAAGGAAGTACCTTTTCACTCTTTTATGTATAGAAAAATCAATTTTAAATATTCTAAACCTGCCTATGTGGTGGAGCTACTTTTATTCAATTTGTTTTTTTAATTAGTTTTTCAATTCTCATAAAATTATCACATGATTCACTACTATGAATCATAAATCCAGAGAAACACAGTAAAAAAGGAAGAATAAATAAAAGAGAAGAAGTAGAAATTTTATAAAAGACAAAAACTGCCCAAAGGCAACTAATAGTTAATGCTAAAAATATAAATGCTTTAACTAATTCAAATATGCCAGTCGTTTTTCGCATTTTTGCTGAGGCTGAATTACAAATTTCATTTTCACTTACTCCAATATATGTTTTGCATGAAATTTCAGCAAAGCAAAAGGAAGTAACGAAAAGAAGTAGTGAAAAAGAACCACCTATCATAATAAAAAATCCATTAGGTATTATAAAAATAATCCATATACTACAAACTGCAAGGGTAAAAAATATGAACGATAAAGTTAATAAAATATTACCTTGTTGCTTCCGCAATTTTTTAGAATCTGACATAATCATGTCTCCTTTCATAATAAACATCTCTTTCAAGATTACATAAAAATTATAATAGAAATTAGTTAAAAAGTCAATAAATATATCTTGTTTTTTTATTTAAAATGTTATATATTAGTTACAGTTAAGTAAGAAAATTTTTTTATAATGTAGGGGCGATTAGTAATCGCCTGATACTCCAACGAAACGACTTAAATATAAATTATTTTTAAGGTGATTTATTCGAAGAACAGGCGATTACTAATTGCCCTTACATTTAAATTGAATAAATTAATAATTTATATTTTTACTTAACTATAACATATATTAACTAATATAAAGAAATACAAAAATAAAAGGAGAAATATGCAAGGTTTAATAGTAGGAAATATATCGAACTTATATAAAATACAGTGTGATAATGAAATATATGAAGCGGTGGCAAGAGGAAAGTTTAAAAAGGAAGATGAATTAAAGCCAGTTGTTGGAGATAGAGTAGAAATAGAGCTTACACAAGGAAAAAATGCGGTTATAAATAAAATATTAGAAAGAGAAACATATATAAAAAGGCCTAAAATAGCAAATATATCTCAAATACTATTTGTAGTATCTACCAAACATCCAAAGCCAGATTTACTAATGTTAGATAAACAAATATGCTATGCAGAAAGTTTAAACATAAAGCCAATTATAATTTTAAATAAAATAGATTTATCTAACATATATATTGATATAGAAGAAGTATATAAAAAAGTTGGATATAAAGTAATATTAACAAATGCAATAGAAAAAAATGGAATAGACGAAATAAAAAAAGAACTAAAAGGAAAAATAAGTGCATTTTCAGGAAACTCTGGTGTGCGGAAAATCTACAATAATAAATGCAATATTTGATAAAGAAGTAACAAAAGAAGGAGAAATAAGTACAAAAAATAAAAAGGGGAAAAATACTACAACAGATATTAAATTATATGAGCTAGACAAAAACACATATGTTGCAGACACTCCTGGATTTTCAAGTTTCGAAATTACAGAAATTGAAAGTAACAATTTAGAAAAATATTTTATAGACTTTAGAAAATACATAAATGAATGTGAATTTGTAGGTTGTACACATATAAAAGAAGAAAATTGTGGTATAAAAAAGGCATTAGAACAAGGCAAAATATCTAAAGAAAGATATGAAAGATTCTGCAAAATATATAATGAGTTAAAAGATAAGGAGGCACATAAATGGTAGAAGTAAGCACATCACTTTTAAATGCTAAAGAGGAAGAAATTATAAAAACAATTTATGATTTAGAAGTCGCTAAAACAGACTATTTTCACATAGATGTTATGGACGGAAAATTTGTAGAAAATGATACATCCGAGAAAATGAGAAAATACACAGAAAGTATAAAAAATGTTAGTAACGTAAGCATAGATGTTCATTTAATGGTAAATAATGTAGAAGAATATGTAAAAGATTATATAGATATTGGAGTAAACTGCATAACATTTCATGTAGAAGCCTGCAAAAATGAAATGGAAGTATTAAAGCAAATATCATATATAAAGCAAAACAATTGTAAAGTAGGTTTAGCAATTAGCCCAAAAAGCAATATAGAAAAAATATATGAATACTTACCATATATTCACAAAGTATTAATAATGACAGTAGAACCAGGAAAAGGTGGCCAAGAGCTATTACCAGAAACATTAAATAAAATAGCCGAGCTAAATAAATTTATTTACGAAAATGGGTACGAAGTAGACATACAAGTAGACGGAGGAATAAATGGGCAAAACGCAAAACAAGTAATAGAAGCAGGAGCAAATATTATAGTTGCAGGAATCTATATAATAAATTCAGAAGATTATGCAAAAGCGATAAAGATAATAAAACAAAAAAGATAAGGAAACTAAATTCCTTATCTTTTTGTTTTAAATATTATTCTTCAGTTTTTGTTTCTAAAACTTCTTCTTTAATATTTTCTTTTCTATATATTGCATTTACAAATAAAGTTCCAATTCCAAAAAGTGATACTAATAAACCGAAGATGCTACCAATGTATGGTACTTGGCTAATAGCCCATATTATTAATGCAGTAATTAAACTTGCTAATACAAATTTAACTTTTCCTTCCCATTTTACTAGCTTAACGAAAATGCTTCCAAAATAAATACTTGCAAAAGCTGTTCCTGACATACAAATAGCTATAAATATAAATATACTTGCAACAGATAACAATGAAGCAACACAGCTAACTAAAAGCATAAATAAAGCAATAACAACAACAATTGGTACTAATATACCTATTCCTAAAGAAATGAAAGCTTTTTTAGTATCCATATTTGATACTCTTTCTACAAATTTAGGTGCAAGTAAAATAGCTAAAATTATGACTACTAAAGCATAAACTAAAACATTAATTGCATCAAAAATGTAAGAAGAAACTTTTTCAAAAATAGACTCTTCATGAATTATTTCTTTAGTATATCTAGTTTCCCCTATTACAATTTCTTCAGGTATTGTAAGTTCAGATTTACCAGAATAATTAAAGTTACCACCAATTAAAGTACCATTGTTTACATTAATATTATAATTATTAGAACTTACATATGCATCTCTTCTAATTTTACCATTTAAATTAAAGTTATTTGAACCAAGTTTCAAGTCTCTAGCAATAAAACCATCTTTTTCTAATGTGAAATTATCGCATGCAGCATATACATCGTAAATCATACCATTAATAACAACTTCATTTGCAGCAACAAATAATGAGTTATTAATATATCCATCATCTACAGTTAATTTATTAGCACAAACAAATACATTTCCACCAACTTCACCGCTAATAGTAACTTCATTAGCAAAAATAAATGCATTTCCATCTACAATTTTATCAAGAACATATTTATCTTGCATAATGTATAAGTCACTATTAACCCATTCTTCTTCATCTAAGTCAGGGGTCTCTTCTTCAGAAATTGGAATAGCTTCATCTTCAGATATAGGCATAACGCCATTTTCACTATCTTCACCAGTAGTTCGTGGCTCAATTGTTGCAAAACTTAAAGTAGAAAGTAAAGTAATAACTGTTATTAATAGAAATAAAACTTTAAATTTCTTTTTTAACATTTTTTTCCTCCTTTATTAAATTATATAAATAATATATATCTTTGCCCAATAAAAGTCAATAGAAATAGTTGGAACATTTTACCAGTATATGTATGTTAGTATTCATATCTATCGTTTAAAGTCTGGTCCCAGGGGTTAATATATTTTATTTTTTCTTATATTCTTTACAATATTTATTAATAGTACACATCTCACATTTAGGGTTTCTAGCAACACATGTGTTTCTGCCATGCCAAATAAGAATATGATTCATATCTTTATAATACTCTTTAGGAATAATTTTCAATAAATCTTGTTCTATTTTTTCAGGTTCCTTTTCATTAGAAAAACCAATTTTATTAGAAATACGTTTACAATGTGTATCAACAGCAATGCCTTGAGGTTTATCAAAGGCTTCTAACATAACAACATTAGCAGTTTTCCTACCAACACCAGGTAAATCCATAAGTTCTTCCATAGTTTCAGGAACTTTACCATCATATTTATCTACTATAATTTGAGCAGTAGCCTTAATATTCTTAGCTTTATTTTTATAAAAACCACAAGGATGAATAAAATTCTCTAATTCCTCTAAAGGCATATTTGCAAAATCTTCTGGAGTAGAATATTTGGAAAATAAGCTAGGGGTAGTTTTATTAACCCTTTCATCTGTACATTGAGCAGAAAGAATAACAGCAACTAGCATTTCAAAAGGAGTAGTAAAATCTAAACTACATTTAGCATCTGGGTATGTATTCTTTAATATTTCTACAATTTTAATAATATCTATTTTATTCATTATAATCACTTAATCCTTCCTCTTTTTATATAAATATTAAAACACAAAAAGGTAGTATTTTCAAGGTAAAAAGTAACAAAAAAGTTATATTAAAATATAATATAAATAAAGGAGGTAATATATTATGTTTAGATTACTAAAAAGGACAATAGGAGTATGCCTAATAGGTTTAGGATTAGGGGTTTTACTTGTATTATTACTTCCTATAACAGGATGGTTGTTTTTGATAGGAATAGCAATACTTGCCATAGGTTTAATGTGGTTATTTTGCTAAATACATAAAAAAGGAGTGGTAAAAATGACAATAGTAGTAAAAAAAGTACCAAAATTCTTAAGAGGATTTGTAAAATTAATATTTGGAATTAAAGAGGAACGCTAGGGACAGTATTTTTCGTTCGGAATTTGGAACGTTGGGGAAAGCCCATCACAATTTTTAGTTCAAAATATGTAATTAACTTTATATTAATAGAAAAAGTAAAAAATAAAATAGGTCAAATCAAATGGATATAATATCCACCTCATTTGACCTATTTTATTTTACTATTTCTTAAGAAATCTAAATATTAAAAGTAGTATGCATCCTACTATTTATATTCTAAATTAAGCTCTGTTAACTTTACCTGAACGTAAGCATTTAGCACATACAGATATTCTTTTTGTTTGTCCATCAACTACTGCTTTAACTGTTCTTAAATTTGGTTTGAAAGTTCTAGTAGCTCTTCTACTAACGTGTGAACGAGCAATACTAATTTGATTTCCATGAGATAGTGTCTTCTCGCAAATTTCACATTTTGCCATTTTCTTACACCTCCTATAAGTTTTTATAAAACTGACTATTTAATATAATAACACATATTTAAATTAAATACAAGAGGTTTTAAAGATTTTTTAAGCCAAAAAATTTATATTTTTGTGAAAATTAGGTGAAATAATAATAAATAAACTTGAAAATTTGGAAAAATATGCTATAATATAAAACGATGGTGCATTATTCTAGTAGCATACTTCTATTGTGAGGGTGGGGCTAAAAATCCACTAAAGGGCACATCGTTGAAGTTCCTTGTTTATGCGCGGAATGCCAGTTTTGTGTGTATCCAGGGAGTAAGGAATTAGGGTAATATATAATGGCATATATATGATTCCCTATTTCCGCGGAGGCTTAGGCAAAAATTCAGTAAAACTATTGAAAGTGTAGCTTAAGAGTAACCTATGTTGAATGCCAAGACATAAAACACATAGTGTAGCCTGTCTCGAGTGAAGGTATTGGGATTAACTAAAAAAGAAATATAAATTTGGCCAAATTTATAATTTCCTAAAATTCAAAAATACTTGAATTTGTATAGTTATGAAATTACATTTGCAAAAAAGACTAGCAATAGATCCTTGTATGCATAAGGAAAACTTCTAGAATGTTTGCTTTAAATAAAAGCATGGAAGTCTATGGATTAAGGTACGGATTTGAGTGGCGATCTAGTTTCTATCTATTACTTATACATAGTGGTAGAAGATATTTTCTTTAAACGGAAACGGCTAAACAGTAATGTTTAGTAGAAAATAGAGAAATTCTTCTAGACCTAAACCGTAAAATTTACTTAGACTTTTACCATCTAAACTTTTTTTATTCCTGCCAAAAGGGACGCCCTTTTTTGGCAGAAAATTGCCAAAGGGGACACTTCTTTGGTAAAACAGTAAATTCTTAGAATAACAAGAGATAGAACATATAAAATAAAGTATGAAGAATAATAAAAAATTTATATATGAAAATAGTTCAAAATGCTTATACTTAGCATATTTATGATAGTAAAACTAAAAATTAAAATTTCTGCCAAAAAGGGCCGTCCCTTTTGGCAGAAATTAGTAAAATATAAAAAAGGAGTAATTAACAAGGATGTCAAAGAAAGAGAAAATTAAAAAAGATAGTAAAAAGGATAATTCGGAGCTGAAATGGTTTGTAACTGTGTTTATAACCACTTTTGTTTTATCTATAATTTTTTCATATATATCAACAAATGCAATATCTAGTTTAGAACTATTTCCAGCAATTTTAATATTAATAGTTACTATTTTTGTAGGAATAATATTCGATATAATTGGTGTTGCAGTAACAGTTGCTAATGAAGAGGAATTACATGCAAAAGCAAGTAAAAAAATAGAAGGTGCAAAAACTTCTATAAAATTAATTAGAAACTCACCAAAAGTAGCTAATATATGTGCAGATGTTATAGGGGACATATGTGGAGTACTTAGTGGTTCAATATCAGCATTAGTTACATTTAAAATAACGGAAAAGTTTGGACTAAACTTTGATTTACAATTTATAATAAGTGCAATAGTTGCATCACTTACAGTAGGAGGTAAGGCAATAGGTAAAGGAATTGCACAAAAAAATTCTACTAAAATAGTACATATGGTAGGAATTATACTAGGAAAAACTACATTTCAGGAAAAATAATAGAAAAATATTGAAAAATTTAATGAATTACTATATAATATGTAAAGTAACCGTAAAATAAATTTCAGCGATGTATCGTAGAAAGGATAGTTCAGTATGGGAAAATTTACATGGTTTAGAATTGATAACCGGTCAAATATTTTTCTTATAATTCTTAAAGACAATAAAGAATTACCATTAATTGTTCATGGAATGTTAAAAGTAGAAGGAAAAAAATATGAAAAATCATTCTGTGCAAGAAGTACAATTTCAGATGAATTATGTATGTCTGGCGAAATTAATAGGTTAGAAGATGAAGTACAAAGAGAATATTTCAATATTGTAGATTAGTAATAAAAAGGTTGAAATAATAAAAAATCCTTTCTCGAAATTGAGAAAGGGTTTTTTGAGTTACTTTTTTTGTTTTTCCAAAAACATTAGCCTTGTAGTATACAAGGTCAATACTAAAAGATTAACTTTTTGCTCTGCTTGCTTAATAGAATATCCATTAAGCATAAAATTTGCCAAAAGTGGTGCCTGAACTTTATTTAAAGCTACCATAAATATATTTTCGGGTAAAGAAATTAATTTCTTTATAGAGCAAATCTCACTACATTCCCAACATTTATAATTGTTAGAGCAGTCCTTTTCATTAATAGTCATAAGCATTTACTCCTTTTCTAATATTTTATTAAACAATATTATAATACATTTTATTTAATATGGCAAACAAAAATAAATTACAAAACAAAAATTTGTAAAAAAGTTAAATGTTCGCTTGTTTTTTATGAATATATGTTGTATAGTAAGTATCATAGAAAATGAGAATAAGCAGATGTGGTTCTCATAATATATATATATTATAACTTTTACAAAATAAAAAAGGAGAAGTATAAAATGTTTGCATATATAAAAGGAAGTTTAGAAGTAAAAACAACAGGTTATATTGTAATTGATGTAAATGGAGTAGGATATAAAATATTTATGTCAGAAACAGCAATAGAAAAAATAGGAGAAATAGGAGAAATAGTAAAAGTTCATACCTATTTAAGAGTTAGAGAAGATGATATGAGTTTATATGGATTTAATACAAACGAAGAACTTAGAATGTTTGAACTTTTATTACAAGTAAGTGGAATAGGAGCGAAATCTGCAATAACAATACTTTCTAATATAACACCATCTAGTTTTGCACTAGGAGTTATAACTAATGATGTAGCAAAAATAAAAGCCCTTCCAGGAATAGGACCTAAAACAGCACAAAGGATTATATTAGAATTAAAAGATAAAATAAAAACTGAAGAAGCAATATCAGAAGATAAGTCAATAAATATAAATGAACAAGTAATAGATAATGAAAAAATATCAGAAGCAACATCAGCACTTCAAGTACTAGGGTACAGTAAAAAAGAAATAGAAAAAGCTATTCAAAAAATAGATAATTCACTATCAGTAGAAGAAATAATTAAAATAGGATTGAAAAACCTAGCAAGATAAATTTTAAAAGGAGAAAACTTATGGACTTAAGCAAACCACTAGCTTATAGAATGAGACCAAAAAACTTAGAAGAATATGTTGGACAAGAACATATATTAGGACAAGATAAAATATTATATAGAACAATAAAAGCAGATAGGCTTTCAAGTATTATATTGTGGGGGCCACCAGGTTGTGGTAAAACTTCTTTAGCAAGGGTAATTAGTGAAACAACAAAATATAAATTTACAAGAATTAATGCTGTAACAGCAGGAGTAGGAGATATAAAAAATGCAGTAGTAGAAGCCAGTAACTTAATGCTTAATCCTTCTGGCAAATGTATTTTATTTATAGATGAGATACATAGATTTAACAAATTACAACAAGATGCACTATTACCATATGTAGAAAATGGAACAGTAATATTAGTAGGGGCCACAACAGAAAACCCATATTTTGAAGTAAATAAGGCTTTAATTTCTAGGTCAATGGTAGTAAAATTAGAGCCATTAACAATAGAAAATATTTATGAAGTATTAAAAAGGTCATTAACAGCAGAAGAAGGACTAGGAAGTTATAAAATAGAAATAGAAGACGAAACTTTAAGAAAAATAGCAGAGGTTTCAAATGGAGATGTAAGAACAGCATTAAATGGTTTAGAAGTAGCAGTTCTTACAACAAAAATGGATGGAAACGGAGTAATTAAAATTACTAACCAAATCGCAGCAGATAGTGTACAAAATAGAAAAGCAATATTTGATAAAAATGGAGATAGTCACTATGACAATATAAGTGCATTTATAAAATCGATGCGTGGAAGTGATGCAGATGCAACGGTATTTTACCTAGCAAGAGCATTAAATGGTGGGGAAGACCCAATGTTTTTAGCAAGAAGAATAGTAATATGTGCTTCAGAAGATGTAGGAATGGCAAACCCAAATGCATTAGTAGTAGCAAATAATGCAATGCAAGCAGTACATATGGTAGGAATGCCAGAAGCAAGAATAATACTTTCAGAAGCTGCAATATATGTAGCAACATCTCCTAAATCAAATGCATCATATTTAGCAATAAATAAAGCATTAGAAGATGTAAAAAACAAGGATACAGGAGAAGTACCAATGCATATAAGAAATGCTCCTGCTGAAGGAATGCAGCAATTTGGATATCATAATGGATACAAATATCCACACGATTATCCAAAACATTTTGTAGAGCAACAATATTTACCTAATAAAATGCTAGGAACTAAATATTACATTAAAGATGAAACAATAAAATAAAAATTATAAACATTTTTTAATATTTTATTATAGACATATTATAAAATATATGATAATATATTAAACAATAAAAAATAGTTAACATTAAAAAAGTGGAGGTATGAATTATGGGAAGAGAAAACGATGCATATCAATGGGTACTTTCACAGGTGGCTGAAGTTGTAGGAGAGATGTACGAAAAGTATCGGAGAGGAAAAGACTTAGAAGAAACAAATGACACAGAAAGACAGCTTGATATACTTACAAGTAAAAAGTATATATCAAATACTTTCATTTCAGATTTAAGTTTAATAGCAGATTATTATGCAAGAGAAATGATTACAATGTGTACTGCAAAATTATTAGATTATAAGACACGTGTAAGAGTACAAACGGAAAGCATACTATATTAAACAAAAAAAAGAGCGTTGCAAAATTGCAATGCTCTTTTTGGTAGCGACGGTGGGACTTGAACCTACGACCTGCCGGGTATGAACCGGATGCTCTAGCCAACTGAGCTACGTCGCCATATCTATAAAGACAATAACTATTATAAACAAGAAATACTTATTTGTCAATAAAAAAATGTAAATTTTTAAAATCTTTTATTATCACAAATTAAAATTGAAATATTTCTGTAATATTCATTGACTTTTTATGTATTTCCGTATATTATAATAAAGATTAAATAAGTTTTAATTTTATAAATAAAAAAGATTTTATAGAAAAAACAAGGAGGAAATTATGGGAGAAGTTGTAGTTATTACATCTGGAAAAGGTGGAGTTGGAAAAACAACAACAACAGCTAACTTAGGTTCAGCATTAGCTTTAAAAGGAAAAAAAGTAGTATTAATAGATACTGATATTGGACTAAGAAATTTAGATGTAGTTATGGGCTTAGAAAATAGAATAGTTTATGATATAGTAGATGTTGTAGAAGAAAAATGTAAATTAAGACAAGCTTTAATTAAGGACAAGCGTTTTAACGAATTATTCTTACTTCCAGCAGCACAAACAAGAGATAAAAGTGCTATAAATGAAGAACAAATGAAAGAATTAACTTCTAAATTAAAAGAAGAATTTGATTATATATTAATAGATTGCCCAGCAGGAATAGAACAAGGTTTCAAAAATGCAATAGCTGGTGCAGATAGAGCAGTTGTAGTAACAACAGCAGAAATATCTGCAATAAGAGATGCTGATAGAATTATCGGTTTATTAGAAGCATCAGAAATAAAAAATCCAGAATTAGTAATAAATAGGTTACGTCCAAACATGGTTAAAAAAGGCGAAATGATGGATGTAGAAGATATAGTAGATTTATTATCAATAGACTTAATAGGTGTAGTACCAGATGATGAATATATAATTACACAAACAAACAAAGGAGAGCCAGTAGTATCTAATCATAAAGCTCCATCTGGAAAATCATATACAGAAATAGCTAGAAGAATACTAGGAGAAAATGTAGAAGTAACAATTCCAGGAAGAGAAAAAGGATTTTGGGCTAAAATAAAAAGTATTTTTTCAAAAAAATAGACTTAAATTGGAGGAAATATAATGTTCGATAATATAATTAATTTTTTCAAAAAATTTTCTAAAGATACTAAAAAGGACTCTAAAGATACTGCAAAAGAAAGATTACATTTAGTATTGATGCAAGATAGAGCTAATGTCTCAGCAGACTTTTTAGAAATGATGAAACAAGAAATAATAGAAGTAATAAAAAAATATATAGATGTAGATGAAAATTCTATTGATGTAAAACTTACAAACAAAGTTAATTCAGACGGAACAACAGGAGCGCCAGCTTTATATGCTAATATTCCAATAGTTAGCTTAAAAGATGAGACAAAAAAAGTTAACATTGAAAGAAAAAAAGAAAAATCAAATAAATCTATAGAAGAAAAAACTACTGAAACTGAAAAACAAGAAAAAGAAGAATTAGTAGTTAATGAAGAAACTGAAAAAGAAGTAGATGATTTGGAAACAAATAATTCAGAAACTACTAAAAATGATGAACCAAAAATAGAAATAGAAAATGTTAAGAAAGAAAAAGTAGAAGATGTAGATGTAAAATCTGTAAGCGATATCAAAGAGCAAGACCGAATTACACCTAATGAAAATACAAAAATAGAAGAAGAGAATGTAGAAGATAAATTGATAGAAAATACTGAAGATCAATACCAAAATCTACCAAATGAAAATGTAGAGCCTAAAGAAGTTGAAGAAACACAAAAAACCGAAACTTCAGAGAAAATAGAGGTTAAATAATGAGAAAAAAGATATTTAAAAATATAGAATGGGGAATATTAGTCTGTACTATATTATTAATATTAATTGGCTTAGTAGCATTATTTTCTGCAACACAAAACACAGAATATGGGGAATTAAAAAAACAAATTATGTGGCTATGCATTAGTATACCAATATTCATAGTATTAATATTTATTGACTATGAAATAATAGCTAAGGCATCGCCAGTTTTTTATGGTATATTTCTAGTTCTTCTAGTTGCAGTATTATTTACAGAATCGGTAAATGGAGCAAGTAGTTGGTTTGATATAGGACCATTTTCCTTACAACCCTCAGAATTTGCAAAAATATTTGTAATAATAATGTTTGCATCAGTAGTAGTTAAAATTCAACAAAGAGGTAGAAAAGAGATAAGTAAGCCAACAAAATTAATGCTTTCATTAATAGTAATTGCTCTGCCAGTATTATTAATAATAAAACAGCCAGATTATGGAACAGCACTTGCATTTTTAGTATCAACAGTTATGATACTTTTTACAGCAGGAATAGATAAGAAATATATAATAGTATCTATATTACTAATTGTAATATTATTACCTATATTATATTTCTTCATATTACCAGAACACGCAAAAACAAGAATAGATGTATTCTTAAACCCTAATTTAGACCCAAGAGGTTCAGGCTATAATATAATACAATCTAAACTAGCAATAGGAGCAGGTCAACTATTTGGAATGGGCTTGCTAAAAGGAAACCAAACACAATTAGGTTTTCTATACCCAAAAACAACAGATTTTATATTTGCAGTAATAGGCGAAGAAATGGGCTTCATAGTAACTGCAGGAATTGTAATACTATATGTAGTGCTAATTACAAAATCAATATATGTAGCAAAAACAGCAAAAGATGATTTGGGCTCATATATAGCAATGGGAATTACAGGAATATTTTTATTCCATATGTTAGAAAACATAGGAATGACAATAGGCTTATTACCAATAACAGGAGTACCACTTCCATTTGTAAGCTATGGAGGAAGTTCATTACTTACAAACCTAATAATGATAGCACTACTTCTAAATATAAGTGGAAGAAGACAAAAAGCAATATTCATAGAATAAGAGGAAAGAAATGTACTTGAAAAAATTAAAAATAGGAAATGTGGAATTAGAAAACAATATTTTATTAGCACCAATGGCAGGGGTAACAGATAAACCATTTAGAATGATTACAAAAGAATATGGACCAGCACTTGTTTGTACAGAAATGGTAAGTAGTAAAGGGCTATATTATAATGACCATAAAACTAAGTTGTTATTAGATACAGAAAATGAAAAAAGGCCAATTTCAATGCAAATATTTGGTAGTGACCCAGAAACTATGGGATATAGTGCAAAATATGTATCAAAATTAGCAGATATAGTAGATATAAATATGGGGTGCCCTGCACCAAAGGTTGTAAAAAATGGGGATGGTAGTAAACTGTTGCTAAATTTAGACTTGGCAGAAGAAATAGTAAAAGCAGTAGTAAAAAATTCGGAAGTACCAGTTACAGTAAAAATGAGAAAGGGCTGGGATAATAATAATATAGTTGCAGTAGAAATGGCAAAAAGAATAGAAAAAGCAGGTGCAGATGCAATTATAATTCATGGAAGGACAAGAGAAGAATATTATACAGGAATAGCAGATTGGGATATAATAAGAAAAGTTAAAGAAGCGGTAAGTATTCCAGTAATAGGAAATGGAGATATAAAAACAAAAGAAGATGCTTTAAAAATGTTTGAACAAACTAATGTAGATGGAATTATGATAGGAAGAGCAGCACTTGGAAATCCATGGATTTTTAGAGAGGTTATATCTTACCTAAAAGGTGAAAAAATAAAAGAAGTAGACTTAAAAGAGAGACTAGATACTATGATAAAACATATTGAATTAGAGATAGAACAAAAAGGTGAAGTTGTAGGAATAAAAGAATTAAGAAAGCATATGTGTGCATATATAAAAAATCTTCCTAATTCGGCAAGTTTAAGACAAAGGGTAAATCAAATAGAGAAAAAAGATGAACTTATAAGTTGTCTTACAGAATACTTTAAAAGTATATGAATATAAATAAAAAGAGAATAGATTTTATCTATTCTTTTTTATATTCTTAGGAAAGTCATCCACGATAGTGGTGAGTTTTCTAAGAAGAGAATTATGCGAAATTTAGAGTTTCTTAGTGACATAAGGAACTTAGAAACTCTTAATTCCGTTTTTTTATTTACAAGGAGGTAATTATGAAAAATAAAAAAGTTATTCTAATAGTAATTGCTATTATTTTAATTCTTGCAGTTTTAATTTCAATTTTTGCTTATAAATTCCTAAAAAACGGAAATAATAAAATTAACAAATCTGAGGAGGAGATAGTTGAGGATATTTTAAATATTAAATCCTATAAAGCAAAATTGGAAATTGAGGTAGAAACGAATAAAAATAAAAGCAAATATGTAGTAAAACAAGAATTAAAGTCAAATAATATAAGCACACAAGAAGTTATAGAACCAAGCAATATAGCAGGTGTTATAACCCAGTATGACGGAACAAATTTAAAAATAATAAATAATAAATTAGAGCTTACTACTACTTTTGAAAATTATAGTTATGTTGTAGATAATAACTTATGGCTCAATAGTTTTATAGAAAACTATAAACAATGTAAAAATTCAAAAGTAACAAGTAAAGAAAATGAAATAATATTAGAATTTAAAGATGAAAATAATACTAAATATACAGCCTATAAAAAGCTATATATAGATAAAAAAACACGGAAAACCTACTAAAATGTTAGTCCAAGATATTAACCAAAAAACTTTAGTATACATATTATATACAGAGATAGCAATATCTTAAAATATTTAAAATATATCAAAAGTCAAAGCCTTAAATATAGAAAAAATAGTAGGAGTGATTCACAAATGGTAATAAAAAGAGGAGATATGTTTTATGCTGATTTAAGCCCAGTAATAGGCTCAGAGCAAGGAGGCATAAGACCAGTAATAATTATACAAAATGATATTGGAAACAAGCATAGCCCAACAGTAATAGCTGCAGCAATCACCTCTCAAACTGGAAAAAACAAATTACCAACACATATAGATATAGGTTTAGGTGATGGTGGCTTGAAAGCAGAATCAGTAGTACTAGCAGAACAAATACGAACAATAGATAAAAGCAGATTAAAAGAAAAAATAGGGCATATAAATGATGAAAATGTTATGAGTAGAATAAATAACGCATTAGGCGTGAGTTTTGGTCTAGAAGAATAGTGACAATGGGACGGAGTTTTTGGCATTAGGGTTTCAAAACTTTTTAAATATAAATTCGTGAAACCCTAATGCCAAAAACTCCGTCCCATTGTCACTAAATTTTTAATTTTTTTATAATTCTAATTTCATTATATAACTTATCCTTAACATCTTCACGAGTAATTACTGCCATTCTATATTCAGATAGAACATTTTTGTAATTTTCAAAGTTTTCGCCTTGTTCAAATAGCATTTTCATACCTTCGTGGTAATAGTTTTTATCTTTATCTTTTTTTGCTTTCTGTGCTTTTAAATCATATTTTTCAATTTTTTCTAATCTATCTATCTGTTCATGCAAGTAATTAATGTAGTCGATAACACAGCTTATTTCATATAATGTATCGTCTATAACAACTTTAAATAAGGCTTTTAAAGCTTTAGGATTAATTTTTCCAACTTTATAATTTTCTCTTACAACATCTAAAGCAACTGTTTTTATATAGTCAGTAGGTTTAGCGTCTTTTATTAAATCTTTCAAAGTTTCAGAAATATTAACGTGAGTAGTATACTGCCTTTTAGTAACAATAGCATCATATTCATCAGCAACTCTAATAATTTGAGCCACATATGGAATGTCCTTTTTTGTAAGACCTTGAGGGTAACCGTGAACCATTTAAAGATTCGTGATGATAATAAGCACCATCTGCATAAGGACGTAATTTTAAATCCTTCATACACATTTCATAACCTAAAGTAGTGTGTGATTTTATAATTTCATATTCTTCATCTGTAAGTTTCCCAGGCTTATTTATAATTTCTGGTGGAATAAAAAGTTTTCCAACATCATGTAAATAAGCACAAATAGTAGCATGAATAGTAAATACCTTATTGCAATGCAAATATTCACAAATTCTACAAACCAAATTAGCAACATTTTCACTATGCCTTCTTGTAAAAACATCCATTCTATCAAGCATAGAAAGCTGATATTTCATAACAGCATCTAAATTATAAGATTTTAAATTAGTAGAATTATAAAAATCTATATCTAATTTTTTCATAGAAAACCTCTTTCTTTTGTAACTTCAATAAAATAATATCACAATGGATAATAAAAAACAACTAAAGAAGATAAATATTTTGTTTAATGTGTTTACAGGTTGACAGATAAAATAAAATTAAATATAATATATATAAGTAAACGTAAGATAAGGAGACACTATTAATGAAATTTTTGAAGAATAAAAAAAGTTTATACATTATTATTCTAATATTAGCTATAATTTTATTGGCAAATATTGGAATTAAAATAACACAAATTAGTATAAAAAAACTAGAAACAAAAAAACAAGATGAAGCTAAAATAGAAGAAAATATAATTAATGTAGAAGTAAGACAAAGATTAGGAAATGGATTTGCAAACATCTTAGTGAAAATAGAAAGTAATATAGAAATAGAAAGTGTAACATTTACAAATGAAGATGGGAGTAAAACTACAGTGACACCTACTAAACCTAGAAAAACATTAACAAAAGATATAAGAGTTGCTTTAGAACAAAATTATCCAGTAACAGTAAAAACAAAAGATGGACAAACTTTCAGTAAAGATATTGTTATAAAAACTAGTATATCAGACTTAGTTAATATAGGAGATTTCGTAAATTATTCAGTAGGAAACTGGACAGAGGAAGATATAAATAAAGTTGGAAACTATTATTCTGGATCATCATTACCAACAACTTCAGAAAAATTTGGTGGGTTTGGAGTAGGCCAGAGTAAAGATAACGGTATTAACCCAACACAATATAATGCAAATCCTGTATATAATGGTGGTTGGAGAGTACTAAGTAAAAATTCAGATGGAACAATAAATATAGTTCATGCAGGAACACCTGAAGGATATTACGTGCCAAGATCTGTTCATAATGATTCTGATTTAAAAGGAACTATTAATATTTTAGGACAATATAGAAACTGGACAATGTATGAAGACTGTTCAACAGATGCTGTAAATACAAATTATGCAGAACAAGGATCAGCACATTGTATAACTACAAATGAAATATTAGGGGTTAATCGAAATTCTACATTGAGAGGTATAGGAGTAGAATATATTTATTATTATAAAGTATACTATTCTTCTCCATTTGTTTTCTTAGGAAGAATTGATGCAAATGGATATAATTTAAGCAGTTCTCTAGGTAACATTGGAATTCGTCCAGTAGTTACAATTAAAGCAAATGTTAAAGCAACGGCAAATGAAGGACAAGCAACGCATATAACAGAAGATACTGCTTGGATATTAAGTTTAAGTGAGTAAAATAAATAAAAAAGAAAATCAAGTAAAAAACGCTTTTAAGGCGTTTTTTTCTTGACAAAAAGCCTCTAAAAATATATAATTTTAGCATATTATAGCAAAAAATAAAAGCAAGAATGGGTGGATATAAAAATGTATTTAAAAAGATTAGAACTACAAGGCTTTAAATCATTTGCAGATAAAACAGTATTAGAGTTTAGACCAGGAATTACATCTGTAATAGGTCCAAATGGTTCAGGAAAAAGTAATATATCAGATTCAATTAGATGGGTATTAGGAGAACAAAGTATGAAATCCTTAAGGGGGTCAAGTTCTTCTGATATTATTTTTGCTGGAACTCAAAATAGAAAATCATTGGGTTTTGCAGAAGCATCAATTGTAATAGATAATAGCGATGGAAAGCTGCCAATAGAATTTAATGAAGTAACAGTTACTAGAAAAATATATAGAAGTGGTGAAACAGGCTATTTTATAAATAAAGTACCATGTCGTTTGAAAGATATTGTGGAACTATTTATGGACACAGGTATTGGAAAAGATGGATATTCTATAATAGGTCAAGGTAAAATAGATGAAATATTAAGCAATAAATCTGAAGATAGAAGAAAAATATTTGAAGAAGCAGCAGGAATTGTAAAATATAGAACAAGAAAGCAAGAAAGTGAGAAGAAGTTAGAGCAAACTAAATTAAACTTACTTAGAATAAATGATATTTTATCTGAAATTGAAGGTACAATAGAACCACTTAAAATACAATCTGAAAAAGCAAAGAAATTTTTAGATTTGCGTGAAGAATTAAAAAATATAGAAGTGGGTTTATTTGTATATAATATAGAAACTTATAGAAAAAAACTAGAAGAAATAGTAAAAGACGAAGAAATAATAAATACGCAATATGAAGAAGAAGATAAAAAGCAAGAACAAGCACGTAATTTAAAAGAAGAATTAAAACATGAAATAGATGAAATCACTGCAAAAATAGAAGAAATGCAAAATATAGGTTTTGAAAGCACAAATAAAATTGAAAAAATAAATTCAGACATAAATGTTGCAAAAGAAAGAATTGAAAACAACAAACAAAACAGTGAACGCTTTACAAATGAAATAGAAGAAGTGAAAATAAGAATAAATGAATTACAAGAAGAGAAAAAACAAAAACAAGAAAAGAAAATAAACTTAAACACAAACAGAGAAAAATTCGAAAAAGAATTACAAGAAAAAGAAGCACAGCTTGCAGAATTAACAAAAAAACTATCGGACAAAGAACTTGAAATGGAAGCAAAAAAACAAAAAGTAGAACAAAATATAGATGCAAAATATGAACTAGCAAGTGAAATTAATGGTGAAGATGTAAATTACGAAAATTTAGAAAAAAGACAAAAAACAGTAAAACAAGAAATAAATGGGTCAATTTCAGAACTAGACGAAGCACGTATGCAAAAACAAGAATTATCAAAAGGTTTTTACGAAATAGAGCAGGCTAGAAATGAAGCAGTAAAGAAAATAGAAGATATGCACAGTCAAAAAGAAGAAAGTGTATCAAAATTAAAAGAATATGACACTAAAATTAACAACCTAAGCTATGATTTAAGAATGAAAGACTCAAGACTAAAATTTTTAATAGAAACAGAAAAAGAAAAAGAAGGATACACAAAAAGTGTTAAAAATTTATTATTAGAATGTGATAAAAATAGTAGCTTGAAAAAGGGTGTAAATGGAGTTTTAGCAAACATCATATCAGCACCACAAGAATATGAAACAGCAATTGAAATGTGTTTGGGTGTAGCTCTTCAAAACATAGTAACAGAAACAGAAGAAGATGCAAAAAAACTAATAGAGCATTTAAGAAAAGAAAACTTAGGTAGAGCATCATTCCTACCAATTACAGCGGTTAAAGGTAAAAAACTAGACAAAATAAACAAAGTAAATGGAGTAATAGGAATAGCATCAGACTTAGTTAAATACAATAAAAAATATGAGCAAATTGTTCTAAATTTATTAGGAAAAACAGTTATTGTAGATGATATGAATAATGCTATAGCTTTAGCAAAAAAGAATGGATATTCATTTAGAATAGTAACATTAAGTGGAGATTTAATAAATCCATCAGGAGCAATGACAGGTGGAAGTGTAGCTAAAAAAACAGTAAACATTTTAGGAAGAACAAGAGAAATTGAAAGTCTAGAAAAACAAATAAAGAAAATAGAAAAACAAATAGAAGAAACAACTGAAGAAAGAAACAATTACGAAAAATCTATCCAAAATGTACTTAAAAATTCAGAAGAATTAGAAAATAACCTAAAAGAAATAGACATAGTATATGCAACAGAAAAACAAAAAATGGTTTCAATAGAAGAAAATATTTCTAAAATAGAAACAAGGCTTCAAAAACTAAAAGATGAAGTAGTGCAAATTGATAATGAAAAAGTTGCAAATAGAGAAGATAAGCAATATAAAGAAACAAAAATGGCAGAGCTTACAAAAGAAATAGAAGAACTAAACGCCGTTATAGAAGAGTTTGCAAAAGCCAACAAAGATAGCCAAAGTTATATAGATGATTTGAACTTTGATATTACAAACTTAAAAATTTCAGTATCTTCATTTGATGAAAGCAAAATGTCAATAGACGAAATGATAGAAAGAATTGACCAAGATATTGAAAATAGTAATACAAGCATACAAAATAAACAAGAGCAAATAAGTGCAATAAATACAGAAAATAAAGAGCTAGAAGAAAATATAACATCTCTTTACACAAAAATAGAAGAAGTTAAACAAGAAGTAGAAAATGGATCAGCAAAAGTTGAAGAACTAAAAAATACGAGAGTAGAGAAAAATGAAAAACTTACGCAAATGGAAAATGAAATAGCAGATAAATTTAAAATTCTTGAAGACTTAAAAGAACAAATAGTAAAAATGGATGTAAAGAAAACAAAATTAGAGCAAGATATTGAACAAATAGTAAATAACTTGTGGGAAGAATATGAAATAACTCCAAACAACGCGCAAGAATATAAAAAACCAACAAATATTGCAGCTGCAACTAAAGAAGTTCACAATTTACGAAATAAAATTAAAAACTTAGGAAGCATTAATATAGATTCAATAGAAGAATATAAGAAAACAAAAGAAAGATATGACTTTATGTGTGAACAACGTTTAGATTTAGACAATACTGCAGGAAAACTAAGAAAAATAATAGCAGAAATGACAGATACAATGAAAACACAATTTGCAGAAAAATTTACAGTAATAAATAAAAACTTTAATGAAGTATTTGTTGAACTATTTGGTGGAGGAAAAGCAGAGTTAATACTAGAAGATGAATCAAACATTCTAGAATGTGGAATTGACATTAAAGTACAACCAACAGGAAAGAAACTTCAAAATATGATGCTACTATCAGGAGGGGAAAGAGCATTTACAGCAATAGCACTTCTATTTGCAATACTAAAAATAAACCCAGCACCATTCTGCATATTAGACGAAATAGAAGCAGCACTAGATGATGTAAACGTATATAGATTTGCAGACTACTTAAAGAAATTTAGTAGTGAAACTCAATTCTTAGTAATAACACACAGAAAAGGAACAATGGAATCAGCAGATACAGTATATGGCGTAACAATGGAAGAAAACGGAATAAGTAAACTTCTTTCAATGAAACTTGCAAATAGTAGGTAAATATCTAAATTAAAAAACAGCGAATTTGCTGTTTTTTTATATTCTTCTATGACTTTTTGTTATACGATTTAATTTTTATTACTTTTGTTTTATATAACTTGTAACACTATATTTTCTATTTGCTTTATTAATATGTGTTTGATAGTTTTAATGCTTTAAATGTTATAGTATAATTTCTAGTTTTAGTACTATCATTGAATATATTTGCTTTTAATTTTGTTTTTTCTCCTTTATAGTATCCATTAGTATGATTAGTACCTGCCCAAACATTAGTTACAGAGTTTGAAGAACAACCTGTTCCCAATATTATGGTATTATGAGCACTGGTATCTTCCTTATCTTCTATATCTATAAATATCAACCATGTACCAGCTTCAATTTCTGGACCTTCAACATAAATATTAAACCAATTAGAATTTTTCGCAGTAACTTCTACTTTTTTTGACAAAATCACTTCATTATTACTATCTGCATAATCTATAATATTATTTGTATTTTGGGCTATTTTTATTCCATCTATGCTTGCCAATTGTAACATACTATTTATTTCAAATTCATATGGGTATTCCTTTAATTTTGTGTATATTGAACTAGGTTTTTCACTTGTAACATTATATTCTGTACTTGCTTTTTTCTTACTTTGTTCTGTTACATATTGTATTTCTTTATCCATTCCAAGTGATAATGATAACTCTTTTAAAGTCGGCATTCTTTGTTCTTCCGAATATTTATTCATTTGAGCTGTTGTTATTTTTAAGTTTATTATTTCAGTTGCCTCTTGTTTATTAGTTACCTCTTTTGCTTGTTTTGCTCTTGTAAATATCCCATTATTTCCTAAGCTTAAATATATTGCTATACTTGATAATATTATTAAAATTATTATTGTTATTACTAGTGAAATAAGTGTAATTGCTGCAAATTCCTTAAATTTATATTCTTTACTTTTCATAGTTGGTCTCCTTTAATTTTATATTTTATTTTCATCTATTATTTATTTATATAATTAATTTTATATAATTTAGTTATTATTGTAAATGAATTTATGAAAATTAGTTATTAATAATTTGCATCAAATTTATTTTTGCTAATAAAAAAGCATAGAGTATAACAATAGAAGAAAACAATATTAGGAAACTTCTTTCAATGAAACTTGCAAATAGTAGATAATAATTAAAAACTAAATAATAAACAAAACACTCATAATTTGTGGACAAGAACATATACATATAAAAGAAATATGTTTTTAAGCAAAGGAGAGTGTTTTTTATGTGGCATACAAAAGCTATCAATGAAGTAGAGGAAAACTTTAGGACAAACGTAAGTAGCGGGCTTACAGAAAATGAAGTAGAAGAAAGAAAGAAGCATTTTGGAGAAAACAAATTAGCTGATAAAAAGAAAGAAAGCATATTCATAAAATTTATAAAGCAATTTAATGATTTTATGATTATTATTTTAATAATTGCATCAATAATTTCAGCATTAGTTGCCAAAATGGATGGAAGTGGAGATTACATAGATTCAATTATAATTATTGCAATTGTAGTATTAAATGCAATAATGGGAGTTGTGCAAGAAGCAAAAGCAGAAAAAAGTTTAGAAGCATTAAAAACCATGACAGCTCCACTTGCAAAAGTAAAAAGAAATGGCAAAATAGTTACTATAAAAGCAGAAGAAGTAGTACCAGGAGATATAGTTTTGTTAGAAGCAGGAAATTATGTGCCAGCAGATGCAAGGCTTATAAAAACTTCAAACTTAAAAGTAGAAGAAGCAAGTTTAACAGGGGAAACTCTGCCAGTACTAAAAGACGAAAATGTAATTCTAGATAAAGACGTACCAATAGGAGATATGCTAAATATGGTGTTTTCTTCATGCATTATTGTAAATGGACATGCAGAAGCTGTAGTTACCGAAACGGGAATGAACACCAAAGTAGGAAAAATTGCAAATATGATAATAGAAGATAAATCGCCAGAAACTCCAATACAAAAAAAACTTGCAGAAGTGGGCAAAACTTTAGGAATAGCATGTTTAATTATATGTGCACTAATATTTGTAATAGGGCTATTTAAAAAAATTCCACCAGTAGAAATGTTTATGACATCAGTAGGTTTAGCAGTAGCAGCAATACCAGAAGGCTTGCCAGCAATAGTAACAATAGTATTATCAATAGGTGTAACAAAAATGGCAAGAAAAAATAGTATTATAAGAAAACTGCCAGCAGTAGAGACTTTAGGAGGAGCAAGTGTAATATGCTCTGATAAAACAGGAACTTTAACCCAAAATAAAATGCAAGTAGTACAAATGTATAGTGTAGGAGCAAAAGAAGAGAAAATATTAGAGCTAGGAGCAATGTGTACAGATGTAAATATTGAAGTAAAGAATCAAAAACTAGCAGGAATAGGAGAACCAACAGAAGTAGCAATTGTAAATGCAGCACTTGAAAAAAATATTAACAAATTAGAACTTTATAAATTAAAAACAAGAGTAAATGACATTCCATTTGATTCTACAAGAAAAATGATGACAACAGTGCATAAGAATGACGATGAATATATAAGCATTACAAAGGGAGCGCCAGATGTACTACTAAAAAAATGCACTAAATATTTTGATGGAAATACAGAATTAACATTATCATCAAATATAATAGAAAAAATAGAACAAAACAATAATAAGATGGCAGAAAAAGCCTTAAGAGTAATAGCAGTAGCGTACAAAAAGGTAGCTGATTCAGCCAATATAAAAGAGGAAGATTTAGTATTTGTAGGATTAATTGGAATGATAGACCCGCCAAGAGAGGGTGTAAAAGAAGCAGTAGCAACTTGTAAAAAAGCTGGAATAAAAACAGTAATGATTACAGGAGATCACATTACAACTGCTAAAGCGATAGCAAGTAATTTAGGTATATTAAGCAGATATGATTTAGCAATAACAGGAGCAGAGCTTAAAAATATTCCACAAAATATATTAGAAAAAGATATAATGAAATACTCAGTATTTGCAAGAGTATCACCAGAAGATAAAGTAAGAATTGTAAAAGCATACCAAAGTACAGGTGCGGTAGTAGCAATGACAGGAGACGGAGTAAATGATAGCCCAGCATTAAAAAATGCAAATATAGGTATAGCAATGGGGAAAAACGGCACAGATGTAGCAAAAAATGCAGCAGATATGGTTTTAGCAGACGATAATTTTGTAACAATAGTAGAAGCTGTAAAACAAGGAAGAAATATATATGATAATATACGAAAAGCAATACACTTCTTAATTTCAACTAATATAGGAGAAATAGTAACAATATTCATGGGCTTAGTATTAGGTTTAAAATCTCCGCTTTTAGCAATTCAGCTACTATGGATAAACCTAGTAACAGACTCACTTCCAGCAATAGCATTGGGATTAGAACCAGTAGATAAAGACATTATGAATAAAAAGCCAAGAGATAGTAAAAAAAGTTTATTTGCAGACGGACTATGGAGCAAAATTTTCATAGAAGGAACAATGATAGGAATGCTTACACTTTTAGCATTCAGTTTAGGAAATAACCTACATGGAGTAGAAGTAGGAAGAACAATGGCATTTGTAGCCTTAGGAATGTTAGAATTAGTACATTGCTTTAATATAAAATCAGAAGAATCTATATTTAAAGCACGGAATATTTGAAAATAAATATTTAATAGGAGCATTTATTTTAGGAACATTAATGCAAGTGATAGTAGTTATAATTCCGCAAATAGCAGAAATATTCAAATTAGTTCCATTAAATAAAGTACAATGGTTATACACAATAATAATATCATTTACACCACTTGTAATAATGGAAATACAAAAGAAATTAAACGAAATAAAATTTGGAAAAGTAGTATACAAACATAGGTGTCAATAGGCACAGAGCTTTATTCTATAATAGGAAAGTAGAGCATTTTAATATCAAATTATAGAATAACTATGTAATGTCAATAAAAACATGAAAAGATTTTGAAAGAAATTATAATTAAAAGGACACATAAAAAATAACAGTTTTAAAACTGTTAAATAAAATATGTACTTTGAAAATTTATTAATTTAAATTAGATGGTATATTTTCAGTTAAAATTTTAAAAATAACTCTAACTAATTTATTACTAACATGATCAATTGCATTGCGAAATCCTTTACCTTCTGAATATTTTGTAGCATAATAGTTATAGAATGTAGTGTTATTATAAATAATAATACTATATACGTAAGTAATAGCATATTGCAAGTGTTTAGAACTTCTTTTAGAGATATTAATGTTTGTAGCGCAGAAACGACCAGATTGCTTGATTGCTTGGCTCTAAACTAGCATATGCCAATAATTAATTGTAAATATCATCGATTAAGTTCTGCGTTAAAATAAATTACTTTTGACTGTGAATAGTAAAATGAGTTTATTATTTTTTCTAAAATTCCCTAATTCTCCTTGCAAATAAAACACACTAATGATAGAATTAACCTATAAAAATGGGATTATTATAAAAACGAAAGGAAGCTCAAAAATGGCCAAAAGAGGAAGAAAAAAACAAAAAAAAGTAAGTATAGATGTAGCAGTAGTATCGATGATAATAATAAGCATCCTACTTGCAGTATTAATATATATGAAATCAGGTTTTATAGGGGAGCACCTAAGTCCAGCCTTAGGTGGAATAATGGGAATAATAAAATACATAGTGCCACTTGGAATATTTGCAATAGCAATATATGTTGCTACACATAAGGAAAGGCAATATCTATCAACGAAATTATTACAATACACAATATTTTTATTATGTATTGCAATAATGCTTAGCGTATTCCAAATATCAGCAGGAAACATTAACATTTCTAAAGATATAACAAAAATAATGGAGCAAGCCTATTACCTAGGAGAAAGAGATATTGGAGGAGGCATAATTCGGAACAGCACTTGCAGTACCACTAATTAACCTAATAGGTTCACTAGGAACTATAATATTAACAATAGGTGTAGCAATAGTATTAGTAATATTCATGTTTGCAATAAAACCATCAGAATTAATTGCAAATGCAGTAGATAGCCTAGAAGAAAGAAGAGAAGAAAAAAGAAAAGATAGAGAAAGACAAAAAAAAGAAGCAAAATTAAATAATGTGGTAGAAGTAGCGCCAAGAAAAGAAACTTTAAAAGAAAGAAGAATTCGTGAAAGAGAAGAAGCAAAAAGAAAAGCAATGGAAATTGATGAAAATCAATTAACAATAAACTTAAATGGATTAGAAGACAATAAAAAGTTAAAGAAATATAATCATGACAAAGATGACCTAGTACCTCTAGGCTTAGAAAATGAACCATTCAAACCAAATGTTATAGAAAACAACTTATTCAAACAAGAAGTAGAAACAAAAGAAGAAAAAGTAAAAGAAGTGTTAAATTTAGAACACACAAAAATAATAGAAGAAGACAACTACGAATTTCCACCAATAGAACTTTTAAGCCAAGGAGAAACAAAAGGAATAAAGGGTGGAAAAAAAGCAGTAACAGACACAGCAACAAAACTTCAAAAAACTCTATATAGTTTTGGAGTATCAGCAAAGGTAGAAAATGTGTCAGTAGGACCAGCAATAACAAGATATGAATTAAAACCAGCAGAAGGTGTACGTGTTAGTAAAATAGCAAACTTAGCAGATGATATAGCACTAAACCTAGCAGCAGAAAGTATAAGAATAGAAGCACCAATACCAGGGAAACAAGCAGTAGGAATAGAAATACCAAATAAAGAAAATGAAGTGGTTCACTTTAGAGATATAGTAGATACTGAAAAATTTGCATCACATAAATCAAAATTAGCATTTGCATTAGGAAAAGACGTTGCAGGAGAAGAAATAATAACAGATATAGCAAAAATGCCACATGTAATGATAGCAGGAGCAACAGGCTCAGGAAAGTCAGTATGTATAAACACATTAATATCAAGTATAATATATAAAGCAAAGCCAAGTGAAGTAAAACTAGTAATGGTAGACCCAAAAATAGTAGAACTATCAGTATATAATGGTATACCACACCTACTAATACCAGTAGTAACAGACCCAAGAAAAGCAGCAGGGGCATTAGCATGGGCAGTACAGGAAATGGAAAATAGGTATGCCACATTTGCAGCCAAAGGTGTAAGAGACCTAAAAGGATATAATGAAGCAGTAAAAAAAGAAAGTGAAATAGGAACACTTCCACACATAGTAATAATAATAGATGAGCTTGCAGACTTAATGATGGTAGCAAAAAATGACGTAGAAGATGCAATATGTAGACTAGCACAAAAAGCAAGGGCTGCAGGAATGCACTTAGTAATAGCGACACAAAGACCATCAGTAGATGTAATAACAGGTCTAATTAAAGCAAACATACCATCAAGAATAGCATTTGCAGTATCATCACAAGTAGACTCAAGAACAATACTAGATATGGTAGGAGCAGAAAAACTACTAGGAAAAGGAGACATGCTATTCTACCCAGCAGGAGCACCAAAACCAGTAAGAATACAAGGAGCCTTCGTATCAGATAGCGAAGTAGAAAAAATAGTAGACTTCGTAAAAACAGAAGGTGAACCAAAATATAATGAAGATATAATAGAAAGCATAGAAAACGCAAATAAATCAGATAGAGAAATGGTAGAAGAAGCTTCCGAAGATGACACCGACCCATTCCTAATGGACGCAATAGAAGTGGTAGTAGAAACAGGACAAGCCTCAACATCATTTATTCAAAGAAGATTCAAAGTAGGCTATGCAAGAGCAGGAAGAATAATAGACCAAATGGAAGAAAGAGGAATAATATCAGGTTACCAAGGAAGTAAACCACGTGAAGTGCTAATGAGCAAAGAAAGATGGAAAGAATTAAAAATGGGAACAGCCCCAGTAGTCACTCCAGCCGAACCAGCCTCAGAAGTAGCAAAAGCAATGGACACAATAAAGAAAATAGGAGCACTAAATTCAAACCAAGAAGAATACTAAAGCATATAACAAACATTGAAAAAAATGTAGGGGCGATTATCAATCGCCCGCATCTCAAATGAAATTGCTAAAATGAATAATTAAAATGTAGGGGTCGCACCCATGGGCGACCAGCTCACCAACGCATTGCTAAAAGAATAAAAATTAGAAATATGAAAAAATAATTTGAAAGGTAATACAAAATGAATAAAGAACAATTAGAAGGAAAATTTATTAAATTAATAGAATATGTAAATGAAGTAACAGACAAAGAATTAAGAGAAGCAGTAAAGAAATTATTAATTGACAAAAAAGAAGATTTAATGAGTAGAGCTGGTTCACCAGATAGAATGGAAAATGGAGAATATTATCAGGGAAATCATCATTTTTTTAAAGGTGGACTATTATGTCATTTACTAGAAACTACTGAATATGCAATTAGTATTGCTAAAGCAAGCGGTAAAAAAATAAATATGGACTTAATAATTTGTGGAGCATGTTTACATGATATTGGTAAAACTGTTACTTATCAAGAATGGAACGATGAAAGACAGTTAAAAAATCCATCTACTATTTATGCATGCAAAGTTCAACATTCATACTTAGGAATGAAAATTGTTTCTGAATATTTAAGTGAAAATATAAATGAAGAAATCAAAATTGATATTTTACATATAATAGCAAGTCATATGTCGGGGAGTGATAAAATTACAACAGATGGAGCATTAGTCATACCAACTACGATAGAAGCAAAAATAGTTAGTAAAGCAGACCATGTTGATTGCCTATTATGTAATTATGAAGATAAATAGAGTATTAATTTATAAGAATAAAGGAAAAGGAAAATGAAATATGAACAATAAAGATATTCTAAATAAAATAAAAAAACTCTCAACACAAGAAAAAAGAAGCCTATCATATGAAGAATTGATACAAATAATAGAACAACTATCAGCAAACGAAATTATAGAATTAAGTAACATTATTGGATATCCTGTATTCACACGATTATGCATGGGAAAACTAAAACACAAATTTGTACTATTACAAGATGGAGCAGCTGCTATTATTGTAAATGATAAAAGTCAAATATTATTACAAAGTAGAGCTGACCGTGACAAATGGGGATTACCAGGAGGTTGCCAAGAATTAGGAGAAAGATTTCAAGATACAGTGATTAGAGAAATTAAAGAAGAAACTAACTTAGACGTAAAGGAAGAAGATTTACAACTTATAGATATAGTTTCGGGCTCAAGTAGAAGAAACGAATATCCAAATGGAGATGTAGTAATTAACAATACAGCATTATATTGTATAAAAAATTATTCTGGAGAGCTAAAATGGGATAGTGAATCAAAAGATATGAGGTTTTTTGATATAAATAAACTACCAGAAAATCAAAACGACCTAGACCTAATTGAAATATATAAGCAAAAATACAAAACGATATAATAAAGGAGAAAAAATATAAATGCTAGTAAAGAATAATTATAATGAATGTTTAACAAACTTAGCTTGTTCAATTCAAAAATATTTTGGATTAAACACAAGACATAATTCAATAGAATATATAGACAAACTACTAAATGAAAAACAACCTAAAAATGTTGTACTTATGTTATTTGATGGAATGGGCTCAAAAATATTAGATAGAACATTAGATGAAAATTCATTCTTTATTAAAAACAAAATTAAAGAAATAACAACAGTATTCCCAGCAACAACAACTGCAGCAACAACATCAATTCGTACGGGTTTAAATCCAATTGAACATGGTTGGCTTGGTTGGAATATGTATATAGCACCTATTGATGAAACAATAACTGTATTCTTAAATAGTGAAAAAGGAAAAGAAGAAGTAAGCAATAATTTCCTAAAAGTAAAAGATAAGCTAGTACAAAAGACCATAGTCGATGAAATAAAAGAAGATACAGAATATGAGGCAGTCGAGCTATTTCCTTTTGGAGAAAACAAGTATAATAGTCTAGACGAAATGCTAGAAATTATAAAAAAAGAGTGTAATAAAGAAGGAAAAAGGTATATCTACGCATATGATAATGAGCCAGACCATTCAATGCATGACTTTGGACCAGATGATGAAAAAGTAAAAAAACTAATAAAAATAAGAAATACTAAAGTAGAGCAATTATGCAAAAATCTAAGTGATAGCATTATAATAATTATAGCAGACCATGGGCATAAACAAATAGAGCATATTTATTTAAAAGACTACCCAAAAATAACAGAAACGCTAGAAAGAACTACTTCACTAGAACAAAGAGCAGTATCATTTAAAATAAAGCAAGATTATAAAGAGCAATTTATTGAGGAGTTTAATAAAAACTTTAGCAAGGATTTTAAACTATATTCAAAGAAAGAAATAATAGAAAGTCATTTATTTGGAGAAGGAGAAGAAAACGAATTATTTAGAGAAGCAATAGGAGATTTTATAGCAATAGCAGAAAATTCAAATAAATGCATAGTAACAGATGGAGACGAAGTACTAAAATCACAACACGCAGGATATTCAGATGATGAAATATATGTACCATTGATTGTAATAGATAAATGTTAAAAATGTAATACACAAAAGAAAGGTAAGAAAAAATGCCAAAAGATATTTTTTCAAAAATAATAAAAGACTATAATAACGAATTAGAAATAATACTAGAAAAGAAGGCTTTTTCAAGTGATGTAAAAAACCTTCTTTTAAGCATGCTATACAAAATTGAAAATGCCTATGAAGACTACAAAAAAGTAAAGGTAAATGTATGTGAAAAAAAACAATTTGTAGAAGAAATATTAGAAACAATAAAAGAAAAATGTGACGAAATACAAATAATAAAACCACTTTCAGAAGAGGGGAAAAATCTATATGAAAACAATATAAATTGTATAGTAGACAAAGAAAATAAAAAAATAAAAACTTTTCAAAACGAAAAAAGTATATTAGATGCAATTCTGCAAATGAGGCAACAAGACATACAACTAAATGAAAAATACGAACTAATAGAAAAGCCAATAAAAGAACTACTAAAAATAGGAAACAATATGAACTCATTAGAAGTAATAAGAGACTTCAATGGATGGTCATGGGATATAACAACAATTGAAATGAAAAATATAATATATAATAAATTATATCAATTACTAATAATATTAATAGGAAGCAAAATAGTAGATACATGGGTAAACAATAGAAAAAGTGAAGAAACAGACGAAATTCCAAGTAATGTAATACTTAGCAGTAAATATAATGAAAATTATGGAATAACAAAAAAAGAAATGCAAGAACAAAAAGACTATGTAGAAGAAATAGTAACAAGATTTTATAAATTATATGGAAAAGAAAAAACAAAAAAATTCTTTGAAAGTTTAATACAAATAATCATACTAGAAAATTCAAAAAGTGATAAAGAATATAAAGAAAAAATAAGTAAAGAAATAGCAAAAATAAATGAAGAATTACAAAAAATGAAAAACAACAAAACATTTTTAGAAGAATTATCACTTCAAAAGAAAAAAATAACTAAACAAATAAAAGATATAGATACAATATTAAACGATGAAAAAGCATTAAAAGAACAATATGAAAACACAAACAAAAAGCTTCCAAATAAAGAAAAAATATTTAGTGTAAGCCATTTCAAATTAATGTATGAAAAGCAAAGAGAAAAACTATTAAAAGAAATAAAAAACATAAATACAAAAATGGAACCCGAGCAATTTATAGAAATAAAAAGAACCATGCAAGAAAAGTTAGAATTCTATGAACGTATACAAATAGAAGAAATGAGTAATAAAAACACAGTAAGACTACTAAAAGAATTAGAAGAAATATTTTTAGAATGCATATTAGAAAAGATAGAAAAAGCAAATGAAAAAAGTCAAATAGAAAAAATAATATACGAATTAAGATACTACAAACTAATACCACCAATAGTAACAAAAGAAAATGGGGAAATAGAAAGAAAACTAATAAAAAAAGTATGTGAACAAAAAATACTAACAAAATTTAGTGAAGATGAAGAAACAAATTATCAAATATTAAAACAGATATTTACAAGCAAAATAATAGACTTAAGTGAAACCGTATACACACTGAAATATACAAAAGGAATACTAACCCTAAACATATATGACGGAAACACGCACGATGAAACAAAGCAAATCCAAATAACCGAGAAAACCGAACTAAGCGTAAAACTAAACAAAAAAATAAAAATATGGCAATAAATCAGCCAAAAGGGACGTCCTTTTTTAAAAAAATTGCTAAAAGGGACACTCCTTCAAAATAGTATTAAAAATAAACATAAACAAATTAATATAATTTGTTAAAAGGTTGTCCCTTTTAGCAAAAATTTTCGAAAAAGGGGTGTCCCTTTTGGAAAGGAAGAATTTTTATGAAAATTACTTTTTTAGGAGCAACTAAAACTGTTACTGGCTCTAACTTTTTAGTAGAAGCGGCAGGTAAAAAGTTTTTGGTTGACTGTGGAATGTATCAAGGTGCAGCACAAGATGAATGGGAGAATTCATCACCTTTTGCATTTGATGTAAATGAATTAGATTTCATGCTACTTACTCATGCACACATAGACCACTCAGGAAGAATACCAAAGCTATATAATGAAGGTTTTAGAAAAACTATATATGCTACAAAGGCAACTTGTGATTTATGTTCTATAATGTTACCAGATAGTGGTCACATTCAAGAAATGGAAATAGAGTGGAAAAATAAAAAAAGAGTAAGAAAAGGCTTAGACCCAATTCCACCACTTTATACAGCAGAAGAAGCACTAAAGAGTTTAGAAGTATTTTGCCCAGTAAAATATGATGACATAATAGATATAGATGAAAATATACATGTGCGTTTTAATGATGCCGGTCATATGTTAGGCTCAGCTATTATTGAAATATGGGCATACGAAAATGGAAAAAGAACAAAGGCAGTATTTACAGGTGATTTAGGAAATAACGATATACCATTATTATCTGAGCCAACTATGATAGAAGATACAGACTATTTAGTAATGGAATCAACCTATGGTGGAAGACTTCATAATAGAGATGAAAATAAAGCAACTGAATTTTTAAAGATAGTTTCAGAAACCTTAGACAAAGGAGGAACAGTTGTAATTCCTTCATTTGCAGTAGGAAGAACACAAGAAATACTATATGAACTAAATCAATTAAAAGAAATAATACAAGATGAGGATTTTAGAAAAAAATATGAAACTTTAATGAGAGTACCAGTATATGTAGATAGTCCTCTTGCAATATCTGCAACAGAGATATTTAAAGATAATATGGAATTATTTGATGAACAAACACAAGAAATAATGAGAAGCGGAGATAACCCATTAGAATTTCCAGGGCTTCAGTTCACAAGAACAGCAGAAGAATCAAAAGAGCTAAATGCAAAAAACGAATCATCAATAATAATATCAGCTAGTGGAATGTGTGAAGTAGGAAGAATAAAACATCACTTAAAACATAACCTTTGGGATCCAAACAGTACAATACTATTTGTAGGGTACCAAGCACCAGGAACCCTAGGAAGAAAAATAGTAGATGGAGCAAAAACAGTAAAACTATTTGGCGAAGAAATAGCCGTAAATGCAAGAATAGAATATATAGAAGGGTACTCAGGCCATGCAGACCAAGAATGGCTACTAAACTTCATATATTCATTTATAACAAAACCAAAAGCAGTATTCTTAGTACATGGAGAGCCAGAAGGCCAAGTGGTACTAAAACAAAAAATACAAGGAACAATCGAAATACCAGTAATAATACCAGAATATGGCGAACAATATGAATTAAACGAAGAAGTACAAAGACTAGGAAGAGTAAAAGGCACAAAACAACGCGAAAAACAATATATCCGATTAGAAGTATTAGGAAGAATACAAACGCTAAAAGAAGAACTAGAAGATATGAGCACAATAGTAAAAGAAGAAATGCTAAATGAAGATGCAAACGATGGGGATATAGAAAAATTAAATGACAAAATAAAAGAACTAGAACAGCAAATTGTAAGAATAGTGGAAGGCTAGCTTCTCATTGGGGACGTTTCCAAATGGGAAATCTGTCCCTTTTGGGAACTAATACAAAAAGGGGAACTTATATGAATAATAAAATTAAAATTGGAATTATTGGAACAGGTGTTGGAATAAGAACACATCTTAATGGTTTTAGACTTTTTGATAAATATACACAAATTTATGCTATTGCAGGGAGTAGTTTAGAAAGAAGTAAAGAATTTGCTGAAAAATATAATATACCAGTTGCTTGCTCTGACTATAAAGAACTTTGTGATATAGAAGAACTTGATTTGGTTTGTATTACTGCACCAAATAAATTTCATAAAGAGATGATTGATTATGCTATAAAAAAGAATAAAAATATAATATGTGAAAAACCAATGGTAGAGACTATGGAAGATGCAACAAAGCCAATTGAGCAATTATATACTATACAAATATTAGAGGCTATCAAGAAATCTGCAAATATAGGACAAAGTATTTCTATAAGTGTAGAAGAGAATAATTATAGTTAAAATAAACGAAGGTATATGGAGTAAAATATGGAAAACAAATATTACAATGAAGCAATAATAGGAAATAAAAACATAGTAGCAAGCTTTAGTAAAAAGGGAGAAATGCTAAGGCTTTTTTACCCTACAAGAGATTATAGGCAGTTTATAGAAACTATCCATACAGGTTTAAAAGTAAATGATTCAGCTATAATATACTTACATGAAGATATAAACAATGAATATGAGCAATATTACACGCAAAACACAAACATAATAAACACAAAAATAAAAAACACATACTTTAATCTATCAATATTACAAACAGACTTTGTGCCAATTACAAAAGATATCATAATAAAAAAACTAACATTTACAAATGAAAACACAATAGACCTAAATGTAAACTTTCTAATATATTCAAAACTATTATCAAACAATAACAACATGGTAGGCTCAAAAGTAGAAAACGATATATTAATGCAATATAGCCACGACTATATATTTAGCATTTTTTCAAAAACACCAATACTATCATATCGCCTAAACAATAGTGATGAAGATATAAAGTCAGGTATATTACACGATAAAGACTACATAGGAATGGCAAACGATTCAGCAGTAAGTTTTGATATAGGAATGCTAAAACCAGGAGAAAGTAAAGAAATAGAGATATTTATTCATATAAACGAGAATAATGAAAAATATAAATTTGATGAAATAATAGAAGAAACAGAAAAAATAAGAAAAACAGATACAAAGAAAGAACAAGAAAGTACAAAAAAATATTGGGAAGAATTTGTAAAAAATCATGATGGGCTACAAATATTCACTAAGCAAGAGAAATGGCAAAAACTTCTTACAGGAGAAGAACAAGCAAACGAAAACACATACAAAAAATACCTAGAAATGCGAAAAGTATATGTACGAAGCATACTACTATTTCCACTATTATCAAATGAAGAAACAGGGGGAATATCAGCAGCAATAGAAATAGACGAAGCACGCACAAAAAGTGGAAGATACTCATACTGTTGGCCACGAGACGCTGTGTTTGTAACAAAAGCATTAGATATACTAAAAATGCAAGAGCAAACCACAAAATTTTACACAAACTTCAGTAAACAAACCCAAAGCAAAAACGGAATGTGGGAACAACGCTTCTACACAGACGGAAGACTAGCGCCATGTTGGGGTTACCAAATAGACGAAACTGCAAGCATAATATATGGGGTATACGAACACTATAAAACAACCAAAGACATAAACTTCTTAAAAGAAACCTACGAAATGTGCCAAAAAGCAACCCAAGCACTAACCAAGTTCCCATTGGGGACGTTTCCTAATGGGAAATCTGTCACTTTTGAGAACTTCCCTTTTAGAAACGTCCCTAATGAGAAGTCTGTCACTTTTGGGAACTGCAACAGTGAAGAAAGATTTATAACACATGAAAGTTACGACTTATGGGAAATGAATGAAGGAATACATTTATACTCACTAAGTGCAATATATGCAGCATTTAAATCAATGGCTCAAATAAAAAGAGAACTTAATATAGTAGAAGGAATAGAAGAACTAGAGAATAACGCAGAGAAAATAAAAGAATATTGTATAAATAATTTTTATGACAAAAACACTAAAACACTTAAAAGAAGTAATAAAGATAATATAACAGACATAAGCATGCTAGGTGCAGTAGTACCATTTGAAATGATAGATAAAAATAGCGAAATGGTAAAAAACACAATAGAAAAAATAGACCTAAACTTAAGAACTTACACAGGCGGATATATAAGGTTTGAAAATGATAACTACTTAGGCGGAAACAACCCATGGGTAATATCAACACTTTGGATGGCATTATATAATATAGAAAACCAAAAATTAGAAGAAACAAGAAAACAAATAGAATTTGTAATAAAAACAGCAACAAATAATGGTTTCTTAGCAGAGCAAGTAGATAATGAAACAATGGGGGCAAAATGGGTAATTGGCTTAGGGTGGTCACATGCAATGTATATAATTGCACTATATATTTTACTATAGCACAAAGGAAATTATGTAAAACATATCGACAAATAAAAAATAATAGTCTAAAATAATACTATATTAAGAGTTTACCTAGAACGAAGGCGTTTGAGCGGTAAAGGGTAGAAAAATATAAAGCTACCTACATTTGTAAAGTAAGATAATAAAGTATTGCAAAGGAGTCTTAAAGAATTTCTTTGTGAGGCTTTTTAAATTAAATGAAAGGAGAAATAAAAATGAAACATTATAAAAAATTAATAGGAGATAGAATATATTTATCACCATTAAACATAGAAGATGCAGAAAAATATGTAGAATGGTTCTGTGACTTTACAACAACAGATGGTATAGGAAAAAGTAGCAAAGTAATGACAGTAGAAGCCGAAAGAGAATGGATAGATAAAACATTAAAAAATAATGAGTTGAATTTTGCAATAGTTAATTTAGAAAATGATAAATTAATTGGAAATTGTGGTATAATGAATATGTGTAATAAAGATAGAATGGCAGAAGTCGGAATATTCATAGGAGAAGAAGCAAATAGAAGTAATGGATATGGAGCAGAAGCACTTAAACTACTATTAGACTATGGTTTTAACTATCAAAACCTTAATAATATAATGCTAACAGTAATGTCTTTTAATGAAAGAGCTATTAAATGCTATGAGAAAGTAGGTTTTAAAGAATTTGGAAGAAGAAGACAATGCTATTTTTTAAATGGTAAATATTATGATAAAATATATATGGATATTTTATCAAGTGAATTTCAAGGAGATTATATTAGAAATAAAAATATATAAAATCATTGTATGTTTCTAATTAAATATATGTGAAAATTATAATAGGTGATAAGAATGAGTAAAGTATCTAACATGTTAAATATGGTACAAATACTAAAAGATGAAAATATACATAGTATTCAAAGTTTAGCACAAAAATTAGAAGTATCTGAAAGAATGATAAGACAATACAAGCAAGAACTAGAGCAAGCATGAATATATATAAATTCAATTACTGGAAAATATGGTGGATACCAAATAGATAAAGAAAATGATTTCTTAAAGTTAGAGAATATAGTAAAAGAAGAAATGTATATTATAATGAAAAAAGCTATAAAAAATAGAAATAAAGTAGAAATAGAATATAAATCAATCAATTCAGGAATAACAAAAAGAATAATTCACCCAGCAGAACTTTTTTGCTATATAGATAAATGGTATATAGCAGCATTTTGCGAATTACGAAAAGAGATACGACTATTCAAATTAGAAGATATCTTAAAATACAAAGTATTAGAACAAACTTATGACGACAAAATAATAATAAAAAAGAAATTGTGACATACATATTTCCTCAATATGTGATAAAATATTATCATATAAGGAGGAAATTTTTATGCAACAAAAATATACGAAATTATTATTTGATTTAGACAACACATTAGTAGATGACGACGAGAATAGAAAAAATGCAATAAAACAAATATTACTAGAAAGAAATGAAGAAATATCAGATAAAAAATTAGAAGAATTTATAAAATTAGATAATCAATTTTGGAAAGATAGAGCATCAGGAAAAATAAAAGACCCATATAAATTTAAGACATTACAAGAAAGAACGGAATGGGTAAGAGCACAAAGATTTATAAAATATTTTAAAAATGTTTCATTAGAACAAGCAAAGAAAATAAATAATAGATATGTAGAGTATTTAAAAGATAAAATAGTGCCAATAAAAGATTCAACACAAGTTCTACAATATCTATATGAAAAGGGATATGAAATATATATAATAACAAATAGTCCAACAATAGTAGTAAAGGATAAGTTAGAAGCAATAGATGCATTAAAATACATAAAGGAAACTTTTTCGGCAGAAGAAGCGGGACATATGAAACCACACGATGAGTTTTTTAAAGTATTCTTCAATAAAATAAACAATTATGAAAAAGAAAAAATGCTAATAATAGGCGATGAACTAGAAAAAGATATACTAGGAGGGATAAAAAATAAAATAGATACTTGTTGGTTTAATCCAAATAAAGCACATAATAACCAATACAAAACAACATATGAGATATTTGAATTAATGGAATTAAAAAAATTTTTATAAAGGAGGAAAATGAAATGAAAGAAATAATTTTTGTAACACATAATAAAGGGAAAATAGCATCAGCTAACAGGCAACTAGAAGGAGTTAATTTCAAAGTATTTGAATATGATTTAGAAGAACCACGAAGTGATGATATAAAATACATTTCAAAATACAAAGTAGAAGAAGCATACAGATTAGTACACAAACCATGTATATCACTAGACTGTGGTTTCTGGATAGACGAACTAGAAGGCTTCCCACGAGCATTCGTAAACTTTGCATTAGATACAATAGGAATAAAAGGAATAGTAAAACTAATGGAAGGAAAAGAAAACAGAAAATGCAGATTCACAGAATGCTTATCATATTATGACGGAAGACAACTACATCAATTCATGGGAAAACACGAAGGAACAATATCAAACGAAATATTAGGAAACGATACAGATAAAAAATGGTCAGACCTATGGTACATATTCATACCAACAGGCTACGAAAAAACACTAGCACAAATGACCGAAGAAGAAAGAGCAAACAGAAAAAAATACGAATCAATAGACTCAATGAAAAAATTTGCAAAATGGTATCTTTCCCAATTAGGGACAGTCCCTAATTGAGACAAATGGGACAATTTGGGACAGGGTATTTAAAGAGAAATATCCTGTTTTTATAATATTATTTAAAATTAGTAACATAATGTGAAAAAGTGTAAATTTTTATAAATATGTATAGCTTTATTATTAAAAATATGATATAGTGCTAATATGTTCTCAAAGGGGCAGGGAGCAAATCTAATACAATGAAAGGCAAGGTGAACTTGAATGCCCCGAGATATAAGAAAATTTGGAATTAAAAGAATAAACCACATAGTAATACGTGGAGTTAATAAGCAAGATATATTTATAGATAAACAAGATAAATTTAAATTTGTGAAGGAAATATTAAATACAAAACAAAAGTATCATTATGAATTATATGCATTCGTAATAATGCCAAATCATGTACATATGGTAATTTGTGATAAAGAATTTAATTTGCCATCTATAATGAATAGTTTACAAACAAGATATGTTAGTTACTTCAATAAAAAATATGATAGAGTAGGACATTTATTTCAAGACAGATATTATAGTAAAATAATAGAAGATGAAAATTATTTAAAAAATACTATTAGATACATCCATAAAAATCCAGAAAAAGCACATATAGCAAAAAGAGAAAACTACGAATGGAGTAGTTACAATGAATATATAAATAATGATAATTCAATAGTAGATATAAGCAAGCTTCTTCAAATACTAGACAAAAAACAAGAAATAGCAATAAGTAAGTTTAAAGAATATCATAAACAAAATGTAGAAAATAAGCTTTCAGACGAAATAGACTATGAGTTACAAACAAAATTAACAGATGAACAATTAATAGAAGCATTAACAGAAAAATTTAAAATTGATAATATTCAAAATATACAACAATATAGTAATAAAAAAATAATAGAATTGATGGAAGAAATAGTAAATATTCCATATATATCAATAAATCAATTGTCAAGAGTAACAGGCATTAATAGAAAAGTATTAGGAAAAGCAAAGAAAACATAGGGGGTGGTACAAATTGTTCCATTTTCCCAATTAGGGACAGTCCCCAATTGGGAAAATAGGACAATTAGGGACTGTCCCTAATTGGGAAGGAGAATTGAAATGGCTAAAACAAAAACGGTTTTTGTATGTAATAGCTGTGGCTACGAGTCAGCTAAGTGGCTTGGTAAGTGCCCAGCGTGTAATGAATGGAATAGCTTTTATGAAGAAAAATTGGCTAAGGTATCAGATGGGAGTTTTTTGAGTGATAAGAAAACTAAAAGCGCCAAACCTTCTATGTTAAATAGTGTTGAAGGTAAGGAAGCTGTTAGAACTTCTACTGGTGTTAGTGAATTAGATAGAGTTTTAGGTGGAGGAATTGTTAAAGGTTCATTGGTACTACTTCGGTGGTGAGCCTGGTATTGGTAAATCTACTTTGATTCTTCAAATTTGCGATAAAATGAAGGGTGAAGGTAAAGTATTATATGTTTCAGGAGAGGAATCTGCTGAGCAAATTAAAATGCGTGCAGATAGGTTAAATATAAAAAATGAGGATATAATGTTTTTGGGAGAAACTGATATTGACCTTATTTCACAGGCTATTGAAGAAATGAAACCTAAATTGGTTATTATAGACTCTATTCAAACAATGTATAGTGATGAAATTTCTTCAGCAGCAGGAACAGTTAGTCAAGTTAGAGAAATTACTGCAAGAATTATGAAAATTTGTAAACAGCAAGCTATTACAACAATTATTATAGGTCATGTAACAAAAGAAGGAAATATAGCAGGACCAAGAGTTTTAGAACATATGGTAGATACTGTTTTATACTTAGAAGGAGAAAGATACTTTTCATATAGAGTTCTAAGAGGCGTAAAAAATAGGTTTGGTTCAACAAATGAAATAGGAATGTTTGAAATGAGAAATGAAGGAATGGTAGAAATTTCAAATCCATCATCAATACTTATTTCAGAAAGAGACGATAACCCAGCAGGATCTGTTATTGTAGCAAGTATAGAAGGAACAAGGCCACTTATGATAGAACTTCAAGCACTAACTTCTCAAACTGTATTTGGAATGCCAAGAAGAGCTGCAAATGGTGTAGATTATAATAGACTTACTCTTTTAATGGCAGTACTAGAAAAGAAAGCTAAAATGCCACTAGGCTCACAAGATATTTACCTAAATGTAGTAAGTGGAATAAAAATTCAGGAGCCAGCAATAGACTTAGGAATAATACTTGCAGTAGCTTCAAGCTTTAAAAATATAAGTATATCAACCGACTTAGTAGCAATAGGAGAAGTAGGCTTAACAGGAGAAGTAAGAAGCGTAAACATGATAGAAAAAAGATTAAAAGAAGCAGAAAAGTTAGGATTTAAAAAATGTATAATACCAGAAAATAACAAAAAACTATTGAAAGATGAGTTTAAATTAGATATAATAGGTGTGAAAAATATAGATGAAGCATTAAGAATACTAAAATGATAAATATAAAATCCGATTAAGGATATATAGAATAAAAATATATTCTTAATCGGAAAAAAATACAATAAACTTCCCAAAAGGGACAGATACCCCATTTGGATAAGTTAGCTGTTCGAACGAAGTTAAGTTAGCTGTTCAAACGAAGGTGAGTTACAGGTAACTTATGCGTAGCAAAGCGAAGAAGAGTTACAGATAACTTAAGCATAGATAACGTCCGCAATGGGAACTTAGGGGGAAAATATGATTACTGAGGTTTTAAAACTTATTGCACCTGGTACTCCTATACGACATGGGCTAGAGAATATTTTGAAGGCTAAAACTGGTGCACTTATTGTTATTGGCGATAGTAAACAAGTTTTAGATATTGTTGATGGTGGTTTTAGTTTGAATATTGATTATACTCCATCTAGGTTATATGAACTTGCAAAAATGGATGGGTCTATTATTTTGAGTGCAGATTTGAAAAAGATATTGTATGCAAATGCTCAACTTATTCCATCTTCAAATATTTCTACAACTGAAACTGGAACAAGGCATAGAACTGCTGAAAGAACTGCTAAACAAACAGGTGAAATAGTTATTAGTATTTCTCAAAGAAGAAATATTATAACAGTATTTAAAGGCTATGATAGATATGTATTAGAAGATACAAGTAAGGTTATTTCAAAAGCAAACCAAGCACTTCAAACTGCTGAAAAATATAAAAAAGTATTTGATGAAAAACTTAATATATTGAATGAATATGAATTTAATGATATTGTTACATTAGAAAATGTTATAGTAGCAATTCAAAGAGCTGAAATGGTTATGAAGGTTGCAGATGAAGTTCAAAAGGCTATGGATGAATTAGGTGAAGAAGGTAGACTTTTAGAAATGCAATTAGAAGAACTTATGGGAGGCTTAGAAAAAGAAGAATTATTAATAATTAAAGACTATATTGCACCAGGAAAGAAAAGAACTTCTGAAAAAGTATTAAAGGAAATAAAAAGTTTATCACATGAAGAACTTAATAATTCACAGGTAATGGCAAGAATTTTAGGTTATGCAGACTTTGATAATTATGATGAAGTTGGAGTTTATACTAGAGGTTATAGGGTACTTAATAAAATACCAAGAATGCCAAATAATATAGTAGATAACTTGGTAAAATCTTTTAAATCTTTCCAACATATATTAGTTGCAGATATACCACAACTAGATGAAGTTGAAGGAATAGGAGAAGTAAGGGCAAGAACAATAAAACAATCTTTAAGAAGAATGCAAGAACAGTTTGTTTTTGATAATTTGATATCGTAAAATTGATATTAAGGTGTAAAATAAGCCACCTTATGCATTTATTAAAATAAAAATCGAACCCTCCAATACAATGGGTATTCCCCGCCAAAAAAGGGCTATTGGGCTTCAATTTTGATTTTAATATATACAAATACATAAGGTTACTCTACAAATTTTAATTACTAATATTTCTAATTTAAAAATTTGTGTAGTATTAGATTTTGATGTAGGGGTGATTAGCAATCGCCAACACTTCGAAGGAATTGCTTAATGAATAGTGAATAAAGAAGAGTGAATAATATAATGTTTCGCATGAGTGAATAGTACAAACTCTTCGGGATTGAAAGGAAGGTAAATACAAATGAAAGAAAATAAAATATTAACAATAATTATGATAATTGCAATAATAGCAGTTATAGTAGCAATAGCATTTTTAGGCTATGGAATATATAAAAAGGAAACATTTAAACCACAAAAACCAGTAGCAACAATAGAAATAGAAAACTATGGAACTATAAAGATAGAATTATATCCAGACCAAGCACCTAATACAGTTACTAATTTTATAAAATTAGCTAATAATGGTTTTTATGATAATTTAACATTTCATAGAACAATACCAGACTTTATGATACAAGGTGGAGATAAGAGTGGAAATGGAACAGGAACACCTACTTTGAAAGACTTAGATGAAAACTTATCAAATGAAAATTATGCAATAGAAGGTGAATTTATTGCAAATAAATATGATAATACCCTAAAACTAGAAAGAGGAGTTATAGCAATGGCTCGCTCAGATTATAGTAGTATAAACAAAGCTAAAGAAGGTTATAATTCGGCAGGTTCACAATTCTTTATAGTACACAAAGACCAAACATCTTTAGATGGAATGTATGCAGGTTTTGGAAAAGTAATAGAAGGAATAGAAGTAGTAGACAAAATTGCTAATGTAGAAGTATTTTATAGAGATAGTGACTTAAAAGAAGGTGAAGAAGCACCAAAAGATGAAAACGGAACACAAATAGCTTCAGATACACCAAAACAAAAACCAGTTATAAAAAGTATAAGAGTAGAGACATATGGAGTAGATTATGGTATGCCAGAAACACTAGAACCATTTAACTACTACAATTGGTTAATGAAAAATTACAGCACCCAAGCACAATAATTAAATAAAGAAATAAACGGAGGAAGAATGCAAATAAGAAATGTATAATTCTCCGTTTTTTGCACTATAAAAAACAATTAAACAAAAAAATAAAGAAAGGGATGAAATAAAAAAGTGGAAAATAATTTAAGTAAAAAGAGACAAAACTACATTAATTGGGACGAATACTTTATGGCAGTAGCAAAATTATCAGCTATGAGAAGTAAAGACCCATCAACACAAGTAGGAGCATGTATAGTAAGTAATGATAACAGAATACTATCAATAGGCTATAATGGAGCACCAAATGGTTTTGATGATGATAGGTTTCCATGGGCACGTGAAGGAGAGAACCTAAATACAAAATATCCATATGTATGCCATGCAGAGTTAAATGCAATATTAAATTATAGAGGAAGCAAAAAGGACCTAGAAAATTCAAAAATATATGTAGATTTATTTCCATGTAATGAATGTGCAAAAATAATAATACAAGCAGGAGTAAAACAAGTAATTTATTTATCAGATAAATACAAAGATGCAGAAAATAATATAGCTTCAAGAAAACTATTTGACGAATGTGGAGTTAAATATAATAAAATTGAATTAAAAGAAGAAAAAGAAATAAAAATAGATTTAAAATAAATAAATTAGCTAGTACTATTAACGTACTAGCTAATTTGACTTTTATTATTCGCCAATATAAGCTTTTAATTCTGAAAGTAATATATTTAGATTAGCTAATGATTTTGGTGCACGTATAAAATCAGCATCGCTATTGGGAACTATTTTCATAACAAATTTTACCCGCTCATATAATACTTTTGAAGGCATATCATATAAAATTAAAGAAGATGCAAGAGAATCTAATAATGACCGCACATAATTACAACTTTCCAAATGATATTGTTCTAAATTCAAAATAGTTTTCTTAATATTTGCTTTTTGCATTCTTTGTAAAGTTTCTTGTTCTTGATTTGTAAAATTTTTACCCATAAGAACCTCCTTTTCATTAAAACTAAATTATTAGTTAAAAAACACAATGTTTGTAGACATAAATATACCATATATTTGTGAAAAAGTCAAATATAAAAAATTAATAAAATTATAATCAAAATTAATAAAATTATAATCAATTATTTTATTGACATGACAAAATTTCTGTGTTAGAATCGGTTATGTTAAATAGGTATAAAATACATATATAATTAATTTATGTATGTAAGAAATAGAAAACTATTTCAAGTAACAATTTCATAACCAGTAATTATAGACAACGAATTCAAAAAATGGAGGGACATATCATGAGCAAACAGACAAAAAGAAAATTAGTAACACCTATCACGAAGAAAAGAGTATCAGATGAGAAGTTAGTAAAGCTGTTAAAAACACGGCAGTATCCATTAAAGGAGTTATATGAAATTGGAGTCACAGAATTTCAGATTATACAGCTGAAAAAGCTTAATAACAAAGTTATGTATCAATATGATCCAACATATGATGACTTTGTATATTACATTGTAGAAAAAGGTGAAGACCCATTTATATTCTTACCTGAACAAGAAGGTGATAAATTAAAAATTGCCAAGATGGGGGATGTTCACCTTGGAAGTACAGAGGTAGATGAAAAAGAGTTAATATCTTTGCTTTCCTATCTGTGGGAAGAAGGATATAGAGTTATTTCTATCTCAGGGGACTTAGTCGATGGATATGGTGTATATAGAGGTCATATTGAGAACTTATCATGTGCGACCTTAGATATGCAAGCAGACTTAGCAGTTTCTGTATTATCTTTATTTGACTTCGTTTACATTATTAATAAGGGAAATCATGATGCTTCTTCTACAAAGAATGCAGGCGTTGATGTTTTAGCAATGATTGAGCAGAAAATGGTAAATAGAGGTAAGAAGTTTGTTTACCTTAAGAGCTATTCTGGATATATTGTATATAAAGATGTAGCTATTCAAATAATTCATATGGATGGCGGAAATAGTGCGCAAAGTGACACATATGCAAATCAGAAGCTTATGGACAATCTTTTCAAGACTTCACCTAAATCTGGAAAGTCAAATGTTAACTGTGTGCGGATATTTGATAAAATGATTCCAGTAGTAAATGTTATAACAGGGCATTATCATACATTAGGAAAATTTACTTATGGAAATGTTGTAGTTGAATCTCCATTAACAGCTCAGCATACAACAGACTTTGTAAATAGAAGAGGTCTGAAATCAAAAACTGGTGCGAGAGTATCAGAATTAACAATTGATAATCAGAAATGTGTAAGTGAAAAAGGCTCAATTGTTTTTGGCAGAGATGTAAGCGAAATATATGGAATAGAAGGATTAGAAGCAAAAGAAGTAGGACTTCCTAAAGTATTCAATCATTCACAAAGTGCAGAACAAAACGAAACAATAGATTTAGATAAAATTAATAACGCTACCAAGTTACTTCTTAGAAAAGGTTTCTTCCATGAAAATGAAGTGGGAGGAATGACTAAAAAGGATATTAGTTATATGAAAAACAAAGGTGGACTAAATGTTTATAAGAATCGCGATGGAGTTATAGTATTACAAGACCAAACTGATAGTACGAATGTTATTTATTCAACTATTGAACAAAAAGGTATTGTCACTTATTTGGAAATATCTAATATGCTAATTGGTTCAAACTTTTTTAGTGAAGAATCATTAAGATACATGTTAGATGTAGCTAGAGATAGAAACATTAAACATATACACATTGGAGGAAACTCTATATGGGGTATTCCAAAGAAGAATGATGCTGAAAACACGAAGTACTTTAATGGAGAACAGCAGGTAAATGAAATGGTAAGAATTTTATCAGATTATCCAGAGTTTCACTATTTTACAATAAATGGAGTTTGCGAGAATTCCTTTATAAGAGCTACACGCGACGAATTAAGGTTCAACCCAATGCTGAAGGCTGAAACTATGATGGCTGAGAAAGACATTAAGTTTACAGCAGTAAATTCAAGCAAATGTGACTTTTTAATATATGGAATTGTTTTTAGAATGGTAAATAACAAAAAGGCATTAAGAACGCCATACACTAGAGATTATGATATTGTAAAAGCTCAAAGAAGCCTTATGGCAAAGCAAGGAAATGTAACAAAGATAAATGGAAGACAATATAATATTGGAACCATTTTCTATGGTTATGTTCCAAGCACATTAGAAACACACTCATGTGGTATATATGCAACATCAACTGCTGGACCTACAATAGATCCAGACAACTTAAGTAGAGTCATTCAATCAAACCCTGAATGTGCAATAGTAAATGCTTTAGTAAATCACGGAGAAATCTTAAGATTTGAAAGAGAAATAATCGCACCTAATTACTAGGAAAGCAATCAAAAAGAAGAATGCATATGCATTCTTCTTTTTGATTTACTTCAATTCCACAACAGTAACGCCCATTTCACCTTCACCAAAAGTTCCTAACCTAAAGCTCTTAACATGAGGATGCTTACGAAGAAAAGTATGTATACCTTCACGAAGTTTTCCAGTACCTTTACCATGTACAATTCTAACACTTTGAAGCTTAGCTAAACTACAATCATCTAAATATTTATCAATAACAAAGCAAGCCTCATCAACATTTTGACCAATAACATTAATTTCAGTATTAACATTTTTAGACTTCATAGCTAAATTACTTATTTTCTTATTAGGAATAGAAGTAACTTTATTATTATTAACAATGTTAGCAATATCACTAACATTAACATTCATTTTAGCATTACCTATTTGTACCTGAACTTTACTAGCCTTACCAGATAAAGAAGTAACTATTGCTACATCATTAATAGAATTTAACCTAATTTTTGTTCCAACTTTCAACATATCTTTAGTAATTTGTGGATTACTCACAGCTAAATCTTCTTTATAAATTGAATTCAAAGAAGAATTCAATTTATTTCGTATATCATTTACATTTTTAATAGAGTAATTAGCTAAACTCCTAACAATATTTGCAATTTCACTATCACTTAACTCTTGAAAATTATATTCATTTAAAGCTTTCCATTTTTGAGAAGTCTGTTCAATTTCTTTAATAGCGATATTTACATCTTCTTTTGCTGAAACAAGAATGCTTTGTGCTTCAAGTTTTGCTCTTTCTGCTAATTTCACATATTTATCATCTTTTTCTTTAACTTCTTGCTCTAATTTTTTTCTAAGTAGTTCTACTTGATTCAAATTTTTAGAAATCTCATTTTTCTGCTTTTCAATTTCCAATTTATCATCATAAATATTTTTAAGTAATTCTTCAATACTAATAGTATCTTCTTTTAAAAGACTTCTAGCCTTTTCTAATATTTCATTAGAAAGCCCCAATCTTTTACTAATAGCAAAAGCATTACTTTTACCAGGTATTCCAATTAAAAGTTTATAAGTAGGTTTCAAATTTTCAACATCAAATTCAGAACTTGCATTCTCAAAACCATCAGTAACAAGAGCAAATTCTTTTATTTCCTGATAATGTGTAGTAGCAATTGTACGAGTACCTAATTTGTTCAAATATTCCAAAATAGCAGTAGCAAGGCTCGCACCTTCAACAGGGTCTGTACCAGAGCCTAATTCATCTAATAGAACAAGAGAATTAGGAGTAGCACTGTTCAAAATATTAATAGTATTAATCATGTGTGCAGAAAAAGTACTTAAAGACTCGGCAATACTTTGCTCATCACCAATATCAGCAAAAACATTATCAAAAACATATATACTACTATTTTCATTTGCAGGAATATGAAGCCCACTTAATGCCATTAAAGTAAGAAGTCCAACAGTCTTTAAACTAACAGTTTTTCCACCTGTATTAGGTCCTGTAATTATTAAAGAACTATATTTAGAACCTATTTCAATATCAATAGGAACAACCAATTCACTATTAATTAATGGATGACGAGCTTTATAAAGATTAATAACTTTCTCATTATTAATATTAGGTAAAATAGCATTCATTTTTTTAGCAAGTTTAGCTTTTGCAAAAATGAAATCTAAATTACCAATTAATCTAACATTATTATTAAGCTCGTTAGTAATACCAAATAAAAGACTAGATAAACTCTCTAATATTTTTTGAATTTCGATTGCCTCTTCTATTTTTAAATTAGCAATTTTATTATTAAGTTCAAAAACATTCATAGGCTCAATAAAAAGTGTTGAGCCACTAGAAGAAACATCATGAACGAATCCTTTAACATTTCCCCTAAATTCCTCTTTAACAGGAATAACATATCTATCATTACGAATAGTAACAATTGACTCCATAACATACTTAGAAAAAGAAGAGTGAACCATATTATTTAAACTATCCTTAATTTCACTTTCCAACTTCCTTCTATTTCTTCTAAGAGTTGAAAGTTTAGAAGAAGCATCATCACTAATTGTATCTTCATCTAAAATACTAGAAAGTATTTTACTTTCAATACCAAAATTATTATACAAAGAAGAAAAATAATTATCTAAAATAGGAAAAGAAGATAGGTCAAAATCTTCATCTTTATAAAAGTAATCCTTTAATTCCCTAGAAAGCTTCAAAATTCTAGCAACTTCAAGAAGCCCTTTAGCATTTAAAGGGTTTGAACTACTTAAGTTTTTTATATAAATTTCTATATTAGGAATACTACTAATAGGCAAAGTACCTTTACGAACACTTAATGTACAAGCCTCATCAGTCTCTTGCAATAATTTTGTAACTTTAGCTTGTTTAAATGCAGGACGCAATGTAAAACAAAGCCCTTTTCCAAAATAAGTCAAACATTCCTTATCAAGCAATTCTAATATTCTATTATACTCTAATTTATTTAAATAATTTTCATTCATACTATTCTCCTGCATAGTAAAGACGACCCTTCTCGTGACAAATTGACACACTTGGGACACTCCTTTTAATTTAATATATTATCTCATAATTTAGCTAAAAAAACAAGGAGTAGCTTTAAAAAGCTACTCCTTAAGGTACTTAGGTGCGATCAATCTCCTTGGTATTTGCCTGTTCGCACTTCTGGTTACCTACCGTGCAAGAAGTCTTGCACGCACTCTGACAAGATGTCTGGCATTCGCCACAGCCACCTTTTTCCATTGTTGAAGCTAAGTTCTTTGTAGAAAGTGTTTTTACATGTTTCATAACAAATTCTCCTTTCATAAAAGAAAAGCATCGTTAACGTGTTACAAAAAGTATTGTAACATAAAAATAACAAAAAATCAAATTATTATAAAATATTTGTTATAAATTTTATAAAAATAGTGTTGCAAAAAAATAAATCAAATGATATTATTATAAAAAATAATTAGTAATAGATTAAAAAAAAACCGAATTTTTCGGGGGATTTTTTTAATCTATTTTTATGTTTTAGGAAAGCATGTTGATTTAAGTTAATGTTGTAGAGGCATTGTTTGATGGAATACTGTTAGATATGACACTACTATGCCTTTTATAGTTGGGAGGAAAAGAAAAATGAATGTAGCATTTGATCACGAAAAGTATTTAAAAATACAAAAAGAAAAAATTGAAGAAAGAATAAAAAGGTTTGACAACAAATTATACCTAGAATTTGGAGGAAAACTATTTGACGACTTACATGCAAGCAGGGTACTTCCAGGTTTTAAACCAGATGCAAAAATAGAACTATTAAAACAATTTAAAAATGACTTAGAAGTAATATTCTGTATAAATGCAAATGATATAGAGAAAAATAAAATAAGAGCTGACTATGGAATTAGTTATGAGCAAGATTTACTAAGACTAATAGAAAAAATGCAAAAATTAAATATATTAATTAGCGGTGTAGCAATAAATATGTATACAGGACAAAAAGGAGTAGAAAAACTAGCTAAAGCCTTAAAAAAGAAAAATATAACCCCATATTTATTTGAGCCAATAGTAGGCTACCCAAATGATATAGAAAAAATATTTAGTAAAGAAGGTTTTGGAAAAAATCCATATATAAAAACAACTAAAAAACTAGTAGTAATAACAGCACCAGGTCCAAATAGTGGAAAACTTGCAACATGTTTATCACAAATATATAACGAAAACAAAAATGGAATAAGAGCAGGTTATGCAAAATACGAAACCTTCCCTGTATGGAATTTAGGTTTATTACACCCAGTAAATGTAGCATATGAAGCAGCAACAGCAGACTTAGGAGATATTAATATGATAGACCCATTTCATATGCAACAATATAATATAGAAGCGGTAAATTATAATAGAGATATATCAACATTTCCAATACTAAAAAATATGCTTAAGCAAGTAATGGGAGAAAATGTATATAACTCACCAACAGATATGGGAGTTAATATGATAAAGCAATGTATTGTAGATGATGAAGTAGCGAAAGAAGCAGGTTGCCAAGAAGTTATAAGAAGATACTATGGTGCAGTTTGTGATATGAAAAAAGAAGCAACTACACAAGAAGTAGTAGATAGAATATGTGCATTAATGACAAAATTAAATATAAATAAAGAAGATAGAAGCATAGTAGAGCCTACAATTAAAGCATCAGAAAAGAAAAAGGCAAATGTAGTAGCAATAAAACTAAAAGATGGAAAAATAATAACAGGAAAAGAATCGAAATTATTGAGTGCATCAAGTGCAATGCTAGTAAATAGCTTAAAACAATTAGCAGGCATTCCAGATGAAGAATATTTATTATCACCAGAAGTATTAGAAGGAATATTTAAAACAAAACAAAAAATATCATACAGAAAAAACTATTATCTAAATATTCAAGAAGTAATAATAACACTTAGTATATGTAGTAGAGAAAGTAAAAGTATAGAAAAAGCAATAGAACAACTAGAAAAATTAGAACGGATTAGAAGCACACTCTTCATACATAGTTACAAGTGAAGAAAACAATGTAATGAAAAATTTAGGAATAAGGCTAACATGTGAGCCTAAGTTTGATAATTAAAATAATTGAATAAAAAACACTTTTTAGGAGAAAATAATTCCAAAAGAGGAGTTGTTTTTATGATAATTAAAATAAAGAAAAATATAAAACCAATAATAATAATTTCAATTTTATTTAGCATATTTATAGGCTACAATGTATTTGTAAGAAACCAAGAAATACAAGCACTTTCAAAATATGGTTCACGAGGAAGTGAAGTAACACAAATACAAACAAAGCTAAAAAGATGGGGATATTATAATGGGAATGTAGATGGAATATATGGAAGCCAAACACTAGCGGCTGTTAAATACTTTCAAAGGAAAAATGGTTTAGCAGTAGATGGAATAGCAGGACCAGCAACACTTAGAGCTATGGGGATATTTACATCTTCATCATCAAGTGGTTCATCTTCTAGTTCAAGTAACTTAAATTTATTAGCAAGAGTAGTATATGGGGAAGCAAGAGGAGAGCCATATTCAGGGCAAGTAGCAGTAGCAGCAGTAGTATTAAACCGTGTAAAAAGTTCAAAATTTCCAAATACTATATCCGGAGTAGTGTATCAATCAGGAGCGTTTGATGCAGTAAGAGATGGACAAATAAACTTAAGCCCAAATAGCACAGCAATAAAAGCAGCACAAGACGCTCTAAACGGTTGGGACCCATCATATGGAGCAATATATTACTTTAACCCATCAACAGCAACCAATAAATGGATATGGTCAAGACCAATGACAGTAACAATAGGAAGGCACAGATTTTGTAAATAAAATACAGAAAAGGAAAGATTTGGGATGCGTCAAAAACTTTCCTTTTATTTTTTAGATTCTTTTTTAAATTTTAATTAAAGAAGGAAAGTTTTTGGCGCATCCCAAATCTTTCCTTTTTCCTTGACAAAAACCTTACATATTGGTAATATAAAAGTGATAAAAAATATGGAGGAACAAAATGTTAATTTACCCACGTACATATATGGAAAGTGTTAAAGAAATAACAATAGAATTTTTAAAAAGCAATAATATAAAAGCATTAATATTAGATGTAGATAACACAATATTAGACTTTGATAAAAACATACCAGAAGGTATAAAAGAATGGTGTGAAAATTTAAAAAATCAAGGAATTAAATTTTGTATTTTATCTAACAGTAATAAAGAAGAAAAGGTAAAAATGGTAGCTGAAATTTTAAACTTACCATATTTTAATTTAGCAACAAAACCATTTAAAAGAGGTTTTAAAAAAGCAATAAATTTATTAGAAGAAAAAGAAGAAAATATAGCAGCAGTAGGAGACCAAATTTTTACAGATGTTATAGGCGCAAATAGGTGCAAACTCTACTCAATATTAGTAAAACCAATTGCAGAAAAGGACTTATTAGTAACAAAAATAAAAAGACCACTAGAAAATGTAATAATAAAGAGATACTTAAGAAAAAGAGGTAAATAAAAAATGTATATAAATGATATAAATATAATGTTTTATGTTATAGTAGGAATTATAGGCTTATTTGTAGGTCAATTTATAGACTGGTGCAATAACAGACTTCCAGAATATAAAAAAGTATTCTCAAAAGAATTTTTTACTATATATTTAAAAAATGTGAAACCTAAATATTTCTTAGCAGTATGCACATCTATAATATACATAGCACTATTATACTTTATAGGTTGGCAAGAAAATATATTATATAAAATAGAATTAATAAAATATATGTTATTAACACCAATGCTTATATCAGCATTTATAATAGACTATAAACTTCAAATTATTCCAAACAGGCTAAACTTAACTATATTTGAATTAGGTTTAATAACTACATTTATAGAAGGAATATATAGTCCAGATTTAGCAATATCTAATTTGATAGGTGGATTAGTAGGCGCAGGAATATTTTTAGCTATAACCTTAATAGGCGGGATACTAGCAGGGAAAGAAGCAATGGGCTTTGGAGACGTTAAATTCATGGGAGCGCTAGGTTTATTCTTTGGATGGATGAATATAATAGGAATTTCAGTAATAGCATTCTTACTAGCAGCAATAATAAGTATAATACTAATAATAACAAAAATAAGAAAAACAGACGAATATATACCATTTGGACCATTTATAGTAATAGCAAGTATAATAGTCATGTTAGTTCCACAAGATATACTATTATTTATACTATTTAAAATATTTACATTAGGAATGTATCAAGGTTAATAAGAAGGTAGGAGTTTTCTATGAATAATAAAATTAAATGGTTAAGAGAAAAAATGAAAATGTTAGATATGCAAGGATTAATAGTTTCAAATCCTACTAACATAAGATATCTAACTAATATAAGAGCAGAAGGAATCTTATTAATAACAAGAAAAGAAAATATATTTTTAACAGATGGAAGATATATAGAAGAAGTTCAAAATGTATTAACAATAGATGATGAAATAATAGTACATGAATTTAAAGAATATTCAAAAGATGAATACGAAAATTTCTTTATGTTTTGTGAAAATGTAGGCTTTGAAGAAAACTATGTAACATATGCAAAATATAAAGAATATATGCATAAATATAAAGCAAATAATATGCAAGAAACAGAAAATGCTATTGAAAAGCAAAGAATGATAAAAGACGAAGAAGAAATAGAAAAACTAAAAAAAGCATGTAAAATAACGGATGACTGTTTTGAATATTTAACAAAGTTCATAAAAGTAGGTCAAACAGAAAAAGAAATAGCACTAGAAATTGAAAAATATTTCAAACTAAATGGTGCTGAAGGAGTATCGTTTGAGCCAATAGTAGCATCTGGAAAAAATTCATCAAAGCCACATGCAATTCCAACAAATAAAAAAATCGACTTAGGAGATGTAATAACATTAGACTTTGGCTGTAAATATGAAGGATACTCATCAGATATGACAAGAACAATATTTGTAGGATATATACCAGAAGAAGTAAAAAATATATATGATTTAGTATTAAAAAATCAGCTTCAAACTGCGAAAGAATTAAAAGATGGAGCAAATATAAAAACAATATCAAAAATGGTAGAAAACGACTTTAAGCTAAATGGCTATGACCTAATTCATAGCGTAGGACATGGAGTAGGGTTAGATATACACGAAATGCCAGTTATAAATAGTAGAAATGATAATACACTAAAAGAAAATATGGTAATAACAAATGAACCAGGAATATATATACCTGGGAAATTTGGAGTAAGAATAGAAGATACAGTTCTAGTAGGAAAAGAGGCATCTGAAAATTTAACGAAGTCAAGTAAAGAATATATTATAGTAGATAAACAATAATCAATAAAAATATGTAACAATTGTAGGGGCTTAATCGGTAAGGAATACCTGTAAGAATTTACCGATTAAGCCCCTACAACAAAAAGTAAAATTACAGTGGTACAATAATGAACAAAAAACACTTGCTTTTCCTAGAAAAATATGGTAATATAAATAAAGTAATAAAAGAAATAAAAAAATTCGAAAGGAGATATAAAAAATGGCAGAAGTATATATGGCAGGAGATTTTAGAAATGGAACAACATTTGAAATGGATGGAAACGTATTCAAAGTAGTAGAATTCCAACACGTAAAACCAGGAAAAGGATCAGCTTTTGTTAGAACAAAATTAAGAAATGTAATATCAGGAGCAGTAATAGAAAAAACATTTAACCCATCAGAAAAATATCCAGGAGCAGAAATAGAAAAGAAAGAAATGCAATACTTATATGAAGATGGTGGATTATATTATTTCATGGATAATGAAACATATGAGCAAATGCCTTTAAATAAAGAACAATTAGGAGATAGCTTAAAATTTATTAAAGAAAACATGAACGTAAAAATACTTTCATACAAAGGAAATGTATTTTCAGTAGAACCACCAATGTTTGTAGAACTAGAAGTTACATACACAGAGCCAGGATTTAGTGGAAACACAACAACAACATCAGGAAAACCAGCAACACTAGAAAATGGATACGAAGTATCAGTTCCACTATTCATTAACATAGGAGATGTTATTAGAATAGACACAAGAACTGGTGACTATATGGAAAGAGTATAGAAAAAATAATAGGTGTAACAAAACAAATTACATCTTAATATTTAAATTAATAGAAAAAATGTAGGGGCTACATCGGTAAGGAATACCTAAAGGAATTTACCAAATGTCGCCCATTTTTTATTTAATAGGAGAAAAAGACTTTTAGATATATATTTTACGAATATTAGAACTAGTATTGCTCCTGTATAGGTAAATTTTCAAATGAATAATAAAAATAAAAAAGAGTATAATATAAAAAAACAGAAAGAAGGTAAAATTATGGCAAATTTAGGTGAAGAATATAATAGAATATTATCAGAAATTGAATCTACAATTTCAAACGAAAATGAAAAAGAAATAGTAAAGCAAAAAGTTATAGAACTATCATCATTATTTATTAGTCACATAGAAAAAATGAGTAATATGGTAGATAATAAAATAGCAAAAGTAGAAGAAAAGCAAAAAGAAATAGATGCTAAAATAGAAAAAATAAATAAATCCGTAAGTGAAATAGAAAACGATATATACGATGAAGAAGAAACAGGAGAATTCGACTTCGAAATAGTATGCCCATATTGTAGTTACGAATTTGTTACAGACTTAAATATGTTAGAAAACGAAAAAAGTGAAATAAAATGCCCAGAATGCAACAATATAATAGAACTAGACTGGAATGATGACGACGAAGACGAAGGATGCCAAGGACATTGCTCAAGTTGCCATGGATGTGGAAACGAAGAAGAAAATGATGAAGACGAAGATATGTAAAAGATATAAAAAATAATCGCTAGAATTTTAGCGATTATTTTTTGCATTTATAAGTTATTAATAACTAGAATAATTTATTTAAATTTTATAGATATAAATAAATTTTCTATGAAATTCCGTAAGGAAAATATATTTTTTGTAAAATTAAAGTAAAAAAATATCTCAAAACCGAAAAAACAACAAAAAATAAAAAACTTTCTAATTACCTGTTGACATACGGCTATAAGCGTTGTATAATAATAGAAGCATGTAAACAAAGCGATGAAGTAGAATGTGGCTACATCCTTACGGATAGTAAGGAATGGAGGGAACTTCTATGGAGTATGTCATGGCTTAGACCAGGCGGTAAGTTTTATAAAATAAAAAGCACTTATCCCAAGATTTTTCATGCAATCATTGGGTTTTAAAATGGAAACAAAAGAAACACCAGGGTGCGTTTAAAACTTCCGACCAAAAACATTAAAAAAGGAGGAAAAAATAATGGCAACATCAAACAAAGTAGGAAGTGAGAAAATGAGAATAAGATTAAAGGCTTATGATGCACAACTTATAGAAAAGTCTGCTGCTCAAATAGTAGAAACTGCTAAAAGAAATGGCTCAAAAGTATCTGGACCTATTCCATTACCAACAGAAAAAGAAATCGTAACAATACTACGTTCTCCACACAAACACAAAGATTCAAGAG
>JAAVZD010000107.1 GCA_022791475.1 Clostridia bacterium | reverse complement strand
GTCGCGCGCGCGCACGCGCGAGTATCCATACCCCATCACCTTTTGAATTTGCAAGAATGTTGCAGGTGATAAGGTATCGTAGAGTTTAGCTATGGTTTAATTTTGCAAGAAAAAATGCAAATCATTGATTTGCAGATTTTTTTGATACTATCTCATTCCCCCGGTGCATTCGCACCGGGGGTGCTCTTACTTATAAAGGGCCATACCAAGGGGCTAGCCCACAGCGGATCCGTTCGCAGACGAGGCTGGTGCATCCGGTTTCTTTTCAGAAAAGTATTGCTCTATGGCTAATGCTTTAGCTGTCTCGCCAAACCGTTCAGCTTCAATTTTTTCCTCACGCTTTTTGTCTGCAAGCAAATCGCTATGATACGCAGATACCTCGGAGACAATATCTTCCTTTTTCGTGGTGGTTACTGATTCCAGGGGAATATCATCACCATTAAGCGCAGCAGCAACCTCTAGCATATATTCGGCAATAGCCACACGGCTTTCAGGTTTCAAATTTAGAAACTTCTCAATTAACACAAAATCGCTGTGTGTCAACCCACGTTCGCGGGCCAATGCCTCCATTGCGGCACTTGCCTTTGGACTAAACATTTCGCCTTCACCAGTACGCAACCAAGTCTCAGAAACATTGAAAGTCTTGCATATTAGAGAAATAACTTGGTTGGATGGAATTCGGCGGCCCGTTTCATATCCAGTAATCGTGTTCTGCACAGAGCCAATTCGATTTGCAAATTCATGTTGCGTAAGGTCAAGGGCCTTGCGCAATTTTCTTATACGGCTATTCAATGGTTTCACCACCTTTCAAATGAAATGATAGCACACAAAAACCGCGCTGTCAATAAAAACTGTTGACAAACAGCGCGACGCGGTGTAATATAATCGCGTAGACAATAATTCGAAAGGGGGTGTACCTATGTTTGAGAAGTCCTTTACACCGGAAGATATCAATGAGGCAAAAAAATTTCTCCAGATTTTGGACAGTGTACCAAAGGATAAGCGATTCATTTTGGCTCTTGTGACAGATGCGTTTATCAATGGCATGAATACGCAAGAGCAGTTGACAGTGAATCAGTCCAGCAAATGAGGGGGGTAAAAAAGATTGGAGAAAGGTGTGAAATCGTATATCCGACGTCGCTCGGAATTGTCCCATGAGCAAATTATAGAAATATTCTCCCGGATACAATTTCTTGATTACGAGGGTATCCGAATCAGGATGGTAGAGCATTCCGGTCAAAAATGGATGGTGTTTGCCGATGTTTGTAGGGCTCTCGGCTATAAGAACCCGAATCATCAAAGTAAATATCTTAACACTGATGAAAAGTGCCATTTGGACATTGGCCTAAAAAACGCCCTTACCACATGTATCAACGAACGTGGCTTAAAATTCTTTTCTGCACTTTCCAGCAAAGAGTCTGCTGCTGCATTCTACGAATGGGCAGTATCGGCGGGCGCTTTCACATTCTCAAAATAAAACGCCCCGCCAGGTGTCCTACCACCTGACAGGGCTAACGGAACCTATTGACCATACCAACAGGCCCGCATGAGGTGATTATATCATCCTCCTGTGGCCAACGCAAGGAGGAATTTATTTTGGACAAAGAGCAAATCATTGCGGCACTGATTCCTGTGTATAACGCCGCATATGACGAGTATTTCCGGCTCACGGAACTTTCAATCCAGCTGCTCCATGAGGACGAGGACCGGGCCTATCGTGCCATTGCCCGCAAAGCCGCGCAGAAGTCTCACTTCATGGACGGAATCAAGTCGGCAGCTGAGGTCCTGGGAATTACGGTGGCCGAATTTTTGAGTGCTGCCGCTGATCAGAACGGAAAGGAGGATGCCAAATGCTGAAAGACCGGGAATACTGCGCCGCTCCGCCGTTGGGCGAGCTGACCGCAGCAATACATATCAACGTGGCGGAGATTCCCGACCACGCGCGGGACGATCTCGCTGCGGCAACACTGGACTTCGTTCGCGGCATCCTGCGTCAGCCCGGCGGCCGCGCGGCGCTGGACACGAAAATCAAGGCGAAGAAAGCGGCCATCTAACCCCCGCAACAGAAAGGAGCTATGTATGAAAGCAGGAAAGACCCTCCAGGAGCTCGACATGGAGCTCGACCGCCAGCAGGCGGTGAAGAAAGACATGATTGTGGATATGGGGGCACTGTCCATGGATCCGGGCGATACCGGGCTTGCCCTCCAGGTGACGGGCGGCAGCATGGCAGCTCAGTACGGCATCATCTATATTGCCCACCGACAAATCGGGCAGACCTTGAAGATTCCT
>JAAVZD010000174.1 GCA_022791475.1 Clostridia bacterium | reverse complement strand
TTAACTTCGAATATATTATATATTATTTAACCATACATATAAATACAAAATATAGTAAAGAATAAAATATAATGTAAAAAGTATAGCTTACAAACACATAATATACTCTTCATCGCCGACATAATATAACCTAAGGTTTACTTAAGCCACATTACATCTTTGCTCGAATAATATAAAACTCTATAAAAAACCTCATATTACTCTTAGTTAGGCTAATATTAACCTTATGATAGTATTATGTGTAAAAAAAATTTTTTTATTCGAAAAATTTTTTATATTTTTTAATTTTATAAAAATATAATATTAAAATAACAAAAATATTTACAATTATACATAAAATATGATATAATCATTTAAAATTATTATATTACAATCATACACAAAATTGTGAAGGAGGGAAATATTATGGCACAAATAATAAATTATGAGGAAGCAAAAAATAAAATACAAACTGGAGAAACTAAAAAGTCAGAAAATGAACGGTGCAATAATATTTTAAGAGATTTAGAAGAGAAAAGAGAAAATTTTACTACATCATTAATTATTAAAACAGCAGAAGACATTTTAAAAGCAACTGATTTTTATAATAGAAATATAGCAATTCCAATAAATAAAATAGTAAAAAATTTTGGAATAACACCATATAAAGAAAAAATGAAAAAAAGTAATATATATGGATGTTTATATGTAAATGGAACAACTATACAAATATATGGGCAAGATAAAATTATAATAGTTAATAAAAACAATAGTACATATTTTAATCGTTTTATAGTAGCTAGGCAATTAGCAGTTTTTCTTTTAAATTTTAAAGAAAATGATGGATATAGTGACAAACAAAAAGTATTTATAGATGAATATAAGGATGAATATTGTAAAGATTATCAAAGATTTGCAACAGAAATTCTTATGCCAACAGATATGTTTATAAAACAACATGATATAGCAGTAGAGGAAGATAATAGGCGCATATTTGTAATTATGTATTTATCACGTTATTTTGAAGTACCAGAATATTTTGTTGAAAGAAGAATATATGAATTAACACATTAAAAATAATAAAAACTAGAAATTCAAATTTGAATTTCTAGTTTTTAGATTTTAATTAAGAATAAAACATATTTATATTAAGAAATAATTCCATAATCATTTTTTACGGGGTCTTTAAAATAATTTATTTTTGGAGGAAAATAAGTAAAAATTATAAAACTAAAAAATAAAATTAATAAAGTAAAAACACAAACATATTTTATTTTATTATTTATATATTTATTTTTAATTAATAATTTATAACAAATAAATTCACCAAAAATAATAGCAAATAAAAATGAAAGAATATCAATTATTAAATAATTACTTCCAATTATTCCAGAATAAGTAAAAAAGAAAATAGTAATAAATAGAACAGCAAAAACAATTCCAATAGTTTTAGAAAATATATAATTATTTTTATTATTATAATTTTTTAATAAAAAATATTCAATAATAGCAAAAATAAACATTGGAAAAAATACTAATTTTAGATGTTCCCAAACACTTTCATTTACAGCACTAAAAAATGCAATAAATATATTTTTAGAAAATAGTTCAAAAGTAAAATGTAATAAAGTTCCTAAAATAATACTAAAAATAATAGAAATAATTTGCAATTTTTTAATTAATTTCAAATTCAAATAAATCACCCATTAAATTATATTATAAAAATATTTTAAATATGTAATAAATAAAATAATAAAAAATAAAATAAATATAAAGGGGGATTTTTTATTGAATAATAATATAATAAAGGCAGATAGAAATTATACATATGATATATTAAAAAATGATTTACATTTTTTAAATTATGAATATCAATTATTTAAAATAAATAATATAGGAAAAAGTACATTAAATGAAGATATAATATATATAAAATTAGGAGAAGGAAACAGAAAGTTATTTATAAATGCTTCACATCATGCAAATGAATGGATGACATCTTTAATAACAATGATGTTTATTGAAAAATATTTATATTTATATAAAAATAAAAAAAATTATAAAGGAAGAAATATTGAAGAATTATGGAATAGAACAAGTATATATATAGTGCCAATGGTA
>JAAVZD010000035.1 GCA_022791475.1 Clostridia bacterium | reverse complement strand
TCCGTACCCGTAAACTCTTTCTGTACCAAGTTGCCGCTTGCGTCCTCCACATAGAAGCGGTAGTACCATTTCTTTCCTTTTTTCCTTACAGAACCTTTTGCCATAATCCGTTCTCCTTTCGATAACGGGCAATCGGAACTGGTGAAATGCTTTCTGCGTGTAAGTATCTTACGGACAAGTCCGTAAGCCAATTCGTCGCTCGCCAATCAGATAAAAAGGTACTTATATAAAGCGACATCTTGGAGAAGTTCATGGAAGTGAACGAGGGAAAGAACCTGCGGGATAAGGGCGATGTAAAAGCAGTTACAAGAAAATCGGCAGTATAAAATGACTGCAAAAGTTCAACGGACTTCATCTATTTTCAGTTGAAAGAAATTTCTGATAGTACTTTTTACTATCATAAGTGCCATCATTTTTTTACTATCATGGTGACAATTTTTGCAGGCATAATTTGAACGCCTATAGGCGAGCATGTTCGTAATCGTGCCGCCTATGTCACCCACTTACAACCTGTCCCACCGTACCTCCGCTTTTCCCAATCTGATACTGCCATTTGCAGGAGGGAGGACAAAGCACAATACAGAGACATTCATTTATACGCATGAGCAAGCTGCCCGATGTCAGAGGCAGGATCACTTATATATCCAGTCACGCAAAGCAGGAAAACCTGTATGCGGTTTATGAAACGGCAGACCGCCAGCATTCTATACCGCACAGCGTGTCACCGACGCATATCAGAAAGAATGTGCCAAATGGAAAGAAATCTACAGAGAGAAAGCCACCCCTAAATCCGAAACCATACACGGAAAGATACAGAGGTATCGGGAAAAGGCTGACAGGCAGAATGCCAACCAACCATACCGAAGCAGAGATAAAGGGGCGAGATGAATCGCCCCTTGTCTGCAATTTCTTTCAGCTATAAAATAGCCTTTAATTTTTCTGTTTCTTCTTCAATTACTTTCTTATCAATCCTATGGAACAATATTTCAACCTCTGGGAGCAAATAGCCACTTTCAACATGTTGCCTTTTCCACTGATTACTTAAGTTCAACCATTTCAATACTTTTTCCGAAGAAAACGGTAAAAAAGGAGAAAGCAAAACTGCTAAGTTTGCTATAATCTGCACACATTGATAAAGTGTATTATCACAAGCGTTCTTATTTGTATTTCGCATAATCCAAGGCTGCTCTGTATCAAAAAACTTATTTGCATTTCTGATAAAATCAAAGATTTCGTTAATCGCATCCTTGAAATATCCATTTTCAATAAGCTCTCCTACAGCGATATACAGACTATCTATTTGATTATCCAATTCAAGATTATTACTTCCTTGAGGGACCACACTATCACAATATTTTTCTATAAACGCCAATGTTCTATTCACGAAATTTCCGTATGCCCCAAGCAATTCGCTATTATGGCTATGAACATATTCTCTCCATGAGAAATCTGCATCCTTTTTCTCCGGTCCATTTGCAATAAAAAAATATCGAATAGAATCAGCTTCATAATTATCCAATAAATCCTTTACCCATATTGCATAATTCTGACTTGTAGATATTTTCCTACCTTCCAAAGTTAAATACTCACTGGACACAATCTGGTCTGGTAAATGCCATGCTTCTCCATTTCCAAGTAATAGTGCTGGTAATATAATCGTATGGAATGGAATATTATCCTTTCCATGCACATAATAATGCTTGGCATCCTCTCCCCATAACTTAGAAAAAGCATTTGCATTCTCTCCAACAGCCCCCCTGCTTGCTGACAGATAACCTAATACATTTTCCGCCCATATATAAATTGTTTTATTTTCGTATCCCTCCTTAGGTACGCTTATTCCCCATTCCAAATCTCTGATTAGCGCTCTGTCTCTTAATCCTTCGTTAATATATCGCTTTGTAAACGCAATGGCATTTTTGCGCCACTCAGGATGACTTTCAACCAGTGCTTCTAACTCTGACTGCAGCTTTGAAATAGCAATGTATAAATGGGTAGATTTTTTGAAACCAATTATCTTTCCGCATACAGCACATTTAGGTTCTATAAGAGTTTCCGGCTCTAAAACTGCTCCACATGAATCACATTGATCGCCTCTGGTATCACTTCCGCATTTAGGGCATTTTCCTAATACGAAACGGTCTGCCAAAAAAGTTTTGCAACTTTCACAATAAGCCTGTGGAACTTCTTTTTCATACACAAGTGGACTTTCGTACAATTTTCTATGAAAATCTTTCACGAAATCTTTATGCTCATTTGCAGATGTTTTAATATAGGCGTCATAACTAAATCCCAACCTTTCAAAGCACTCTGCAAACTCCCTGTGATAAAAATCACTGACCTCCTGCGGTGTTTTGTTTTCTTGTTTTGCCCTGATTGCTACAGGAGTACCATGACAATCACTTCCCGAAACAAAATATACCTTATCTCCTATTGCTCTATGATATCTTGCCAATACATCTCCCGGTAATAATCCTGCAATATGTCCTATGTGCAATGAACCATTTGCATATGGCCATGCACCGCCAATTAATATTTGTCTCATTTTACATACCTCATTTCTTTTCAATTTTGTAGTGATAACTTTGTTTCTTTTTCTGTTCATTTACAACATGTTTTCTGGTTCATTGCATTTTTGTACTAAAAAAGCCCTCCTCTCTGAAAAATTTCTTTTTCAGGGACGAGAGCATTCGCTTCGTGTTACCACCCTAAATTCACTTATATCTCACGATATAAGCCTTATCAACTACGGACGAGAAATGATTCATCGATAGTCTATCACT
>JAAVZD010000032.1 GCA_022791475.1 Clostridia bacterium | reverse complement strand
AGATGACATTGTATTATTATTTTTTACAATTCATCTTTTAAATATGTGAAAATTTATAAATTACTAAATTGTTTGTAGGAGGAAACCTTTGCTATTAGTAGATTTTAATTTTTCGTCATAAGAGAATAAAATTGTTATTATTAGAGCTATTAGTGTTATTCCTTCAAATTCTTTGAATTTGCTGTCTTTACTATTTACTTTTAACTTTTTACTCTTCATTTGTTCTTCTCTCCTTACATTTTTCGTTATTTTCTTGGATTATTATATATTTTTAACCTTTTAATTACAATAAAATGTATTAATTTAATTGATAGCCTTTTAACATAATTTATTTTTCCTTTTTATATGTCTTTTTTTGCAAAAATAAAAAGCCTAAGTTTTACTTGGCTTCTTATTTTTGTTATTTTTATTAAACTAATTCTAATATAACAACTTCTGCTGAGTCACCTTTACGTGGTCCTTTTTTGATGATTCTTGTGTAGCCACCTACTCTTGCTTCATATTTTGGTGCTATTTCATTAAATAATTTTGATGGTAAGTCTATATTATTTCCTTTTTCATCTTTTACTTTATTTAACATTTTCATCATTTTTCTTCTAGCATTTAATCTTGTTGGCATATCTTTTTGTCTTTTTTCAGTAGTTTCTTCTTTTACTACTTTTAAATATTCTTTTCCGTTTTTGCTTTTTACTAATTCTGTTACTTTATTTCCTTTGCTATCTAATTTTGCTTTTATAACTTTTGCATCTACTGTTTCAAAGTTATCTTTTTCTTTTACAGCAAGAGAAATTATGCTATCTGCCATTGCTTTTAGTTCTTTAGCTCTAGCTTCTGTAGTTTCTATTTTTTCATGCCAGATTAAATCTGTTAACCCTGATTTTAACATAGCTAAACGAATATCTGTTGTTCTACCTAATTTTCTATTAGTTGCCACTTGTTTCTCCTCCTTCTTTTCTTGGAGTTTGGAGGTTGGATACTAGTGGACGTAATTCGGTAAATTCTCTTTGGTATTCCTTACCGATTAAGCCCCTATATCTAACTTCTAACTTCCTATCTATTAATCTTCTTCTTTAGCAAAGTCTAATCCTAGTGAATGTAATTTTGCTACTACTTCGTCTAGTGATTTCTTTCCTAAATTTCTAACTTTCATCATTTCTGATTCTGTCATTTTTGCTATATCTTCAACAGTTGAAATATTTGCTCTTTTTAAGCAGTTGAATGATCTTACAGATAGTTCTAAGTCTTCTATTGACATTTCAAGAACTTTTTCTTTCTTATTTTCTTCTTTTTCAATCATTACTTGTGTATTTTTTGCTGTTTCTGATAAGTCTATAAATAGCTCTAAATGTCCAGTCATAACTTTTGCTGCTAAACTTAATGCTTCATATGGTGCTAATCCACCATCTGTCCATAATTCTATTGTTAATTTATCATAGTCTATATTTTGACCAACTCTAGTATTTTCTACTGAGTAGTTTACTTTCTTAACTGGTGTATATATAGAATCTATTGGTAATACGTTTAGAGGCATATCATCTTTCTTATTTTTTTCTGCTGAATTATAACCTCTTCCTATTTGGGCTGTCATTTCCATTTGAAGGTGTGCACCTTCTGCAAGTGTTGCTATATGTAAATCTGGGTTTAATATTTCTACACTATCATCTGTAATTATATCCCCAGCTTTTACTTCTCCTTCACCTTTTATATCTATTCTAATTGTTTTTTCTTCATTTTCATGAAGTTTTAGTCTTACCATTTTTAAATTAACTATAATTTCTGGTACATCTTCTACAACATTTGGTATTGTAGAAAATTCGTGAACTACACCTTCTATTTTAACGCTTGTTATTGCTGCTCCTGGTAATGAAGAAAGTAATATTCTTCTTAATGAGTTACCTATTGTAACACCATAACCACGTTCTAATGGTTCACATACGAATTTAGCATAATTTGTTTCATTATCTATTTCTAAGCATTTAATATTTGGCTTTTCAAATTCTATCATTTTTACCTCCTATTTTAGAAGTTTTAGCTTAGGTTAATTTTTTCTACCCTTTTTATTATACTTCTTAAAACATAATATATTATTTCTAAAGATTTTAAAATCTTTTTAATTATTATTTTGAGTAAAGCTCTACTATTAAATGTTCTTCTACTGGAAGGTCAACATCTTCTCTTGTTGCTAATCTTACTACTTTACCACTTAAAGTTTCTACATTTTTTTCTAGCCATTCTGGAACTGGTCTTGCTCCATTTTCTTCTACATTTAGTTTTATTGCTCCATTGTCTTTTCTAATTTCTCTTACTGCTATTACATCTCCTGCTTTTACTAAATAAGATGGTATATCTACTTTGTGACCATTTACTTCAAATGCACCGTGAACTATAAGCATTCTTGCTTGTGCTCTTGAAGAACCATATCCTAGTCTATATACAACATTATCTAATCTGCTTTCTAATATTTGTAGTAAAACTTCACCAGTTTTACCTTTTGTGTTAGAAGCCATATCAAAATATTTTCTGAATTGCTTTTCACTAACACCATAAAATGATTTTGTTTTTTGTTTTTCTCTTAATTGAGTACCATATTCTGAAAGTTTCTTTCTTTTTTGTCCATTTTGTCCAGGAGCGTAGTTTCTTCTTGATATACTACATTTATCTGTATAACATCTTGAACCTTTTAAGAATAACTTTTGTCCTTCTCTACGGCAAATACGGCATTGTTCATCTTTATATCTTGCCATTTTTACTTTTTCCTCCTTATCATATTTTTTAATAAGCTCTATTTTTCTTATCTTTAAAGGTGTTTATTTGATATTCTGTGCGTAATTCGGTATTCCTTATTGGGATTTCTAACCGATTAAGCCCCTACACCTAACTTCTATTAATTAATTGTAAATAGCAAATTATTATTCACTATTAACTATTAATCATTCATTGCAATATGAAATATTGCACTCCTATACTCTTCTTCTTTTTGGTGGTCTACATCCGTTGTGTGGGATTGGTGTAACGTCTTTGATGCTACTAATTTCTAATCCTGTTGCTTGTAATGAACGGATTGCAGCTTCACGACCTGAACCTGGTCCTTTAACAAATACTTCTACTGTTTTTAGTCCATGTTCCATAGCTGCTTTTGCAGCTGTTTCTGCAGCTTCTCCTGCTGCAAATGGTGTACTTTTTCTTGAACCTTTGAATCCAAGTTCTCCAGCACTTGCCCAAGAAATTGCATTTCCTTGAACATCTGTTATTGTAACTATTGTATTATTAAAGCTAGAATGGATATGAGCCATACCTTTTTCGATATTTTTTCTATCTCTTCTTCTAGGTGTTGTTCTTTTTGTTACAGGTTTTGCCATTTTGTCTTTCCTCCTATTTTTTTATTTTCTATCTATTTTTTCTTGCTTTTGCTTACTAATTTTCTTGGACCTTTTCTTGTACGAGCATTAGTTTTTGTTCTTTGTCCTCTTACTGGTAAGTTTCTTCTATGTCTTAAACCTCTGTAGCATCCTATTTCCATTAATCTTTTAATGTTTAATGCTACTTCTCTACGTAAGTCACCTTCTACTGTGAAACCTTCCATAGCTTTTCTTATTGCTTGCTCTTGGTCTTCTGTTAAGTCTTTTACTCTAGTGTCTGGATTAACTCCAGCTTCTTTTAATATTTTTTGAGAACTAGCTAGTCCTATACCATATATGTAAGTTAGTCCTATTTCTACTCTTTTTTCTCTAGGTAAATCTACTCCTGCTATACGAGCCATATTTTTTAGCACCTCCATAAATAAATTCTAGTTTGTCTTTGATATTTAAAGGTGAAATGCATTGGAAAAGGATCCAATCTTTAAATACCTTTTAGACATGTATATAAACACAAATCTTCTTTATAAACTTTGTAGTTTACAGCCGCTTCAGACTTGTGTTGATATCAAAATAAAGTTTTAAATTATCCTTGTCTTTGTTTGTGTTTTGGGTTTTCGCATATTACCCTTATAACACCTTTTCTTTTAATTACTTTGCATTTGTCGCATATTTTTTTTACTGATGGTCTTACTTTCACTTTAATACACCCCCCATGATTATTTAATGAATAGTGAATAATGAATAGTGAATAGTGAATAATTGGGTTGTATTATTGACTATTTTTTTCATTATTTATTCAAGTTCTATTTTTTCAAAGAATGTTTAATTATTCTTTGTTCTGCATTCTTTTTTCTATTTTGCTCTCCATGTAATTCTTCCACGTGTTAAGTCATATGGTGAAAGCTCTACTTTTACTTTATCTCCTGGTAATATTTTTATGTAGTTCATTCTTAACTTTCCAGAGATATGAGCTAATATTTGATGTCCATTTTCAAGTTCTACTTTGAAATTTGTGTTTGGAAGTGTTTCTACAACAGTTCCTTCTATTTCAATAACATCTTCTTTTGACATTTTTTCCTCCTAATAATTCATTTATGTACAAAGTTGCACATAATAACGTATATAGTATATTATATTTCTATAGTATTGTCAATACTTCTGGCTCATTTTCTGTAATTAAAATTGTATTTTCGTAATGTGCTGCATTTGTACCATCTTCTGTTATTATTGTCCAGCCATCATCTAATTCTAAAATTCCATCTTTTCCATATATAACCATTGGCTCTATTGCAAGTGTCATACCTGGCTCTAGTCTTATTCCTCTTCCTGCTTTTCCGTAGTTTGGTATTCCTGGATCTTCGTGCATACTTCTTCCTATTCCATGACCTTGAAATTCTTTTACTACACTAAATCCGTTTTTTTCTACATATTCTCCTATTGCATGACATATGTCACCTAATCTATTTCCTTTTTTTGCATATTTTATTCCTTCAAAAAATGCTTGTTTTGTTACTTCTATTAGTCTCCTTGTTTCTTTATCTATGTTTCCTACTACATATGTTCTTGCACAGTCTCCATTAAATCCATCTTTTAATGCTACTAAGTCTATACTTACTATATCTCCTTCTTTTAAGATGACTTTTTTTGAAGGTATTCCATGTATTACTTCATCATTTACTGAAGCACATATTGAGCCTGGAAATGGTGGAATACCCTTGACTCCACTTGGATATCCTTTTTCTGCTGGAATTGCCCCATTTTCTCTCATTGTATTTTCTGCTATTTTATCTAGTTCCCATGTTGATATTCCTGGTCTTATTGCTTCTTCTATTGCTTTTTGCGTTAGCGCTGCTACATGGCATGCTTCCCTCATTTTTTCTATTTCTTGTTTTGATTTTATTGTTACCATTTTTATTACCCCGTTTCTTTAAAACCTAACTTATATTATAACATAAAAACTAGAAAAAATAAACATTTTTTCTAGTTTTTACTAATTAACTTTACAAAGCCTTAAATAGAGATGTATTTTCATTAAAATACAGTAAATCTTATAACTAAAAATTAAAAGTTATGATTTATTAGAATCCAAATATACCTATTGTTGTAGCTCTAACACCAGAAGTTCTAGTTGCTGTAATCTTTATAATATCACCTGCAGATACTTTAGCTTCACATTTATATTTTTCTCCCAAACCCATACTAATAGTATCTATAACTGAATCATTTATTTGAATTTCTCTATTTACTTTATTTCCTCTCCCTGCTTCTACTAATACTATTGAAATATTCATGTCTTTTAATACATTAATTGTAAGATAATTTTTTTCAAGAACTCTTGTACACGTAAAACAATCATCATTTGATGAATAACCATTTGCAGCACACTGAACACCTGATGTTCCATATGATGTAATTGAACCAATAACATATGCTTTCATTCCAGATATTTCATTATCTCCTGTTGTAATTTTTATTCCATCTATGCTTGCTAATTGTAACTGACCATTTATTTCAAATTCATATGGATACTCATTTAATTTTGTATATATTGATGTTGGATTTTCTCCTACTTCATATTTTTTACTTGCTATTTGACTTTTTTCTGTTACATATTGTATTTCACTATCTTCCCTTAACACTTCTGATAGTTCTTTTAGTGTAGGCATTTCTTGCTTCTCTGCATATTTGTTTATTTGCGCTGTTGTTATTTTTAAATTTATTTTTTCTGTTGCTGTTTGCTTATTAGTTACTTCTTTTGCTTCTTTTGCATGATTAAATATTCCATTATCTCCTAAATTCAAATATATTCCTACACTTGCTAATATAATTAATACTACTATTGTTATTATAAGAGATATAAGTGTTATTCCTCCAATTTTCTTGAGTTTATTACATTTTAAATTCTCATTCATTATATATTTCCTCCTTTGTTATTTTATCTACTATTTTTCAAAATCCTCTATTTCCTTTTATATACTATTTTATTAAATATTCTTCTATTTCCTTTGCTACATCTTCTGATGTTTTTCCTGAGTGTATATTTAGTTTTACTGCATATAGTAAATCTTTATTTTTATAGTATTCTATTAATTTCTCTGATGTTTCGTGATATGTTTTTAATCTTTGTTCTACAGTTTGCATTTTGTCATCATCTCTTTGTATTAGTTTACTTCCACATTTATCACATATTCCCTCTTGCTTTGGCTTTTTAAATTCTAGATTATATATTTCTCTACATTCATTGTTTGAACATACTCTTCTTTTTACTATTCTGTCTATTATATCTTTATCTGATAATTCTAGTTCTACGGCTATATCTATTTTACTATTATGCTTATTCAAAAAATCATCTAAAGCTTTTGCTTGCACTATTGTCCTTGGAAATCCATCTAGTATGACTCCTTTTTTGCAATCTGGTTCTTTTAGTCTTTTTTCTACAAGCTTTATTGCAAGTTGATCTGGTACTAGATCTCCCTTTGATATATAACTTTCTATTTCTTTTCCTATTTCTCTTACTTTTTTTACATAGCTTCTAAATAGTTCTCCACTTGATATGTGTATTATTCCTAATTCTTTTGATAACATTTTACCAACTGTTCCTTTTCCTGAACCTGGTTTTCCTAACATTATAATGTACATTAATCATTTCCTCCATCTTTTACTTTACTATTATTATATAATTCGTCTGGGCATATAATATTATATATTATTATACCAAAAAATTGTGAAATTATAGGCATTTATCTACCTCCCTTATTATAACATTATGAATTTCTTTTTTTAACAACTTGATTTTATTAGATTTTAATTTTTTTAATCCAAATTTTTAGAATTAATAAGATGGACTATACATGTTTAATTATAATATCAATTTTCATTTTTTATGTCAAGCTTTTCATATTATTTTTTCTTGACTTTTTATGTTAAATATGATATTGTTATAAAAATAAAGTAACTATTAACTATTAACTCTTATTTCAATTGAAAGGAGATTATTTATGAAAGGAAAATGCGTGCTATATTTAGATGATCTACAACCTTTGTATGTTGAAAACTCATTAATTATTCAAACTCCTGATAGAATTACATTTGTTAATATTAATGATGGAACTATTATTTCAAAAAAAGGTAGCATTAATCAAGTGTATGAATATAAATATTTTGTTATACATGACACTAACGATTTATATGGTGTGATTCGCTATGATGGTGTAGTTATAGTTCCTTTTGAATTTTTCCGTATTCTTATTGGGGATAATATAATTGAAGTGCAAAAAGATAAAAATTCAGATTATGAGCAATATTGTAAAATACCTAAATAGAAAAATGGATGCAAACGCATCCATTTTTGTTATATATTTTATTCCAAGAATCCTTTGTAATGTCTCATTACTAATTGTGATTCTAATTGTTGTACTGTTTCTAGAGCTACACCAACTACGATTAGTATTGATGTACCACCAAATGCTAGGTTTAATGTTGTAAACCTTAATAGCATTGGGATAACTGCTATTACTGATAAGAATAATCCACCAAATAATGTTAATTTTGATATTATTGCTGATAAATATTCTGTTGTTGGTTTTCCTGCTCTTATTCCTGGTACGAATCCACCATTTTTCTTTATATTGTTTGATACTTCTGCTGGATTAAATGTTGCATAAGTATAGAAATATGTGAATCCTAATATTAATAGTAGGTATACTATTGCATTTGCTATTGAATATCCAACTGGAACATTTGATGTTGATGTTGCAATTGAAAATTTATATACTCCTGCCCAGAAACCTGTCGCGGTTGCTATATCCTTCACAAACATTTGAATAATCATTGCTGGGAAAGTCATAAAACTACTTGCAAATATTACTGGTATAACACCTGCCATTACTAATTTTAATGGTATATGTGTGTTTTGTGCTCCTACCATTTTTCTTCCTACAACTCTTTTTGAATATTGTACTGGTACTCTACGTTCAGCTTGTTGTACAAATACAACTCCTGCTATTAATAGAATTGATCCTATTATAATTCCTATAGCAGTTAATAAACCTGTTGTAGAGAAACCTGCTACTGTAAATATTAATCTCCATATTGTTGTTACTGCACTTGGTAAACCTGATATAATACCTACAAATATAAGCATTGATATTCCATTACCAATTCCTTTATTTGTTATTTGGTCTCCAAGCCACATTAATATTGCTGTTCCTGCCATTAATGATATAACTACTGTTGCTCCTGTCCAAAAACCTGTGTCAATGAATATTCCTGAAGAACGATATGATAAATAAATTCCTAATCCTTCAACAAGTGCTAACACTATTGTAAGCATTTTTGTGTATTTATTTATTTTTGCTCTTCCTTCTTCTCCACCTTCCTTAGTTAACCTTTCTAATGCAGGAATTACCATTCCTAATAATTGTATTACAATTGATGCTGTAATATATGGGCTAATTGACATTGCAAATATTGATAATCTTGAGAAAGCTCCTCCTGAAATTAAGTCTATTAACGATGCCATTCCTTGCCCATCAAAAGCTTCTGCTAGCTGGAATGAATCTACTCCAGGTACAGTTATATAACATCCTAGTCTAAACACTACTATTAGTATTAATGTATACATTAATCTCTTTCTAACATCTGGTGTTTTTAAAGCATTTTTTAATGTTTTAAACAACTAAATCACCTCTGTCTTTCCACCTAAAGCTTCGATTGTTTCTTTAGCTTTTTTAGTGAATCTTACAGCTTTAACAGTTAATTTTTTATCTAATGTACCTGTTGCAAGGATTACTATTCCATCATTTGCTTTT
>JAAVZD010000106.1 GCA_022791475.1 Clostridia bacterium | reverse complement strand
TTGCGCATCCCGGTATAAAGTGGGGCAATTTCTTCCCACTGCTCATCTGTCAAGTCGCTGGGATACGGCACTCGTCCTTTTTCTTCCATATATCATATTTTACCACTGTTTCATCCGCTTGTGAATACAAATTCTAAGGCCTGCCGGGAGGTGGGTTCTACCAAGAGCTTTCGGGCCAAGGTGCTCAACAATGAAATCTGGGCCATCCACCAGCGGGCCTATAAAAAATACTTTGCCCGCACGAAAAAAGGAACCATGACTAAGCCGGACTTTCTTGCATGGGAGACGGAGTCCCAGCGACTCCGGGATGAGGCGCTGTCAGAGTATGACCGGGCAAAGACAGAGGACGAGAAGGCCGCCATTGCGGAACGGCTGCGTGAGGAACTGAACCGTCAGTGAGTGCAGCCATATCTTTGGAGACGCTGGTGCAGAATATTTAATGAGGAGGAAGCGATATGTCTATTCTTGGCGCAATCATTGTCCCTCACCCGCCTTTGATTATTCCTACCGTGGGGCGCGGACGGGAGCAGGAAGTCCAGACTACCATTGATGCTTACCGGACTGCCGCAAAGCAAGTAGCGGCCTGGGAACCGGAGGTGCTCATCATCACCTCTCCCCACCAAATTATGTACGTCGACTATTTCCACATCTCCCCGGGCCAGGGCGCTGCCGGAGACATGTCCGCCTTTGGTGCGGCCCAGACCAAACTGCGTTTGGAGCATAAAAGAAATCGGCGGAGGGACTGTGCTATATGAACATCATTGGCCACGTTTTCAAGAAAATGACGGCTGTTATTTTTGTGTTCCATATAAAGCTGCGGAGTCCTGTCAGTCGACAGAACTCCGCGGCTTTTTGCAGTTTTTTTAGTTATTTGGAAACTGCTGTTCCCCATTTCCCAAACAGCTTCCTGCTCTTCAGAGGATATTGCCGCCCGGCCCTGTTCCCCCTGTTATCTCACACTAAACAGCAGGTCGCCATAGTTGGGAAATGGCCAGTACTTCTTTGCGGTGACGGTCTCTGCCTCATCGCAAGCCCGGCGCAGCCGTTCCATCTGCGGCAGCACCCGGTCCCGGATGCGCT
>JAAVZD010000173.1 GCA_022791475.1 Clostridia bacterium | reverse complement strand
TGGGCGGTAATTAAAAACTTTCCCTTGTTTTGGTCCTATGAGGGCAAAAACAAGGGAAAATGGTTGATTTGATGATGTAATGGGTTTGATAGATTGCGTAAAATGGGGATTTTGGTAGGGAATGATAGTTTAATTTAAATTTTACATATAAAATTCCATCTAACCCCTGAAATGCTGTTTCTAATGATTTTGCAAACTGCTTGTCGGTAACAGTATTTTTCTTTTTAGCTTTGATATGCCCCATAAATTGTCTTGCTGCATTATGTATATCTTCTGTTTCGGTATATTTATTTCGATAATGAAAAGTACATATCACGCCATTTATGTCATAAGCTTTTTTTAATTGCTTAACATGAACTTGTAATACCTTCAAAAGCTTTTTATCAAGAGCGTTACAATAACCATTTGAAAAATCAATTCCTTTATACAATTCTGTAGAATCATCAGTTCTTACCAATAATTCGAATTTCTCCCAATCAATTAAAAAGTGTATTTTGCCGTGAGAACCTTCGTTAGAATCTTGAAACGAAATAGTTATTTCTTCAATTATGTCTCTTTCAATTACGCCCTTTGACAAATCATCTTCAATATGAACGCCACAAATCTCTGTTAGTTCATATAAAACTCCAGCTAAAACTCTTAGACGAAGTTGTGTGTTAATATCAACCTTTAGTTTAGGCGGCAATAGCTCAATGTTTACCATTTCATTCACCCAACATATACCTTTCTTTTGCAAATTGAATCAATAATTTATAGTCTATTTTTTCTTTCCGTGTTTCAACATATCTTGATATGTTATTGATAATAGTATCATCGATAATGTCTATATTATCAAAACAACTTGATATCATCGATTTACGATAATCATTTATCAACTGTGAAAAATCCGCAATACTCGCTTTTGAGCATCTGGCAAAAAAGCGTTCAAACTCAACAGAACTACACTTCAAATAATCTCGAAAAATGCTTTCAACAATATACTTTTTTTCATCATAATTAGGTGACCATTCAAAGCGGTCTGCTCTTCCAGCCCTAATAAGAGGACTATATACTTGTGAAAAATCGTTTCCTGTAAGGATTATAGGAATTTTTTCCTCTTCTTTGTTCTGAGTAAGATTCATTAAATAACCCGTCAACAAAGATGAATTTATAGTTCTCTTTACATTGGCATCAACAGAGGCATTACTTAAGTGAAAATCATCAACTATAATTGCAACTTTATCCCCTTGTATTCTCATGTCTATAGCTTTTTTATACACAGATTCCATCATATCAATCGCATCATGTTCATGAGAACCAGAAAGTTGTGATGCAGATATATATATTACAGTAATCCCATGCTGGATGCACGAGGCTATTGATTGAGAGGTTTTTCCTTCACCCGCAGTACCTTCAACAGCTAGGAAAAGAGGTGGTAAATATTTATCATTGTTTTGGAGATAGATAGAAATAACATGTGTCAATATCGTATTCTTAAATCTTTTTAATACATTCAGCGTACTATAAAATGCATCCCCATATTTAAAAATTTGATATTTATTTTCCGTTGATATATCAAATGTTTTATAAGCATCTCTTAGTGATTCGATATCATTAAGATTTTTACCAATAAACCCCATTATTCTCCCTCCCTATCAATTACGTTAATATCCTCTGATGAACGATTAGAAGCTAGATAAGTTGCTATTGTAGAAAGATAATTTGGGTCTTTAATATCGATATTTTCAATATCGGCATCAGATGGGATAAAAGGATTATCCCTGTGTTCTTCAGAAGCATCATACTTTTGTTGAAGCTTTTGCGTTTTGCTGGATTTCTCTTTTTTAAATAATCCAATAACTGCAACAATTATATCTTTGAAAAAACCTATAATTGCAATCCATATATTTTCCATAAACTTCTCCTTGTTTAAAAATTTAACTATATTAGAGCTTGACCGTTTCTCCAATTACAACGAACATATTCTTCGAACTCTTTTTCACATTCCAAATTGTTACCATCAACGTGGTCTACAATAATGATTTGTGGCAATATTCCTGTGTCTTCACCGATGGAATTGATTTCATCAAAAATTGTCTTATACATTTTATTGACAGCCATTAAATCAGCTTGCGTTATTTCATCATCTTTGCTGTCACCTTGCGGGAAATAGACCTGACTTGGTTGGTCAAAAAACATAAAT
>JAAVZD010000031.1 GCA_022791475.1 Clostridia bacterium | reverse complement strand
ACTATCTGATAAGTATATTGCATTTCCTAAAGATGTTCCCATTTTTTCGTTTCCGTCTAGTCCTTTTATTCTTTTTCCACGTGATAATACTGGCTCTGGCTCTACTAAAACTTCTCCATATATACTATTAAATTTTCTTACTATTTCTCTACATTGTTCTATTAGTGGAAGTTGGTCTTCTCCTACTGGTATCAATGCTCCTTCGAAACATGTTATATCTGCTGCTTGGCTTACTGGATAACCTAGGAAACCATATGTTACACTTTCTCCAAATAATTCTTTCTTTTGAGCTATTTCAGTTTTTACTGTTGGGTTTCTTTGAAGTCTTGCTATTGTTACTAGGTTTGAATAAAATACTGTAAGCTCTGCTACTTCTGGTATCATAGATTGTATATATATTGTTGTTTTTTTAGGGTCTATTCCACATGCTAAATAATCCATTGCTACTTCCCTTACATTTTTATGTACTTTTTCTGGGTTATTAAAGTTATCTGTTAATGCTTGCACATCTGCTATTAATATATATGGGTCATATTCATTTGAATTTTGCAGTTCTACTCTCTTTTTTAATGAGCCAAAGTAATGACCTATATGCAATTTTCCTGTTGGTCTATCTCCTGTTAATATTCTTTTTTTCTCTGACATTTAGTTTCCTCCATTTTATAATATTTGTTTAAGTTTTTCCTCTAGCTTTTTAAATTCTATTATATATTTATTTTTTATATCATTATATATTCTTCTTGATGTTTGTTCATCATATAAGTGTGAAAGTTCATTTCTTGATAGCATAATTTGTATCCATATTTCACCATCTTCTATTATTCCTTGTTTAAATGCTTGTTGTATGTTTTCTCTGGGACTTCCTGTTTTTTGTGTTATTCCCATATATTCTAAATAATCTTTTATAGTTTTCCATGCAAGTTCGAAAGTGAATTCAAATCTATGTAATACACCATCTATAATAATTTGTTTTGCATTCTCTGATAATTCTTCTATATTTTCTGTTAAAGCTTCTTCTAATTTGTTTAAAGCATTTTTATAATCTTTCTGTCTCTCTACAAATCTACTCATATTATTTCACCATCTCTTTCTATTGAATCTAAAAGTTCTTTTTTGGTTATATCTTCTATGAAAATTAAATCTATCATATATGGAATTTCTAATAAGTCAAATTCATTTTTTATATCAAATTTTTCTTTGTCTTCTATACAATTAGCTATAGCTATATCTATGTCTGAATTTTTTTTATAGTCTCCTCTAGCTCTTGAGCCAAATATCTTAAATTTATAGTTGTTATATTTTTTTACTATCTCTTTTATTTTACTGTATACTTCATCTGATAATCCATATCTTACCATATTTATACCTCTTTTTCTTTCTATTATATTATAACTAATTATTGTTTTTTTTACAAGTGTATTATTAAAACTTATAAGCACAAAAATAGAGCCAAATTTAGCTCTATTTTTGTATTACTCATTTGGAGTGGTCTAATATCAGTCCATGTCTCCAACGGCATCCAGCAGATCTTCAATTCTTTCCTGAACGAATTCCCGCTTTGTTACGGTGTCTATAGCTTTTGACAGGTTTGCCTGTACTTCTACCCGCCGCTGCTCCTCGCTGGCAATAAAAGTTACCGTATCTGCATAATAGCCAAAAGCAGCTGCTGTGTCACGTGCCTCTTCTGCGCTGATCCCGCTTTTCATTTTGGCTTTAATAAGGTTTCCGACCGAGAAAGACTTTTTGACATTTTTCAGGCTTTCCCCTGCACTCGTCAGATCGATATTGATCTCATCAATCTGTTTTTCATAGTCGCTTACCTTACGTTTCCCTTCTGCCACGCGTGACTTTACTTTTTCAAGCAGTCTCCGTACTGCGCCGATTTCCTGTTCCAAGTTCATTTCATTAGCATTGTTTTCTACTGTCATACTTAAAACCCTCCTTAGAGTTTATTTGAAATTAATATTATCAGTTACATTTATATTATAGCATAAGTTTTCATAATGTGCAATAGTTTTATGTATATTTATTGGTAATTTTATGTATTTTTTAATAACTATTTTCTAATGAAACTCACCTTCTTCGTTTCATTACACATAAGTTATCTGTAACTCACTAAAGTTCGGACAGCTAACTTAACTATTGTAGATGACTTTCTTTTGAAAATAAAATTATTTATTTTCACTTCGAGTTGCGTAAGCCGAAAGTTTCATAGAGTTTCCTAAGAATATAAAAAATAAGGAACTCCTTTAATAAGAATTCCTTATTTTTATTTATTGTTACGCTTGTGCTTCCTCTACTGGGTAAACACTTACTTTCTTTTTATCTTTTCCTAATCTTTCAAATTTAACTGTTCCATCTTTTAATGCAAATAATGTGTCATCGCTTCCGATTCCTACATTTGTTCCTGGATGGAATTTTGTTCCTCTTTGTCTTACTAGGATATTTCCTGCTAGAACAAATTGTCCATCAGCTCTTTTTAGTCCAAGACGTTTTGACTCACTGTCTCTACCGTTCTTAACACTACCTTGACCTTTCTTATGAGCCATGTTTTCTCACTCCCTTCTTCTAGGTTTGTTTTTATATCTCTTTTTATTTAATTATGCTTCTACTGTTGCTTTTTTTGTAGTAGCTTTTTTAGTTGTTGCTGGTTTTTCTGCTACTTCTTCTGTTTTTGCAACTTTTTCAGCAGCTAATGCTATTTTTGTTATTTGAACTTTTGTATATGGTTGTCTGTGTCCTTGTGTTCTTCTATAGTTCTTTTTAGCTTTATATTTGTAAACTATAATTTTTTTACCTTTACCATGTTCCACTACTTTACCTTCTACTTTAGCACCTTTAACGTAAGGAGCACCTACTTCTACTTTTTTATCATTAGATACTAATACTACTTCTTTGAAAGTAACTTTTTTACCTTCTTCTGTATCTAATTTTTCGAAGAATACTACATCTCCTTCTGATACTTTGTATTGCTTTCCACAGCTTTCAATTATTGCGTACATTAACGTACACCTCCCTTTATATGTATACTCGCTAAGCATAAAATACTAGGCAGCTAATTATTTCATTAACATTTTGTGCCCGACCTAGGCGGCTTACAGTTAAATATTTTAACATATTATTCCTTACTTGTCAATTATTTTTAGCTTAAAACCTAAATAATCTCCACTAATTAAGTAAAAATCTATTCCTTCTACATTTCCTTCTACCGCTTCTTTATGAGAACTTGAATGTAAGTGCCCATAATAACATCTTTTTACATTATATTTTTTCATAACTTCTAAAAACTCAGAATTATAAGTATATTCATTTTTCATTTTATTTTTTGTAATTGGTGGATAGTGCATTATGCATATTAAGTCTTTTTCTTCTCCATACTTTTCAATTGCATCTTTTATAGAAAGTTCTAATCTATTTGATTCTCTCTTAATCATTTTCTCACTGTTTTCCGAATCCAAAAGAGCCCATCCTCTTGTTCCTACTATTATTTTATCTTCAATTTCAAAACTATTATTATACAAAAAATATATATTATCGAAGTCGTTTTCTTTTAAATATTCCCTCATATTCTTTAACGTAGTCCACCAATAATCATGGTTTCCTTTTAATAATATCTTTTTACCTGGAAGACTATTTAAATATTCAAAATCTTTATATGTATCTTGTAAATATGTTGCCCACGAAAAGTCACCAGCAATAATTACAGTATCTTCATTGCTTACTTTTTCTTTCCAATCATCTTTTAATTTATCAGTATAACCTTTCCATTCACTACCAAATATATCCATTGGTTTGTCTATACCAAAAGGCAAATGTAAGTCTCCTATAACATATATAGCCATATTTTCTCCTTTTTGAGTCAAAAGGGACGGCCTTTTTTGACTCAAAATAGTCAAAAGGGACACCCCTTTTTATATTAATTTTTCTTTTAAATTTATAGTTATTCTCTATATTTCTCGTTCTTTTTACTGTTCTATTGCTTTTGCTAATTCTTCATCTACTTCTTTCATTGTCAGAATTGGTAATCCCTCTACCTTTATTCCTTTTTCTCATTCAATTCTTCTTTATTTCTGAGAAACTTCACTTTCACTCATTTTATTATTAGCCTCATTCAATGTTTAATTTTTTAGTCAAAGGTGTGTCCCTTTTGACTATTTTGAGTCAAAAAAGGCCGTCCCTTTTGACTCGTTTTGGTAATCTTTTTTAAAAAAGGGACGGCCCTTTTAGTTGATTTTTAAATTTGGTACTGCATTTAGGTCTAATGTTGATGTTATTTTGTTTATGTAGTTATAGTATCCAGCTGAGGCTATCATTGCGGCGTTGTCGGTGCATAGTATTGGTTCTGGATAGTATACTTTAATTCCTTTTTTCTCTTCTAATTCTTGGAATCTTTCTCTTATATACCAGTTTGCTGATACTCCTCCTGCTAAGGCTATTGTTTTTAAATTTAATTTTTCACATGCTTTTATTGAGTTTTCTATTAGTACGTCTGTTACTGCTTTTTCGAAACTTGCTGCTAGATCTGCTTTATTTAGGTCTGGTGTTTTATGGTTTAAGTTTATTACTGCTGTTTTTATTCCGCTGAAGCTGAAGTCTAGGTTTTCGAAGTGCGTTTTTGGTAGTTGTATGCGTGGCTCTCCTTCTTTTGCTAGCTTGTCTATTTTTGGTCCTCCTGGGTAGCCTAAGCCTATTACTCTTGCTACTTTATCAAAGGCTTCTCCTATTGCATCGTCTCTTGTTTTTCCTATTATTTCAAATTCTTTGTAATTTTTTATATGTACTAAGTGTGTGTGCCCTCCTGATATTACAAAGGCTATAAATGGTGGTTTTAATTCTTTATGTGTTATATAGTTTGCTGCTATATGACCTTCTATGTGGTTTGTTCCTATTAGTGGTTTTCCTGATGCATATGCTAGTGCTTTTGCATATGATACTCCTACTAGTAATGCTCCTACTAGTCCTGGTCCATAAGTACATGCTATTCCATCTATATCTTCTATTTTTACATTTGCATCTTTTAGTGCTTTTTTTACAACATTTGAAATAGCTTCTACATGATTTCTAGAAGCTATTTCTGGTACTACTCCACCAAATTTTTCGTGTATTTCTATTTGTGAACTTATTACATTTGATAAAACTTCTTTTCCGTTTTTTACTACGGCAGCTGCTGTTTCATCACAACTTGATTCTATTCCTAATATTAATATATCTTTCATCTTTTTCATTTCTTTCTATTTTATTATAATTATTTAAAATTCTAATAGCTGGCAATTACTATGCATAACTTATCTCTAACTCGCTCGAAGAGCTAAGAAAAAAATCGCCCCTAAAATTAATTCAATATTAAAATATTTTTATATTGTAGGGTGTGAGCCTTGTGTCCGCCCGTCTTTTATAATTTTTTTCATCAAATAATTTATTTTAGATGGGTAGACGCAAGGCCTACACCCTACATCATTTTTTCAAATATAAATAATATTTCTATTATATTATTGTTCCAAATAAATTTAGTATAAGTTTTAATATTCCTTCATATGCACCTGATATTATTGGTGATATTATCATTCCTGCTATTGGTGTTATCCATATTACTATAAATATTATATATAGTATTTGATAGTTTCTATCCATCCATTCTTTTGCATTATATGGTAAAAAATTTCTTAGTATTTTTGAGCCATCTAATGGTGGTAGTGGTATTAGGTTGAATATTCCTAAACCTAAGTTTACAGATACACATATCATTAACATTTGTATTATTACTGCTGTTACTTGGTTTGCAGTTACTATTTGCATTGTGTATGAAGTCATACTTATATAGCTATTTGTTGCAATTAGAGTTATTCCTATTATTATACTAAATACTATTGCTAGTATAAAATTCATTAATGGTCCTGCAAATGAAACTATTGCTTCACTTGAAGACATGCTTCTATCTCTATTGAAATTTCTTGGATTTATTTGTACTGGTTTTCCCCAACCAAAACCTGCAAATACTAACATTATAGAACCTATTGGATCTAAATGTGATAACGGATTTAGATTTAGCCTTCCTTGCCTTCTTGGCGTGTCATCTCCTAATTTGTCTGCTGCAAATGCGTGTGCAAATTCATGAAAGGTTATTGCTATTAGTACTGCTGGCAATGTTAGTACTAAATTTAACAATTTATCTTGGCTTGTAAGGTAACTCCCAATATTCATTATTATGAATATTGCTAGTATTATATATAATATTCTTTTATCATATCCAAATGAAAACATATTTTTTTCTCCTTATTTATTTTTCTATTCCATTATCTATTTTTCTGTTCATTAATATACTATTAAGTTTTTGAAATAACTTTTTTTTATCAAATTCATAATACCATTTATCATTATACACATCACTAGCTACTTCATATTCTTCTGCTTCTTCTATATTCTTTACTATTGTAGGTATTTCGTCATCATCTTTTAAATTTTCAAACCTTCGTATTTCTTCTGTTCTCCAATGATCATACGCACTTATTAAGTAATATTTATTATCTTTTGCTTTTACTGCGCAATAAAATCTTGGGTCTAAATTTGGTACTTGGCTCCAGTCTTCTACAAGTTCTGAAAATGGTGCTCTTAATATTCTATATTCTTCTATTTCATTTCCATCACAGTCATATCCAATTATTTCTTCCATTTTATCACCTTCATAGCAAATTTGTTTTTGTTATCTTGTAAAATCAGTATCGTGTACTTTTTGACCATTGTATGGTGGAGCTAACTTTCCATCTTTATCGATAATTCCACATTTCTGTAAATTTTCTCCTTTATTATCATACTTTTCTTTCATTTAGTTTAAAGGTTTCATAGTTGGGAATAGTAGTACGTCTCTTATTGATGCTGAGTCTGTTAGTAGCATTACTAATCTATCTATTCCTATTCCTAAACCTCCTGTTGGTGGCATTCCATATTCTAGGGCATTTATGAAGTCTTCATCCATCATGTTTGCTTCTTCGTCTCCTGCTTCTCTTGCTTGTACTTGTTTTTTGAATCTTTCATATTGGTCTATTGGGTCGTTTAATTCTGAGTAGGCATTTCCATATTCTCTTGTTCCTATAAATATTTCGAAACGTTCTGTTAGGCGTGGGTCTGATGGTTTTCTTTTTGTTAGTGGTGATACTTCTACTGGGTAGTCATATATGAATGTTGGTTGTATTAGCGTTTCTTCTACTTTTGCTTCAAATATTTGATTTATTATTTCTCCTCTTGTTAGTTTTAACTCGTCTATTTCTACTTTTAGTTCTTTTGCTACTTTTAGTGCTTCTTCGTCTGTTTCTATTTTACTAAAATCTACTCCTGTTACTTCTTTTATAGAATCTATCATTGATATTCTTTTCCATGATGGTGTTAGGTCAATTTCTGTTCCTTGATATGTTATTTTTGTTGTCCCTAATACTTTTAATGCTACTTTTGATATTATTTCTTCTGTTATATCCATCATGTCGTTGTAGTCTTCATATGCTGAGTATAATTCTATATTTGTGAATTCTGGATTGTGTTTTATATCCATTCCTTCGTTTCTGAACATTCTTCCCATTTCATATACTTTGTCGAATCCTCCTACTATTAACCTTTTTAGGTATAGTTCGTTTGCTATTCTTAGGTACATGTCCATATCTAATGTATTGTGGTGTGTTATGAATGGACGTGCAGTTGCTCCACCTGCTATTGTATTTAATATTGGTGTTTCTACTTCTAAGTATCCTTTTTCATTTAATATGTTTTTTACTTCCCTAAGAATTTGTATTCTTTTTAAGAAGGTATCTTTTACTTCTGGGTTTACTATTAAATCTACATATCTTTGACGATATCTTAGGTCTGTATCTTTTAGTCCATGATATTTTTCTGGTAATGGTCTTAATGATTTTGAAAGTAGAGTTACTTCTTTAGCATGTATTGATACTTCTCCTGTTCTTGTTTTGAATACGAAACCTGTTATTCCTATAATATCGCCTATATCGTCTTCTTTGAATTGTTTGTAACTTTCTTCTCCTAATTCATTTATACTTACATAACTTTGTATTTTTCCTTCTCCATCTTGAATGTGGCAAAATGATGCTTTTCCCATTATTCTTTTTCCCATTATTCTTCCCGCAACGGTTACATCTTTTCCTTCTAATTCATCATAGTTTTCCACAATTTGTTTACTTGTGTGTGTTCTATTAAATTTTGTTATTTCAAAAGGGTCTTTTCCCTCAGCTTTTAGTTTTGCTAATTTATCTCTTCTTATTTGTAATAATTGGTTTAAATCTACTTCTGGTTCTTGGTTGTTTTCCATTCTTAATCTCTCCTTACTTTTTCTTAAAATTATACGTTTATATTATATATTAAAATAGGATAAATGTAAACTGTTTCAAGTTATATTTTAAGAATGTTTTATATTTAAATAATAAAATATGTAAAGCATTTCTTATAAAAACCTGATTATTTTACATAACTGTGATATTATATTAAAAGTTTTATTGGTAATGTAACCTAAAATATAATTATATTAAAGGGGGATATTTTATGTGTAAACTATTATTTGATAATATTTCTCGGTCTGAAGAACTCTGTAATGAATTAGCAATAATAGAAAAGAAAAAGCGAGAATTAAAAACAGAGTTAGAAAAATTACAAGAAAATTGTGAGCATAATATTATTATAGTTGCAAGAGTCAATCCTGGATATGCTGTTTGGTCTAAATGTCTATTTTGTGGAAAGTACTATAATGTTCCACATGAACTTCGAGAAATTCCTAATCATATTGATTTAGATGCTTTTAATTATAAAACATTTAAATGTTTTTATTCAGATGAAGAGATTTATAGTATTATAACTAACAAAGCAAAAGAATTTCTATCAGAGAATCCAAATATGCAATCTAAACAACTAGCTCAAAAATTGGAAATTTTTTTTAATAATTAAAATAAATGTAGTGTTGGCCAATTGCTAACACTACATTTATCTTTTATTTCCAACTTCTTAGCTCTTTTGCGTGTTCTAGTGCTATTTTTGTTAGTTCTCCGTTTGATATTCTTGCTATTTCTTCTATTGTTTCTTGTTCTGTTAGTTTTTTTACTGTTGTTTTTGTTTTTTCGTTTTCTACTATTTTTGATATGTAGTAGTTGTGGTCTGCTTTTGCTGCTATATTTGCTAAGTGTGTTATTGCTAATAGTTGATGACTGTTTGCTATTTTTCTCATTTTTTCGCTTACGGCTTTTGCTGCTTTTCCACTTATTCCTGTATCTATTTCATCAAATATTAGTATTGGTACTTTGTCTACATTGGCTAGTACTGATTTTATTGCTAGCATTATTCTTGACATTTCTCCTCCTGATGCTATTTTTATTAGTGGTTTTTCTTCGTCTCCTATGTTTGTTTTTATTAAGAATTCTACATTGTCTAGACCATTTCTATTAAATTCATTATTCTCATTAAATACTACTTTACTATTAAATGTTGCATTTGACATCTCTAAATCTTTTAGTTCTATATTTATTTTTTCTGATAGTGTTTTTGATTTTTCTATTCTTATTTTGTTCATTTGATTAGCTAAAGTTGACATCTGTTTTTCTATTTCTTGAATTTCTTTTCTTAATTTAGTATTTCTCTCATCTACATTCTCAATTTCATAAATTTCTTTTTCTAGGCTTTCTTTATATTTTATTATTTCTTCTATAGTGTTTCCGTATTTTCTTTTTAATGAAAATATTAAGTCTAATCTTGATTCTATTTGGTTTCTTTCTTCATTATCAAAGAAAATATCTGTATTTAGGCTTGATATATCTCTTGCAAGCTCTTGTATGTCATAATATATACTTTTTATTTGTGATAGTTTTTCATTATATATATTATCTATGTTTTCTATTTTTTCTAGTGCTTTTATTGATATATTTATACCGTCAATTGTTTGAATACTTAGTGCTTCATCTGCTATTTTTAAATTTTCTGTTATTTTTTCGGAGTTTAATATTATTTTTCTTTGTTCTTCTAATTTTTCATCTTCTCCTATTTTTAAGCTTGAAGCTTCTATTTCGTCATATTGATATTTTAATAAATCTAGTTTTCTTTGTCTTTCTTTTTCATCTCCATAATTATTTTTTAGTTCTTCTCTTATTTCATTGTATTTATTGTATAAAATTCTATATTTTTCTTTTAATTCACTAATTTCTTTTCCTATAAAACTATCTAGATAACCTATATGTGAACTTTTTTCTAGTATTGTTTGGTTATCATTTTGCCCATGTATATCTATTATATTTTTCATGAATTCTTTTAATTCATTTACAGTAACTAACCTTCCATTTATTTTACATGAGTTTCTACCATTTGAATATATCTCTCTTGAAACTATTATATTACCTTCTATTGAATTTTCATTTTCTGGCAAGTATATACATACTTCTATATATGAGTGATCTTCTCCTTTTCTTATCATTTCTTTTGAAAATCTGCCTCCTGATATTATTCCGAAGTGAATCTATTATTAATGTTTTTCCTGCTCCTGTTTCACCTGTTAAAACGTTAAAACCTTGGTTTAAATCTATACTTAAATCATCTATTATTCCTATGTTTTTTATATTTATTGTTGAAATCATAAAATACCTCCTTAATATTTTTTGCCGATTAAAAATTGCATGTAATAATAGTATTTTTTATATTTATCTGATATGCAACTTTTATTTACTATTGTTTAAAGATTATTACTAGGCAAAAAAATTTATGCAAAATATTGTTTGCATAAATTATTATATATATGAACTTTTGTTTTGTCAATGGTTTTATGAAATTTTGTTTGTTTTATTTTTTCTTAGATAATTTATATTTATTTCGTATACTAAACTTTTTTTATGTGTCAAGTTTATTATTAATTCTAACATATATTGAATATATGTTTCTTATTTTGGTATTAACGTAAGTACTTTTTTTATTTCTCCCATTTATTATTCCTTTGTATTTTATTTAAGGCTAAAAATTGATTTTTAGCCTTAATATATTTTTATACATAGCTTCGTAAATTATTAACAAACTATAATAAGTGCATCGCCTGTAAGCGTTCAGTTCTACTGAAGGTAAAGTGCAAGGCGAAACCCGCCATTAGTGTAGGTAACAGGCGCATGATCGTAAGCACGGAAGGTCGTCGGGTAGGTCGTGCATGCCTCGTCGAAAGAACCACCACGAAGCATGTATGAATTATAATTTACATTCATATTATAATCTAAATTGTCTAAATATGCTGTTTCTGTTGTCCATTCAAAAAGGTTTCCTGCTACATCATATAAGTTCATTTTCTTTACTTGTTCTGTTGCTCCTGTTGTTAATATTACCCATGAGTTTGTTCCTGAATTTGTATTTGTTAAGCCTTCACAACTCTTAAATCCATTTGTTGCTCCTGCTACACCTGCAGTTGTTGAGTATGTTACATTTGTATAATATCCTCTTAAATCTGTTAATGATATATTATCATAGTTCCCCCAACTTGAACTTTCTATATCTACATTTCCTGTCTCTTTCATATATTTTAGCATCATGTCCCACATTGTTCCTGTTACTAGTCCACTTTTTACATATGCATTATTACTGTATAGTCTTCTACTCATTTCTACGGCTGTATAATAATCTGCATGATAATATGGTATACTATTTGCTTTTACTACTATATTTCCTGTTGCTTTATTTGTTCCTGTTGTTACTGGTGTCCCTATTTGGCGTGCTGTATAATTATAATTTTGGTATTCCCATCCATTTAGTCCCGTTTGTATTCCTACATCTTCATATAATGATGCATTTTCATCAAATGTTACACTATAATCAAATGGATTCTCTTCATTATTTGCTTTCTTTTCTTTATTTAATGTTCCTACTCCTGCTTCATATCTTCCTATATAAAATCCACTATATTTTTCTATTTGTGCATATTCTGCTGTATGTGTTTCCATATCCCATTTTGCATTTTCCTTTTTCCAATCTATTTTTCTATAAGTATCTATTGTACATGGTATCCATACAAATTGATTCCCTTTTAGCTTTTCTGAATATTCATGTGTGGTTTTATCTTTTCCTTTTTCATATTTATCTTCTTTATTATCTGATATTACTACTCCCGTTTCGTAATTTCCCCCTACATAATAAAAGCCTATTGGTACTGGTACACTTTTTCCTTCTCCTACACTTACTGCATATACTGTAGCTACCTTTTTTGATGCTACTATTTCTTCTCCTGTTTGTGTTGACACATATGCTGGTGTACTACTTTCCCATTTATTTGGAGTTTTTACTATTGTTCCTTTTTCTATTTCAGGTGTATTTTCTGGTAGTTCTCCTAATAATCCTAGTTCTTTATATAATTCTTTTAATTGTTCTTCTTCTGAAATTTGAGAATTAATATATTTTTCTTTTGCATATTTTGCTCTATTAAATATTCCATTTTCTCCTAAACTTAAGTTTATTCCTACTCCTGCTAATATTATTAATACTATTATTGTCCTAATATTCCGTTATGACTATTTTTTTAAATTTAGCCAACATTTTGTAATTTATTTTCATTTCCCATATTTAAAATATTGAATTTATAATATATCGTTATTTCTTTGTTCTCTGATATTTCTATCTTATCTACTAAAGATACAAGCATTGTTCTTGTTATTTCTTTCATATTTACAAAATCGCTTACAAGTTTATTTATATCTATTGAACTATCTTCTTTTTCTTCTAATTCTTGTAACTGCTTTATTCTTTCTTCTGCTTGTTTTCTATTTTCTATCTGTTTTGAATACAGTCTTGTAAAATCTTCATCTTCAAATAGTCCTTTATATTTATCTTCGTATAACTTGTCTATTCGCTTGTTTATATCTTTAACTTTCTTTTCTAAAATAAGAATTTCATTTTTTACATTAAACCTATCTTGGATTATCTTGTCTTTTGATGTATTTGCCATTTTAGTATATTTTTCTTCATTTAAAAATTCTTTACATCTGTTTTTTATTTGCTCAATTACAAAGTCTGTTACTTTTTCTAAATTGTTGCTGTGTAGTGTGCATAATCCTAAATGTGTATTTGTTGCATAGGTATTACACCTTAAATAAAATGTCGTTTTGTTTGGATGCTTTTGTGGTACTAGACTTAATTTTTTGCCACATTCTTTGCAACATACTAATCCTTTTAATAACCAATCATAAGACTTTGTTCTTACTCCTGTTCGACTTTTTATCATATCTTGTACTATATTAAATGTTTCTTCATCAATAATTGGTGTGTGCATGCCTTTTACAATTATTCTATCTTCTTTTGGCATTATCATTGTTTTTTTGCTTTTATAGTTTATCTTTTTCGTATTTCCATTTGATACCCAACCTAGATAAGTTACATTTTGCAATATTCGTTTTACTGTATTTCTGTTCCAACCTCGCTTTATTCCATCTTTTCTTGTATGTCCGTTTCCAACTATTTCTGATGGCACTAAAGTTCTTTCATCTGTTAGTATTTTTCCTATTTCTGTTGGTGTCATTCCATTTCGTGCTAACATAAATATTCTTCTAACGATTGGTGCTATATCTTGGTCTATTACATAATGGTTATAGTCTAATGGATCTTTTTTATAGCCATAAGTTGGATATGTTGTCATTACTTTTCCTTCTTTTGCTCTTGTTTTCTTTCCATTCCTTACTTTTCTTGATGTGTCTCGTAAAAACCATTCATTAAAAAATGCTTTGAATTGTACCATTTCTTCTAATGTTTCAATATGCCCTGTGTCTATGTCATCTGTTACTGCTATAAATCTTACACCTTTTTCAATGAAAAATTCTTCTAAATAATACGATATTTTACTTGATAATCTTCCAAACCTTGATAAGTCTTTTACTATTATTAAATTGATTTTCTTATTTTCAATGTCCTTTATCATTCTATTAAAGTCTGGTCTGTCGAATGTTGCTCCAGAAACTCCGTCATCTGTGTAGTCATCATATACTTGTATGTTGTTATCTTTACAAAAGTTTCTTAAAAATAATTTTTGT
>JAAVZD010000030.1 GCA_022791475.1 Clostridia bacterium | reverse complement strand
TGTGTTATACTATTTCCCATAGGAAGTACCTCCTGATATTTGTTAATTTGTCGTTAAACTAACTTTATCATTTTTTGGTACTTCCTTCAATATTTTATTTTTCTTATTAGGTGTGACATATCTATTGTAAACCTATATTTTTATAAAAAGATTGATATTTTTATTTTTTACTTTAATAATTCTAATGCCTTTTTTAATTGTGTATCATTTTCTTCTGTTATTGTATATTGAGTTTCCCCTTCTGGTACATCTACTTCATAGTCTGGCTTTATTCCTACTTTGTTTATTACATTATGCTTTGGAGTATAATATTCATTTGTTGTTAATTTTATTCCGCTTCCATCTGTTAATGTAAATATACTTTGTATTACTCCTTTTCCATATGTTGTTTTTCCCACAACATGTACTGTATTTTCGTTATTCTCTTTTATTGCTGCTGTTAGTATTTCTGATGCACTTGCTGTATTTTCATTTACTAGTATTACTACTGGAATATCTATTTCTTTTGCTTTTTTAGCTTTTGTTATTTCTTCTTCAGTTCCTGCTTTTCCTATCGTTATTAAAAGTGTAGAATCTTTAGTAGTAAACATATCTGCTATATTAATAGCTTCTTCAACAATTCCTCCACCATTATTCCTTAAGTCTATTATTAATGATTGTATTTTTTGTTCTTTTAAACTATTATAATTTTCTAAAAACTCTTTATAACATCCATCATCAAAAGTTGATATTTGTATATATCCAATATTATTTTCTTTTATACTTGATTCTATATGGCTTACTTTTATTGATCTTCTTTCTACTTCTACTTCAAATGTTTTTTCTTCTCTTAATATTTCTAGCTTTACTTTTGTTCCTTCTTCTGCTTTTAATACATTTGTTGCTTCTGTTAGTTGTTCTCCTGTATATTCTTTTCCTTCTATTTTAAGTATTATATCCCCTGCTTTTAAACCTGCTTCTTCTGCTGGTGAGCCTTTCATAGGAGATAAAATTAGTAATTGATTTGTTTTTGTATTTGATGTTATATATATTCCTATTCCTACATATTTGCCTGTTGCGTCTGCCATATAGTCTTGCATCTCTTCTTTTGTTATAAATTCTGAATATGGGTCTCCTAAACCTTCGAAATATCCTTTTATTGCTGATTCAAGCATTTCTTGGTCATCAATTTCACCTATATAATGCTTTTCTATAAAGCTTTTATAATATTCAAATTTCTCTCCTATACTTGTTTTATTTGATAATATGTATTTTGTACTTGAATCTCCTATGGTGTTATATAATACTGAGCTTGTTATAATAAATGTTATAACTGCTGTTAGTAATATTAGCATTATAATTTTATATGTGCTTTGCCTTTTTTCTGAATTCATTAATTTTTTTCTCCCTTCAATCTTTGGTTATTTAATACCTTCAATATTCACTTTTTTTCTTAAGCAATTTCTTCGAAGCGCGGGTCGCCAAAGACGGCGACCTCTATAATTGTTTGTTTTAATATATATAAGTAGATTTTGTCATTATATATAGGTCGCCGATTCGACGACCCTTAATTTAATTATATTTCTTTACTTTGTTTTTATTCACTATTTCCTTTTAAATATGGCTTTGGATCTACACATGAACCATTTATTCTTACTTCGAAGTGTAAATGTGGTCCTGTTGAATTTCCTGTTGAGCCTACTTCCATTATTAGGTCTCCTTTTTTTACTTGTTTTCCTACTTCTGTAAGTATTGTTTGTCCATGCCCATATAATGTTGATATTCCACCACCATGATTTATTATTACACAGTTTCCATACCCACCATAGTATCCTGCCATTGTAACTACTCCATCTGCAGCAGCTATTATTGGTGCTCCAAAACCTGCATTTCCTATATCTATTCCAGTATGTTTTTTTATAACTCCTTGAATTGGGTGTTCTCTTATTCCATAGTCTGATGTTATATATGTTCCACTTTTAGCAATTGGCCACGCCATTACTCCTCCAGTTAGCTCTCCTGAGTATTCATATTCACCTGTTGCAATTTGTATTAATGCTTCTATTCTAGCTTCTTCTTCTTTATATTCTTGTATCTTTGATTGTAACTGTGCTTCTTCTTGTGATAAATTTGTTAACGCTTGCTCTTTTAAAATCTTATTATTTTGATTAATTATTGCTAATTGTTCTTTTTTCGCTTTTTTAACTTTTAAATCTGCCTTTTGCTCATCTAATTCTTTTTTAGCTTTTTCTATTTCATTTTTTTCTAGTTCTATTTGATTTAATAATTCTGTATCACTTCTTATTATTTCTTGTATAAAATAGTAATTAGATATAAATTCTATTATATTGCTTGATTTTAGTAATATATCTAAGTATGTTGTTTCTCCTATTTCATACATTATTACTATTCTCTTCTTTAATAACTCTTCATTTTGTTCATAGCTTAATTGTGTTTTATTTAATTTTTCTGTTACTTCATCTATTTGCACTTGTAGAAGTGAAAGCTCATTTTCTAAACTTTCTATATCTTTTTCTGATTCTTTTATTTTATCATCTAATTCTTGTATTTTTATTATAGTTGCTGATAATTCTTCTTGTACATATTCTAATTTTTCTTCTGCTTCATCTTTTTTTCCTTGTATTTCATCACGTTGTTCTCCTAAAGTTGCTGCTTTTGTAACTAAAAAAGAATAAGAGCATGTAATTAAAACAATTATCATTAAACCAACAATTATCTTTTTTCTCATTCTCTTATTCCTCCTTTACTTATATTCATATCTGATTTATCATATTTTTATGATGGCGTAGCTGCTCCTGCTGCTAATGTATATCCACCTGGCAAATAGTCTAGTGGGTTTAAGAAATTGCTACTAAAGTAATCTGATATTGATGATGCTTTTCTTACTTCAAAGTGTAAATGTGCTCCTTGGCTTGCTCCTGTGTTTCCAGATTGTGCTATAACTTGACCTTGTGATACATATTGTCCACTTGTTATTTTATATGAATTTAAATGTCCATATAGTGTTACATATCCACTTCCGTGGAAAATCATAATATAGTGTCCATATCCACCTGGGTTTTCCCTTGTATATGCATACCCAGAAGCTGATGCATATACATTTTCATATCTTGCTCCAATATCTATACCTTTGTGCCATCTTCCCCATCTTATTTTTACTGTTGAAGTTACTATTTTATTATTACATGGCCAAACGAAGCTTCCGTCAAACTTTAAGCCTGAGTTATTTATTTTATCATTTGCTTCTGCCATTATTGATGCTATTTGTTGGTCAACCTTTTTTATTTGTGCATTATAATCATCTATTTTAGATTGTAATGCTTTTTGCTCAGCATTTAATGCATTTGCTTTTACTTGCCTTGAAGCTTTCTTCGCCTTTATTGCATTTTGTTTTGACACTTTATCATTTTTTAATGTTTCTATTTGTGTTTTTTGTTCTTCTAATTCTTTTTTTGCATTTTCTATTATGTTTTTATCATCTTCTATCGTTTGTAATAACTCTGAATCATATTTTACTATTTGAGATACTGTATAATAATTTGAAATGAAATCTACTATACTTTTAGAATTAAATAGAATATCTAAAAATGTTGTTTCTCCTATTTCATACATTATTACTATTCTTTGTTTTAGTAGTTCTTCATTACTATCATATTCTTTTTGTTTTTCTTTAATTAAGTTTTCTTTTTCTGTAATAGATGCTTGTACTTCATTTATTTGTGAATTTAATTTATCTATTTCACCTTGTGCTTCATCTATTTCAGCATCTAACTGAGAAATTGCTTTCATTTCAGCATCTAATTCTTGTTTTACTTCTGCTTGTTCATCTTTAATATCATCTATTTTATTTTGTATCTCTGATTTTTGATTATTTAGTTCTGATGTTGTTGCTGCTATTACACTATATGCATAAGCTTGTAACATTACTATAATTAATATTATGGATATTACTTTATTTTTCATATTTTTACTCCTATCTCTATCTTGTTTAGGTTTCTGACGGGGGCATATCTTTTCCTTTGGTCATGTGTTCCGTGATAAGATATGTCCCACGCAGGATTTCTCTATTGTTAAACTTCTAAGTATTTTCTCATTGATATTATACTTCCTAATGCTCCTATTCCTGTTCCTAAAATTAAATATACTGTAATTATTAGTCCAAATATTTCTGAGAATGTTAGTAAACTTAATCCCATGTTTGAGAATACATCTGATGATGTAATTTGTCCCATTAATGAATTATATGCTATTCCTAGTAATAATACTGAAATAAGTGCTGCGACTACTCCTATTATTATACCTTCTACTATAAATGGCCACCTTATGAAACCATTTGTTGCACCTACATATTTCATTATTGAAATTTCTTTTCTTCTTGCATGTACTGTAAGTTTTATTGTATTTGCTATAATGAATACTGATATAACTATTAGTAGTACTAGTATTACTGCTGAAACAATTCTTACACCATTTGTTACTTTTATTAATGCTTCAATTGTTTTATCTCTAAGCTCTATATTTTTTACATTTTCAAAACCTTCAATTTGTGCTTTTACTTCTTCAGATTTTTCAAGTTTTGTTAATGTTACTACAAAGGAATCTGTTATTGGGTTATCATCTCCTGTAAATGAGTCAAGAATTCTTGCATTTTCTCCAAATCTTTCTTTAAATGTATTCATTCCTTGTTCTTTCGATATAAATTCTACTTTTGCAACATCTGGCAAATCTTTAATTTTTTCTTCTAGTTCCTGAATTTGCTCATCTGAAACCTTTTTTGTCATAAATACTTGCATTCCTTGATTTGATTCTAATTCGTTCATCATATGGTTAACATTTTCTCCAATTAAGAAGAATAAACCAAATATAAGCATTGTTGCACACATTATCATTAGTGATGCACCAGTAGATTTTTTATTTTTCATTGCATTGTGAAAGCCTTCACTTAATAAATATCCTATTACATTATATCTCACTATCATAACCACCTTTTTTATCATCTCTTATGATGTTTCCATCACTTATTTCTATAACTCTCTTTTTCATTCTATCTACTATATCTTTTGCGTGTGTTGCTATTACAACTGTTGTTCCTCTCATATTGATATCATTTAAAAGTGTCATGATATCCCATGCTGTTTCTGGGTCTAAGTTTCCTGTTGGCTCGTCTGCTATAAGCATTGATGGGTTATTTACTAACGCTCTTGCTAAAGCTACCCTTTGTTGTTCTCCACCAGATAGTTCATTTGGATACATCTTTGCCTTTCCACTTAAACCAACTAATGCTAAAACCATTGGAACTTGTCTTCTTATATGTCTTGGTGTAGCTTTTACTATGTACATTGCAAATGCTACATTTTCATATACTGTTTTATCTGGTAAAAGTCTGAAATCTTGGAATACTACCCCCATACTTCTACGTAAGTATGGTACTCTTTTTGGTTTTAAATATGTAGTATCTTTTCCATTTATAATAATATTTCCTGATGAAGGATCCTCTTCTTTTAATATCATCTTTATTAATGTTGATTTTCCTGAACCAGAAGAACCAACTAAAAATGCAAATTCACCTTTTTCTATTTTAAAATTAGCATTATGAACTGCCTCTGTTCCTGTATCATATGTCTTGCTTACATTCTTAAATTCTATCATAATTTGCTCCTTTTTTACATAATAATTTATAATTATACATTTACACCATAATCATAACAATAAAACAAAATATTTGCAATAGTTTTCACAATAAAAACATATACAATTTTTGGATATAAAACAAAGGCATAGTTTCCTATGCCTTTATAGTGTAAAATTTAATTCTTACTTTTTTATTTATTTTATATTTTTTAATTTTTCTTTCAAATTTATTTTGTTTATACATATAGCAGCTACTGGAATCAGTACTATTATGTATGGAATTATATACCTTGATTTTGCTTCCCATAGTATGTGAAATGCAAAGCCTCCTATAAAAATGGTTATTAAGAATATGACATCAATTGAAAGATTTTTTCTGTTTTGTATTAATATTATCAAACTGCAAACACACATTAGTATTAATATTGTTTTTTGATATACCATTAGTGGCTTAGTAACATTTACTATTTTGTCGTTTTCTTCAGACCAATTACTTCTTACTGCTGAATATGTATTTTCTGTCCACATTGATGCTATTTTCTTTGTGTAAAAATCAAAGGTATAGTCTAAATGTTTACTAAAATACGTTAATCTTTCTTTTATTCTATCTTTATATTCTATTTTTTTGTTTATTGGATCTTTTAGTGCTGGCTCTCCTATATCTTCATTATACCATCCATTACCTCTCCAAGATTCTTCCATTGCCATTAGGAAATAACTTATATTTGGATATTCTTTTTCTTTATCTAAATTATATTTGTTTAAATAATATGTTTTTACAAGTGATGATGGTATTATTGATATAATTATATACATTGCTATTATTAGTATTTTTATTAAATTTTGTTTTGTATTTCTTTTTGTAAATTCATTAAATAAGTTTATTAATAAATATATTACTGTTGCTATTATAAATATTAGGCTATTCATTCTCATCATATATGCAAACATTGTTAGTATTGACGCTGTAATTGGATATCTAATTTTACCAGTTTCATTATATTTCATTATAAAATATACTGAAAATAGGCATAATGCTATACTTGGAATATCTCCATATATAAAGGTTGAAAGCATTGTCAATGATATAAATGTTGTTATTAGGAAAAGTAAAAATACTTTATTTACTTTATATTTTTTAGATAATTGCGTACCTATTTTATATAGGGCTATAACTATAAATATATTTCCTATAATATTTAAAACCCTTAGTATCCCTATTCCATCATAATGTATTATTCTAAAAAATATACTAAATACAAATGACAATGATATTTGTTGATGATATGCTTGCATATAATCACTAAGTGGAATATTTGCATATGTCATATTTGGTAAAAACTCTTCTAAATTTCCATTATAAAAGGTTTGTGCTAAATTACAAGCATGTATTTGATCTCCTACTATTGGTGGCCTTACTAAAATACACCATATTATATTAAATATTATATAAATACTAATTGTAATAATAAATAATATTTTTCTAACTTTTTTCCTTTTTTCTATATCTTCATATAATTTTTCATTTATAGTTTTATTTATAATATATAGTGATATTCCTAATACTATTATTCCTATTATATATACAAAGCTATTAAATTTTATTGTAATATGCTCTGATAAATCTAGATTTGCTGTAAATGTTAAATTTAAAACTATTACTATACTCAAAAATATTAGTCCACAAAAATATATAATTTTTTTCATTTTCTTCCCCTATTACCTTTTTGATAATTATATATCAATAAATTAACATTTTCAATTATAATGTTAATAAAATTTTAATAAATTAAGTATATATTTTTTAACTTTATTGTTATATAATGTTAATTGCAAGGAGGGAATATATATGAAATTTGTAAAAAGATTATTATTAATTGTTCTAATTGTTTTAGTTCTTATTTCTTCTTTTATTATTTATAACGGATATAGTATGTATAAAAATGCAATTAAAGAGGTTAGTTTAGAGAAAAAAGTTTCAAATATTCAAAATGATGTTAATTTTGTTTCAATAGGTGATGTTCCTAAATATTATCAAGATGCAATAATTGCTGTTGAAGACCATAGGTTTAAAGAACATGGAGCTATTGATATAATTTCTATTGGAAGGGCTATTGTTTCAAATTTACAAGCTAAAGAGTTAAATGAAGGTGGTAGTACAATAACTCAGCAAGTTGCTAAAAACTTGTATTTTATTAGTGAAAAGAATTTTGTTTATAGAAAAGTTGCTGAAATAATTTTATCTTTTGACTTAGAAAATAATTATTCTAAAGATGAAATATTAGAGTTATATTTTAATACTATTTATTTTGGCGAAGGTTATTATGGAATTAAAGAGGCTTCAAAGGGATATTATGAAAAAGAGCCTAAGGACTTAAGCTTATATGAAGCGACTCTTCTAGCAGGTGTTCCAAATGCTCCTTCTGTATATGCTCCTACAATTAACCCTGATTTGGCTAAGAGTAGACAAGGAAAGGTTATTCGTTCTATGGTTGAGTATGGGTATTTGAGTCAGGAAGAGGCAGATAAAATAGAAGAATAAAAAAATGTGGCTTTGCCACATTTTTTTATTTTTCTAACCATTTTTTATATTCTTCTATTATCTTTTCAGCTTGTTTTTCTGGGTTTCCTTCTGTTGTGTCTATTACTAGGTCATAGTTTGATAAATCTTGTTTTTTTACATTATATAGTTTGAAATATCTTTCGTTTTCTAGATTATATCTTGTTATCAAATCTTGTTTTTGTTCTTCTACGGTTTCAAAACTTTCTGTTGCTTTTCTTTTTTCATCACCAAATGCTCTTTTTGCTGCTTCGTCTATATCTACTGTTAGGTATACTTTAAAAGATTCTGGTACAGCATACCATCCGAAGCCTTGCATCTATTACAAATTCTTCGTGTGTTTTTGCATATTCCGTAGCGCTTTTTTCTATTGCATGGTCTATTTCTGGGTGCTTTTCTACGTATTTATTAAAACTTGTTACATCCATATTATGCTCTTTTGCTAATTTCCTAAAATATTCTCCATTTTTATATATTCCATAATTTAATTTTTCTGTTATTATTTTTGCTATTACAGTTTTTCCACTTGCTAGTTCTCCAGTTATTGATATAATTTTTTTCTTTTCCATAAAATACTCCTTTTAATATATTATTAAAGGGCATAATTTAAGTAAATTCTTACAGGTATTCCTTACAGATTAAGCCCCTACATCAAACCGTAGGTTTGTATTTTTCACTATTGACTCTTTACTAAAGTTATTTCTATAAAGATTGGGTCGCCTAATAAAATGGCGGCCCTACATATTACATATTATTTTCAAATATTTTTATTTTATTCTTCTATTTCAATTTTAACTTTGTCTTCTGCTATTTCATTTGCTGCAATTGTTACTGGTGCTTCTTCATCAACATTTGTAAGTTTTTCTTCTCCTTCTGCTATTTGTCTTGCTCTTTTTGCTGTTGCTATTACTAATCTAAATTTGCTATCAGCTTTTTCTAACAATTCTGCTGTTGTTGGTTTTACCATCATAATTATCATATTCCCCTTTCTTATTTACTCTATATTTTGTATTTGCTCTCGTATGTCTTCTAACTGAGTTTTTATTTCTATTACTAAATTTGTTATATCTAAACTTGCAGATTTAGAGCCTGTTGTGTTTATTTCTCTATTCATTTCTTGAATAAGAAAATCGATTTTTTTCCCTATTGGCTTTTCTTCTTTAAGCATTTGTCTAAATTGATTTATATGACTTCTTAATCTTGTTATTTCTTCTTCTACTGAGCTTTTGTCTGCATATATAACAACTTCTGTAGCGAGTCTTGCTTCATCTATTATGTCTGTTTTTAGTATTTCTTTTATTCTCTCATTTAATTTTACTACATATTCTTCTATAAGTCCAGTAGAATATTCAGAAATTTTTTCTATTTGTGGTTCTATTCTTGATATTCTTCTTTCTAAATCTTCTCTTATTCTATTTCCTTCAACTTCCCTCATATTTATGAAGTTATATATAGCTTCATTTAAGCATTCTAATAATTCAGTTTCTATTACATTTTCATCATTATTACCATCTTTTAAAGTTAATACCTCTGGTAATTTTGTTATTTCTGTTACTGGTATATTTATACTTAAATTATTTTCATTTGCAAGTTCTATAAATTTGTCCATATAATTTTTAACAAGTTCTTTATTTACTATAATATCTTTTCCTTCATTACTGTAATTTTCAAATGTTATAAATACATCAACTTTCCCTCTGGATATATTGTTTAATATAGTTTTCTTTATTTTATCTTCTAAATAACCTAAGCTTCTTGGTAATTTTATAGATATGTCATTATATTTATGGTTTACGCTCTTTATTTCTATATTATATATTCTATCATTCTTTTCTAGTTTGGCTCTTCCAAAGCCTGTCATACTTTTCATTTTTCTATTTTTTTCCTCTCATAGTTACTTTTTAGCAATTTTTCTAATATCGTTTTTATATTTCTTTGCTTCTTTCTTTTGTTTCATATATATTATTATTGAGTTTCCTACATAATATATAGAAAATAATAATGCAAGTGAAGTCATACTACTAACAAATTTATTATTATAGTGTAAATACATTTTTAAAGATATTAATGTTCCTATTGATAAAAACATCAATTCAATTCCTCTTTTTGCCCATTTTCCACTATCTTTTTTATATGCTATTTCATAAACAAATATAGTTAGCATTATTGATACTACACTAAGTACTTTTATTCCTATTAAAAATATATTTTTTTCTATTGTTTTATATCCTATTATTAATAGTATAAAATATATTAATATTACATTTGCATATATAATATTAACAAATATATCTTTGTATACTTTTGAAATTTCTTCTTTAAATGTAGTATTATTTTTTCTAATTTGTTCTTCTATTGTTTCAAGCTGTGTTTCTATTTGTGTTTTCTTTGGCAAATTTCTTTTTTTACTTGTAGTACCTTTTTGTTTATCTTTATTTTCTTTTGCTGTATTTTTATCTTCAATATTTTCTTTTTTCTGTACTTTTTTTGTTTCTTCTTCCATTTTTTCTATTACATCTACAAATCTGTTATTAGTTTCTATTTCTTTTTTTGCTTTTTTACTTGTTCTTTTCTTTTTTGTTTCTTTAATTTCCTCAGACATAATTATTTCCTTTCTAATTATCTTCTAATTCATAAATTATATTACTTGCTATAACTATTGGTGCTGTTTCTGTTCTCAGTATTCTATTTCCTAATGTTACAATAATTGCTCCATTTTCTTTTAATTTTTGTATTTCTGATATATCTATTCCGCCTTCTGGTCCTATTAATACTCCTATTTTTCTGGCTATAGTATTGCTTTTTAATACTTCTTTTAAAGTCTTTTTCTTTTCTTCTTCATAACAGACTATGAATAAATCATATTCTCTTAGTTTTGTATATACTTCTGATATTTTTATAACATTTTCTATTTTTGGTATTATATCTCTTTTACTTTGTTTTGCTGCTACTTCAGAAATTTTTTGCCATCTCTCTACTTTTTTTAAGCTATCTTTTTCATCTAATTTAACTATACATCTTTCCATGCTAACTGGAATAATTTTCTTTACACCTATTTCTGTTGTTTTTTGAATAATTAATTCCATTTTATCTGCCTTTGGAAGCGCCTGATATATATGTATGTCTACATTTGTTTCTGATTTAGATGCTATTTTTTCTATAACCTTACATGTAATTCTTTCATTACTATACTCTATTATTTCAGCTATATAATTTTCGGATGTAGATAAGTTATTTATTTGTACTGTGTCTTCTTTTCTCATTCGAAGTACATTTACTATATGGTTTACATCTGTTCCTGTAATTTCTATTCTATTTTCTTTTATTTGCTCATCTTTCACAAAAAACTTTTGCATAACAATTCCTTCTTTTCTTTTTTGTAATTATATCATAATTTTAGGTTTATGCAAATAAAAATTTCAAATACTTGCTTTTTGTATGATTTTATTGTATTATAGTTACGTTACTAATTAATAGAATTCTTTTTTAATTAAAGGAGGATAAATTATGACAGATAATGAAAGGTTAGCAGAAATTATAAGAGCTGATTTTGAAGAAGATGATGTTACTTACAAAAAGTTAAATATTGATAGACTTTTAGAATCTGATATTATCGATCGGTTTCTTGGTTTTGTAGAAGAGTATGACAAAGTATTTGGTAATAATGTTTTTGATACTGTTGTTGACAAATGGTTAGATTATGGTAAAGAAGATTATGACTGTATTAAGTATTTTCTTATGGCTTCAAGTTCAGAGTATTATTTACCATTTAGTATGGAAGATTTTATTTCTATGACTTTGGATGATTTTGTTCTTTATCAAGAAAAATGCGCAAAAATTTGCGCTTTATTTGATGAAAAAAGAGCTTTATATCAGGAATTTATTACATTTTACGAATAAAAAAAGAGTAAAAAGAGATGAGGGTAACTTTGAAGTGAACCCACTTTGGTGGACACGAAAAAAAGAACCTATATGGGACTACATTAATTTGTAGTCTCATATTTTTTATTTGATTTTAATCTAATTGTATTATAAAATAATAACCAATCTTTGACAATGTCTATATATT
>JAAVZD010000172.1 GCA_022791475.1 Clostridia bacterium | reverse complement strand
GCCGAGCTGACTGCAGTCGTAATCAGGTTTTGGACTACAATGGGGAATGCCAGGCGGAACATATCCCTGTAAAAAGTGGAAGGCTTTGCCGTTATCGTTTCCATACAAGAACCCTTTCTTTTTCTTATGTATTTTTACCCCGTGCCAACAAAGGGGCAATCGGTTTTGCGCCACAGGTTTAGGGGCCTTTCGTGTGGCTGCCTTTGGCGCATGTCCGCTGCCCCTGGCCCCGGCGCCTTGCAGAATCCCGGCCCTGTTTCTATCCATTGGCACAAGGGGCAATTACGGTTTTGCCGGGATGCCCAGCTCATCGGGATGGATTTCCCCGGCGGAAAACAACGCAGTTTTCGTAAGTGTCGGCCCCACCAGCTCATAGACCAAAACCGAGAAAAGTACTACGTTGCGCACAATCTTACCATCGGAAAGGGATGATGCCGTAAGGGCCATCCCCAAAGCTACGCCCGCCTGAGGCAAAAGGGTAATGCCCAGATATTTCTGGATGTTTTTACTGCACCTGGTAAGGGCGCAGCTGCCGTAAGCGCCGAAAATCTTCCCTGCCGAACGGGCGCAAATATACACCGCACCAATCAGCAGGATCAGAGGGTTTTTTAGGATCTGCAGATCCAGTTCCGCCCCGGAAAGGACGAAAAAGAGGATGGACAAGGGCGTGGTCCAACGGTCCAGCCGTTCCATTAAAGCCGAAGACGTTTTACAGACATTGCAAAAAACAGTGCCCGTCATCATGCAGACCAGCAACAAAGAAAAGCCGCAATGGATCGGCCCTATGTCAAACTCCGCCATGGACAGCCCTACGGTCATCAGCACAAAGGCCACGGAAAGGGAAATCCGGTTCCCGCGGGAATGGAAGTATTGCTCACACCAGTTCAAAACAACCCCTGCCACAGCCCCCAAAGACAAAGACAAGACAATTTCCAGCGCCGGCTCCGCCACTACGGTGACCATGCTGATGCCCCCTTGTTCCAAAGCGCTGGCAATACCGAAAGAGGCAGAAAAAAGCACAAGCCCTACGGCGTCGTCAATGGCAACTACCATAAGCAGCAGCCGGGTAAGCGGCCCGTCTGCCCGGTACTGGCGCACCACCATAAGCGTTGCGGCCGGGGCAGTGGCGGCGGCAATGGCGCCCAGGGTGATGGCAGAGGG
>JAAVZD010000105.1 GCA_022791475.1 Clostridia bacterium | reverse complement strand
GTTCCCGATTGTCTGGATGTGCCTGATTTCAATTAAAAGTACTTCGGAAAGCGTTACCGGTTTCCATTCTATTATAGTAGAACATCCAACACTGGCGAATTTTAAGAGGCTGTTTGAGATGATCCCTGTGTGGCAAAACACTTTTAACAGTGTGTTCACCACGATTATGGGGACCATTACTTCCTTATTCTTCTGTGCTTTGGCAGGATTCGCCTTTGCAAAATACCGGTTCCCCGGAAGGAAGTTTTTATTTTACTTTGTGATCGCCACCATGCTGGTACCGCCGGAAGTGGGGTCGGTGCCTTTGTTTATTATCATGAGGAAGGTGGGGCTGGTCAACAGCCTTTGGTCTTTGGTAATACCAAGGATTGCCACGGCAGTGGGGATTTTCTACATGAACCAATATATCACGGATGTGCCTGACGAGCTGGTAGAGGCCGCCCGGATTGACGGATGCAGCGATTTCGGGATTTTTATGAAGGTAATCCTTCCGGTGATTAAGCCGGCTATGGCTTCCTGGGGGGCCATAACCTTGATCGCCCGTTGGAATGACTTTTTCTGGCCGTTGCTGTATTTAAGGAAGCAAGCCAAATATACCTTGATGGTGACGATTTCCCTGCTTCCGGTCAGCGAAGGGCTGTCCACACCTTGGCCGGTAATATTGGCCGGGACTACATTGGTTATTATCCCTATTATTGTGCTATACCTGATTTTGGAAAAATTCCAGAAGGCGGGGATTATGGAAGGCGCAGTAAAAGGCTGATGAAAAAAGGGCAGGCACAGTATGGAAACGGTTGGACTGTTACGGAAGGATGACATAGAGATATGGACAAATCAGATATCAGGTATCAAGCATACATTGACATATTAAAAGAAGAATTGATCCCGGCGATGGGGTGTACGGAGCCAATCGCCCTTGCCTATGCATCGGCAGTAGCCAGGGAACTTTTGGGGGTTTTGCCTGACCGGGTGGAGGTAGAGGCCAGCGGAAGCATTATCAAAAACGTCAAATCTGTAATCGTGCCCAACACAGGCCATCTGAAAGGCATTGCGGCCGCGGCGGCTGCCGGTATTGTGGCAGGGGACGCAACACGGCAGCTGGAAGTGATTTCTCAGGTTACCCCGGCCCAGGAAAAAGAGATCCGGGAATTTTTGGAAACGGTGCCTATTGTAGTGGAACATGTGGATAACCATGTTACGTTTGACATCATTGTGACCCTGCATTATGGCGGGGAATGGAGCAAAGTGCGGATCGCCAACTATCACACGAATATTGTATATAAGGAAAAATGCGGAAAGGTCCTATTGGATGTGCCTGTGGAGGAAGAAAACGAAGAAGGGCTTACGGATCGCGGCCTTTTGGACATGGAAGGGATTTGGGATTTTATCCATGCCGTAGACCCCTTAGATATTCGGGAAGTGCTGCAGCGGCAGATCGACTTTAACCTGGCTATCGCCCGGGAGGGGATCGAAGGGGATTATGGGGCCAATATCGGGAAAGTATTGCTGGACTCCTGCGGAGAAGACGTACAGACCAGGGCTAAAGCCATGGCAGCCGCCGGTTCAGACGCCAGGATGAACGGCTGTGAACTGCCAGTAATCATTAATTCCGGAAGCGGCAACCAGGGCATTACCGTGTCCGTCCCGGTGCTGGTATATGCAAAGGAACTGGGTTGTGACGAGGATACGACTTTGCGGGCGCTGGCATTGTCCAACCTTTGCGCCATCCACCAGAAATCCATGATCGGGAGGCTTTCGGCTTACTGTGGAGCGGTAAATGCCGGGGCCGGGGCTGGGGCCGGCATTGCTTACCTGTGTGGAGGCGGTTATAAGGAGGTGGTCCACACCGTAGTCAACGCCCTGGCAGTTGTGTCTGGCATCGTCTGTGACGGGGCCAAGGCATCCTGTGCCGCAAAGATTGCTTCTGCGGTGGACGCAGGGATTCTGGGCTATAATATGTATAAAAGGGGGCAGCAGTTTTATGGCGGCGACGGCATTGTGACAAAAGGGGTAGAGGCCACCATCAAAAACGTAGGCAGGCTGGGGAAAGACGGTATGCAGCAGACCAACGAGGAAATTATACGGATTATGGTGGGGGATGGCAGTTGCTAGAACCAATCCGCCTGCCGTTCATATTGGAAGGCATTGGAATAAGCCGGTAACCAGCGAAAACGATACAGCTGGTTACGGGCTTGTTTTGCGTTTGCATTATCCGGCCATTGAAAGATATTTTCATAAAAGCACATGAAAACCAGCCATATTTGCCCTGGGGGAACGT
>JAAVZD010000171.1 GCA_022791475.1 Clostridia bacterium | reverse complement strand
CGCACCGCCGCGCACCGCTAAACGTAAGTTTTTTGCAGCATCGCGGCCAGTTCGGGCACCCCGTCGGCCGCCCGCTTGTGTGTAAAAGAAATATATAACCTATTTATTCAAGGACATGGAACTTTTGAAATAGCAAGAATACTTACTGAAAGAAATATTATGACACCAGCAGAGTATTTTATAAGTATTGGAAGAAAGTTCCCATCTAAACTACAAGAATTTAAACATCAGTGGAATGCTACAACAGTAGCAAGTATTTTAGATAGACAAGAATATATTGGAGATACTGTTAATTTTAAATATACCATTCGTTCTTACAAAGATAAGACTAAAGTTCCTATTCCAAAAGAAGACTGGCAAATATTTAAAAATACTCATGAACCGATAATTGATGAATATACTTGGAATATTGCACAGCAATTACGAAATAACAGAAAAAAGCCTACAAGGTCAGGCAAGAAAAGTATATTTTCAGGATTGCTATTCTGTAATGATTGTGGCAAAAAAATGTATTTTCAATCTCCTGTCATAGATTTAAAAGCCAAAGACCATTACAGATGTTCAAGTTATAAGAATAATACTTCTTTATGTACTTCACACTGGATTACAGATGAAGTATTGCAAAGCCTTGTTTTAGAAAATATACAAAAAGTAGTTTCTTATATGAAAAATTATGAAGATTTATTTATTCAAGAGCAACTTGCAAAATCTACTCAAGATGAAATAAAGAAAATTTCTAAAAATAAGAAAGAACTTGAACAAGCAAAGAAACGAATCACTGAAATTGACAATTTATTTATGCACATTTACGAAGATAATATATCTGGAAAGCTAACAGATGAAAGATTTAGGAACTTATCATTTAATTATGATAAGGAACAACAAGAGTTAAAATTAAAAATTGAACAATTGTCAAAAGAAATAGACAATACTGAAAAGAAAACAACTGACTTAACGCAATTTATATCTAATGTAAAAAAATATACTGAAATAACTGAACTAACACCAGAAATTTTAAATGAGTTAATAGAAAAAATATTAGTTCATCAAACTGAAAAGGTAAATGGCAAAAAAGTTCAAGAAATAGATATATATTACAGAGGTGTTGGTATAATTTCTTTTCCAGTTAGTTTAGAAGATATGACAACGGTAATTGAAAAAATGATAAATAAAAGAATATCAGCTTAATTATTAGAATTTAAGCTGTATCTATAGGGAGAATTATTTAGTGTACTTAACTAAAGCGTTCTCCCCTATGAGTTTCGTCATGCTAACAAAACTCGGGGGCTCTGCGAGGCAATAAATTTTCTCCCAT
>JAAVZD010000170.1 GCA_022791475.1 Clostridia bacterium | reverse complement strand
TTTAGTACTTTTGTTTTTTCTTTATCGAATTCTTCTATTGTGTACATTTACATTTCCTTTCTTTTTTCTCATTTTACTACAAATGTTTTAAAATAGCAAGAGATTTTCTCCTGCTATTTCTATCACAAAACTCTTTTTATCTTTAAGTATTCTTTTAACGCTGATTGTAATACTTTTGAAAAATTCACATTTTGTGCTTCTGCTAATTTGTTTAACCATTGTGGTATTGTTAATGTCTTTTTTACTGCTTGTTCTTCCATTTCATTTCTCACCAATGGCATCCAAACACTAATATTTACTGTTTTTTCATTTTTAGTACATTTAATGTCTTCTAATGGTGTACTATCTGGAATTTCAATATTTTCTTCCTCTCGATGATATAAAACTAACTCTAAAACTTCTTTGGCATTTTTTATTGCTTCTTCTGTTGTACTTGCACATGAAATAGCTTCTTGTAAATCTGGAAATTTAATATTAATTCCGTCTTCTTGATAATCAAAAACGGCAACAAATTCATAACTTTCTTTTTTCTTCACAATAATTCCTCCCTTTATAATTTTAATTTTGCTTGTTTTTCTATATTCTTCAAAGTTCCTATTGGAATAATTTTTTTGGTTGTTGGCACAACAACGATGTTCTCTTCTCCCTCTTTTGTGAATATATGATGACTTCCTCTAATTCTTCTTTCTATCCATCCGTCTTTTGTTAAAATTCTAATAATCATTTTGGGTGTATATTTTTTCATATTTAATTGCTATCCTCCTTACTATTTTACACGTATTATTTCTACGTGTCAAGCGTTTTTAAAAAAAGACTAAACAAATAACATGAATTCACTTCATATTATTTTGTTTAGCCCCTCTAAAATATTAAATTATTTTATTCTTCTTCGTCATCTTCTGTATTTGGTAATTCCTCACCAAGACTTTGTTCAAAAGCTTTGGCAAAATCTTCCCTCACTTTTGTCTCTACTTCTTCTAAGATATCTGGATTTTCTTTTAGATATTTTTTCACATTTTCTCTACCTTGTCCAATTCTTTCCCCATTATAACTGAACCAAGAACCTGCTTTTTCTATAATATCTAAGTTAACTGCCAT
>JAAVZD010000029.1 GCA_022791475.1 Clostridia bacterium | reverse complement strand
TTTTGGCTTATTAATGTTGAACTTTAATAAAAAATATAGTAGACTAAATGTAATTTAAATCAAAGAAAAATCAATCAAATTATAACTTAGAGCTTAAAAATATTGAAATCTAGGGAATTCCCCAGCGAAAAAAACTCATACATTTCTATGAAAATAATTGACAGAAATAAAAAAACGTGTTATTCTATGTAAGTATTAGATGTGGCCCCTTGGTCAAGCGGTTAAGACGCAGCCCTCTCAAGGCTGAATCATGGGTTCGATTCCCGTAGGGGTCACCAAAAAAATAAAGTCTAGAAGTGCTTATTTAAAAGCATTCTAGGCTTTTTATGTTTAAAAATTAATGCAGTAGTAATGCAGTAGAATTTTTCTTACCTTAAATATTCTTTACTCTTTCTTATATACACTTTTCTAAAATTTCTTTTAGCCTTTCTTCTTCTCCTGTTAAGTACAAATACCCTATTAATCCTTCGAATGCTGTGGCATGTGTATATTCTGCTACACTTGCATTTTTAGCTATATGATGGTTTCCGTGTATTTCTTGCTCTTCTTACTATGTCTTTTTCTTCCTCAGTTAAACTTGTCATTAGCTTTTCTAATATGTTTGCTTGTGCACTTGCTTTTACATATGAAATTGATTTTATATGTAATTTGTGAGCATTTAGGTTTGTTGTATTTATAAAGTAATTACGAATATACAATTCGTATACTGCATCTCCTATATATGCCCATACCAAAGGAGACATTAAATTTACTTCTTCTTTTTCTTTCTTTTTTAAAGAATTTAAAATTGTTTCCAAAATTTCCTCCTAATTTGCTTTTTCAAGTGTTATTCTTCCCATTTTTCCAGTTCTAAAGTCGTCTATAATAATATTTGCTACTTTTTCTTCATCTGTTAACCCACCTGAAATAATTGCACCCCTTTTTTTTGCAATTAAATTCACAATTTCTGCAATTTGTTCATTTGGGTTTTGCACATTTTGTCTTATATTGTTAATATCTTTTTCAGTTAGCTTATACCTTTGTAGTATCTTCTCTTCTTCATTTTCTAATAAATACTTTACTAAATAAAATGCAATTTCTGTTTTTTCTAATACTTCATCTTTAATGGTTCCTGTAAAAGATAAGTTTAGTGCTACTTTATTGGATTCAAATTTTGGCCATAAAACTCCTGGTGTGTCTAATAATTCAATATTATCTGATAGACGTATCCATTGTGTTTGTTTTGTAAATCCTGGCTTATTTCCTACTCCCGCTGAAGTCTTTTTTGAAATTCTATTAATTAAAGATGACTTTCCTACATTTGGAATTCCTAAAATCATAACTCTTATAGACTTTCCTACTCTTCCTTTTTGAGTCATTTTGTTTAGGTCTTCTTTTGCCATTTCTTTTATTTCTCTTACTAATTCCTGAACTCCTACTCCAGAATTAGAATCAGTCAAAATAGCTTTTGTATTTACTTTTTCAAAATATTTTACCCATTTTATATTTTCTTTTTCATCTGCTAAATCACTTTTGTTTAGTAGTATAATTTTCTTTTTGTTTCCTACCATTTCTCTTATATCTGGATTTTGGCTTGAAATTGGTATACGTGCATCTAGTAGTTCTATTACAATATCAATAAGTTTTAAATCTTCTAGAATTTGTTTTTTAGTTTTTGCCATATGTCCTGGATACCAATTAATGTTTATTTTATGCATATTCTGTTCCATTATTCACCCCTACTATCGTTTAACTTCTATAACCTTTTCTAATTCTTCTTTTTTTATTTTTCCTTCTCTTATAATAATAACTTTTTCACCTTCTACTTGAACAATTGTAGATACCTCATCATTTTCTATATCTCCATAGTCCAAAATATAGTCTACTTTTTCACCTAATTCTTTAATAATATTTTTTATTTTTGTTCCTGTAGTACTTCCTGAAAGATTTGCACTAGGAGCAACAATAGGAACACCTGATTCTTTAATAAGTTTATAAACAATACCTTCATTTATAAGTCGAATTCTTACATATTCATCTCCTGCGGAAACAATCTCAGGTAAAACATCATATTTTTTCTTAAATTTTATAGTTAATGATCCTGCCCAAAAAGTATCTATTAACTTTTGTTCTGTAATATTTATCTCATCTACTATTTCTTTTAGCATAGAAATATCTGAAATCAAAACAGTTAAAGGCTTATTTCGTGGTCTTCCTTTTATTTCGTAAATTCTCTTACAAGCTTGTTCATCATAAGCATTAGTTCCAATTCCGTAAACTGTATCTGTTGGAAAAACAACAATTCCACCTTTTTTTAGGTCATTTGCAATTTTAGCAATAGCATACTCATCTATTTCTTCTTTTAAATATTTTGTCATTTTATTTCTCCTAAAATATTAATAATTACGATATTGATTTTTATCAGCTCTTTCATCTAATTTTCTATCAAATTGTTCGTTTTTATAAAACCAGTCTGTTTTCTTATCTACTGGATGATTTGTCCTATTTTTATCTATTAACATATTGAAAAATATTGAAACTGGTAATACTACGCCAATAAAAGATGCCATAGCATTACTATAATCTACTATAGTATTTGATCCAGCTAAAATTTCCATAATAATACCATATAAATCTACTCCAAAATAAAAACCATATGATGCTAAATAAAGAATAGCTCCTATTAGCTTTCTTTTCCCTACTAATGCAATTGAAACTAAAGTAATAAATAATAAAACTATTTCTACATTTATATTCATTGGCGCAAAGCCTATATCTTGTCCTATACTTGTTGTAAATGTTACTACTAGCCTAAATACCCAAAACATTACCATAAATATTAATAATAAATAACTTGACATACTCCTCATATAAAAATCCTCCTTTGTAATGTATTTATTTTAGCATATTTAACTTATTTTATCAATATAATAGACTTTTTTTATATTATCATAAATATTTTTCATATTTTATGAAAAAATATTATTAAATATCTTATGGAGGAAAATAAATGAATCAAATTTTATCTTCTAGTGAAAATAATAAAAATAATGCTGTTAATAAAAATAATAGAAAAAAAATACATCCTAATTTTTTTAAATTTCAATTTATTTTTTGCCTAGTTTTATGTATTTTAGTTTCTGGTTATTACTTCTATTTGCAATACGATAAGAAAAAGAACGAAGGCTTATCAGAAGAAATTATAAACAATTTTAGTATAACAAGTTTATATGAAAACTATACCCCTGATTATTCTACATCACTTGTACAAAATAGTAATTCATATCAAGCCAATTCGCTTGCATTTTCAGTAATTGGTTTAATTGAAATAAAAGCAATTGGAATAAATTATCCTATTATTAATGAATTTAGCTATGATTTATTAAAAATTTCTCCTTGTAAATTTTTTGGTCCTAATCCTAATGAAGTACGGAAACCTTTGTATTGCTGGTCATAATTACAATAATTATCAGTTTTTTAGTAGGCTAAAGAAATTGCAAATTGGAGATATTATTTCAATTTATGATTTAAGCGGTGCAAAGGTAAATTATGAAGTCTATTTAAGTTCTGAAATAGATTATCAAGATTTGTCTTGTACTAATCAAAATACAAATGGTAAAAGAGAAATTACTTTAATAACTTGCAATAATATTAAAAATAGAAGAAGACTTATAAAGGCTGTAGAGAAAGCAAAATAGATATAGTATACAGCCTTTTATATAGTTTTAACTATCTCTATTCTCTTATTTTTAGATGCAATTAAAGAATAAATATAGCTTATCTTTAGTAATTACTTGGTGTGGTTTTACATAGGCTAAATTGGTATGTTCCACAATTCTTATACTACCATTGATAATTTCTTGTTTAATTATATTTAACATAATCTCCTCTTCTTTCAAGACTTTTATCAAAAAAGACTGCTTCATTTTTTGAAACGATTTAAAGTTTTTGTGTCGTCAAATTATTATAATCTTGAAATTAAGTTATATCAGGCATTCTAGAGAGTTCGACAAAAAACTCATCTTAGTAGAGATGAGCAAATCGGTTGTTTTGTAAGTGCTTGTGCTGTGAGCATTTCGGCTATTATCTATATTTTTTAAATGGAATTGCTTATATTTTGCTTATAAAAAAAGTATACCATAAAATAAAACTTCCATTTTTCAATGGAAGAAAAGATAAATCTTTTTAAGGTTCAGTTAGCTAACAAGCTTAACAAACCTGCATGACAAGATGAGCTTTTGCAGTAAATTCACTGCACATATGCTCATAGTAGTGATACACATTCAATGCACGCTGTACCATATCCACTGCTGTATCAGTAGGCAGTCCTAATGCTACCATCTGACGATAGTGTGCATTAGCGGTATTGTACAACTCATAAGCTTCACGAGCCTTGTCGCCATATGCTTTTGCCTTATCCTTGTAATAGGCAACCGCTTGGGTATTCAGCATAGCATTGAGAGCATCAAATTCCTGAACAACCTCATCATCATGAGAACTAAAAGATCTTGCCATAACACTGTCTCCTTCCTGCATAATTATATGCAACACAATAGCTGATAGTAATATGATGTAAGGAAGTAAAAATGCTTACATCTATAATAATTATATATTATTTTGCATAAAATTGCAAATTTGAGCGATTTTTGTTTTTCTTTAGATAAATTTTATATTGACTACAATATACTTTTATTGTATTATTACCCTTGTGAAAATTTACGAAAGAGGTTATGATAATGAGAAAAGCAAAAGTTTATGAAAATAATTTATACAATTGTGATATTAGAAATGCAGAAAATTTAGAAAGAATATATGATGCTAGACGTGAATGGAAAGATGGAAAATATAATTACAATAAGCTATTAAATAAAGATGAAATATATAGTTTGTTAGACAATAACCTTGTAGCTATAGAGGGATTAGAAGAAGTAACAGAAGAAGATTTAAAAAAATTGGATTGGTTAAATAAAGCAGAGTAGAACTAACTACTCTGCTTGTTAAGTAAGTATTCCTTTTCAATATACTCTCCTATGTCTCTAGCATATTCCCACCATCTTGGATTTATGTTTAAATTAATCCGTTTGCCGTCTAACTAATAGTGGCGATTCCAATTTTCTGAATAAAGAAAATAAATCTTCTTGCATAGACATCAAAATGGTATAGACCTGTTTTTTGCACTCTAATTTTCATGCTTCATTACTTCCTATACTTGCCTTTATTGGTGTTTCTACTATATTTTACCTCATTATGTTAAATTTTATAATACATTGCAACTTGACCGATTTATGTAAATGTGATATACTTTTATTAGATTAGCTTTTAGCTAACAGAGCAATATAAAAAGCCAAATTTATGGAGGTATTGGTATGACATTTAAAGCATTATTTTCAAAACAGGAACGGGATCGCCTAAGAAAAGAAAAGGCAGAAGCTAAGGCTACTGCTGAACTGGAGACTAGGAAATCTGCTCTTCGCAATGCTCCCGAAGTTCTTTCATTCATCAGTTGGTATGAAAATCAAGTAAAAGGTAAGCGGGACAAAGACATAAATTTCGTCCAATTAGGCTATGAAGCTCATGATCGCTACTGGCATCTTGTGGAGAAATACCCTGATGTTGCTACATTGTCTGGGCATAAGATTAGCATTACCGCCACCAATCGCTACTACAGCTGGCTGGACGATGAAGCTTCATGGCATGACTGGACGAAGGACAAAATGGAAGAACATTATCAAGACTTTATCGCTCAAGAAAATAAGCTACATCTTTACGGAGATTATTCTCTTCAGGCGATTGGACCTTTAGGTGGAGGCAAAGATTTTGCTTATGCAGCGTGTGCCTACTTGTCCTATGCATACTATGAAAAGCGGCGCTGGCAGGATACAATTAAATCCCTTAAGAAGCTGATTGAGGAATAAGTGTCATAAAAGTTGGGCTCTCACAATGTATTATCAAGTGGGAGTCCAGCTTTTACTAATGAAGTACTAAATTAAAATTATATGCTATTGTATTTGTCAAGTGAAAAATGGACCATTTTATAATTGAAAAACGGACCACTTTTTCAACTATAAAATTTACATATTTTTACTATTCTTCCAAAAAACAGTTTCTTCATATCTATGACTTACATCTCTTGAAAGGTCTA
>JAAVZD010000169.1 GCA_022791475.1 Clostridia bacterium | reverse complement strand
AGGGCGTGGTCTCCCGGGTCCTGCCCCAGGAGGATATGCCCTTCCTGCCCGACGGAACGCCTCTGGACATCGTGCTGAACCCCCTGGGCGTTCCCAGCCGTATGAACATCGGCCAGGTGCTGGAGGTTCACCTGGGCTACGCCGCCCACGCCCTGGGCTGTAAGGTGGCTACCCCCATCTTCGACGGCGCCCGGGAGGAGGACATCCAGGCCATGCTGGCGGAGGCCGGACTGGACCCCGACGGCAAGAGCGTCCTCTATGACGGACGTACCGGCGAGCCCTTTGATAACAAGGTTACCGTAGGCTATGTCTACTTCCTGAAACTCCACCACCTGGTGGACGACAAGATCCACGCCCGCTCCACCGGCCCCTACTCCCTGGTGACGCAGCAGCCTCTGGGCGGCAAGGCCCAGTTCGGCGGCCAGCGCTTTGGCGAGATGGAAGTTTGGGCCCTGGAGGCCTATGGCGCGGCGTACACGCTCCAGGAAATCCTCACCGTCAAGTCCGACGACGTGACGGGCCGCGTCCGCACGTACGAGGCCATTGTCAAGGGACACAATGTGCCCCAGCCCGGCGTGCCGGAGTCCTTCAAGGTTTTGGTGAAGGAGCTCCAGTCCCTGTGCCTGGACATCCAGGTCCTGGACGCCCAGGGCAATCCCATCGAGCTTCGAGAGGACGAGGACGCCATGGACACCTTCAACCTGGCCCGGATGGACGCGGACGACGAGCGGAGCCGCAGCGCCTTTACCGAGGACCTGGCGGCGGAGTTCCAGGAGTCCGGCTATGACATCGAGGATGCCCCGGAAGACGCGGGCGCGGACATCGGCGCCGATTTTAACGGGGAAGAGGACGCCGACGAATGATGCGTTCATGGAATATTCCGGCAACGCCGGAGCAATGAAGGAGGAACGCGCACTATGACCGACAATAAAACCGGCGGAAACATCGCCTTTGACACCATAAAAATCGGCATGGCCTCCCCGGAGCAGATCCGCGCCTGGTCCTATGGCGAGGTGAAAAAGCCCGAGACCATCAACTACCGCACCTTGAAGCCCGAGCGGGACGGCCTCTTTTGCGAGCGCATCTTCGGGCCCACCAAGGACTGGGAGTGCCACTGCGGAAAGTACAAGAAAATTCGCTATAAGGGCAAGATCTGCGACCGCTGCGGCGTGGAAGTCACCCGGGCCAAGGTCCGCCGGGAGCGAATGGGCCACATCGAGCTGGCCACCCCGGTGTCCCACATCTGGTACTTTAAGGGCATTCCCTCCCGGATGGGGCTGCTGCTGGACATCAGCCCCCGGATTCTGGAGAAGGTGCTGTATTTTGCCAACTATATCGTCACAGACCCCGGCGAGACACCCCTGAGCCGCAACCAGATTCTCTCCGAGAAGGAGTACCGGGACTACCGGGAGAAGTATGAGGACGACTT
>JAAVZD010000036.1 GCA_022791475.1 Clostridia bacterium | reverse complement strand
AAGAAACGCCTCAAATTGCCGCCGTTTAATCAGATATTTCACACCGTTCTGAATAACGAAACCAGAATCAAGGTTTTCAGTGACGATTTTTCTCAGCTTCTTTTCTCCAATTCCGAAGTAATGTGCAGCTTCTTCAATCGGTAACAGATATTTGTCCTGGGGGTGAATGATACTTTTGTTATTCATTATTTATAATCCTTTCTAAAAATAAATTAGAGGACCCAGGTAGACGTATATCTACGTGGGTCCTCCCTTTCCGTAGACAACGTAATACAAATCTGTTGCAACTACGGTTAAATTAGGTTGCAATACTGGTCATTTGAAAATATTACAACTACGGATGTCAAATAGGTTGTAACACTGATTTACCTTATTTTAGCATAGCCTTGTTAGCCTTGTCAATCGAAATTTATTCTTTTCATTAAATTTATTCTTGATTTTTTAGTCAAACTGTTATATTCTATAAACATATCTTATGGAGGTGATAAACATGAATAGTGGTAATATAGGAGAGCGGCTCCGGGCCGCACGAAAAGAAATGGGATTAACACAAACTGAACTCGCGGAGCAGCTGGGAATATCGTTCGTAGGGGTGAGTCAGTGGGAATCAGGAAAGAGAAATCCAAAAAAGGAAACGCTTGTGCGGTTAGCTGCTATTTTGGATGTCCCTGTCTCATATTTTTTAGACACGGAAAATCTTGATGATGAAGCACTCGATTTTTTGCTAAGAGCGTGGAAACATGCAGATTATCAACTAACAGCGTTACAGCATAACGGCAGTCCCCAGGTGGAAATTGAGCGTTGGGAGCATGTATGCGACGAACTCCATACATTGTACGAGGAAATTGCGGCAAAGTACCAGACAAAACAGGAAACTTTGCAGGACCGAACAGCAGAAATAGTGAAGATATTCCGACAGCTTAATTCCAGGGGGCAACAAAAAATTATAGAAATTGCTGGTGATTATGCGAAAATTGCAGATTATCAGCGAAAAGAGAAAGAGTAACGTTTGCCCGCGTTCTGCGGGCCGGGTGGGATGCGATTTAATGTAAAGGAGTTGAACACCTATGAGTGAGAAACGACGAGATAACAAAGGCCGTATCCTGCGTACTGGCGAGAGCCAGCGACCAGACGGACGATATGCCTATAAGTACATTGATACCACTGGAAAACAGCAGTTTGTCTATTCCTGGCGTTTGGAACCAGGAGATAAGTTGCCCAAAGGCAAACGGGATAGCTTGTCTCTGCGGGAAAAGGCAAAGCAAATCAAACGGGATTTAGAAGATGGAATAAACCCACGAGGCGGTGAAATCACAGTAACAGAACTTGTTGAAAAATACCTCCGGCAACGTCCACCAGTGAGGGCAAATACAACCCATGTCCGCGATTTTGTCACACAGGTCATAGAGCGTACTGGTTTTGGAGCAAAGCGGATTGACCGCATCAAACAATCTGACGCAAAAGAATATATTATCAGTTTACAACAATGCGGCAGACCAGACGGAACCGGTTACAATCGCGGTTCAGTTGATGCAGTTGTAAAGATTCTTCGACCGGCTTTCAAGATGGCGGTCAATGATGATTTAATACGGAAGAATCCATTTGATTTCAAAACCTCCGATGCCGTGACAAACAACAGTCAAACCAGAGAAGCATTGACCCCGGAGCAAGAGAGGAAGTACCTGGAATTTGTGAAACAAGACGCACATTATTCTAAATATCACGACGCACTTTATATTTTGTTCCATACCGGGTTGCGCATTTCCGAATTTGCGGGGTTGACAACAGCAGATGTTGACATGGAAAATCGTAAAATTATCGTAGACCACCAGCTGCTACGTGAGCAAGATGGAAATTATTATATTTCAGACACAAAAACTGTTAGTGGTAGGCGTGAGATTCCTATGTCTGATGACGTGTATATGTATTTTCGCCATCTGATGACAAACAGGCCCACTCCCAAAATTGCGCAGATAATTGATGGAAAATGCGGATTTTTCTACCTAAACGAAAAAGGTATGCCGCTGACCGGACAGGATTGGAGTAACCGTTTTCGCGCTATTTGGGTGAAGTTTGTCAAGGTCAGCGGAGCGCAGATGCCGAAAGTCACGCCTCACGTATGCCGCCATACGTTTTGTAGCAACATGGCAAAGGGCGGTATGAATCCCAAGGCATTGCAGTATATTATGGGACACGCAAATGTTTCAATCACTCTCGATACATATACACATGTTGGCTTCCAGGATGCAGCAGTGGAAATGCGGCGTGTTGTCAATGGAAATTAAAAAAGGGAGTACCTGTACTACTTTTAGTACGGGTACTCCCTTTTTTCTGCCTTCGATTAGGGCAAGATTTACTACTTATTTTACTACTTTTCAAGGCAAAGATATACAAAACTATATCATGATATGTGAAGTGATTGGGCGCAAAAATTGAAATTTTCGGCTTAAATCCTGGAAAAACAAAACTATATCAAGTTATGCCAACACGCAAAAATCGGGTACAATTAACATTTAGAAAAAGCGAAAAGAGCAAAATGTCCGAAAAACTTTGGGACAGGCACTTGAAAAAAGCGCCGGTTTGACATATGATAGGGAAAACATCGCCTTTTGCGGCGCCGCCCTGCGGTCTGCGGGCGGCGGAGATAAAGGAGTT
>JAAVZD010000039.1 GCA_022791475.1 Clostridia bacterium | reverse complement strand
TTCTGTCATTTTTCTTTTATAGGAATCTTCTTTATCTTTCCAAAATTCCATATTACCTAGTTCAATAATAATTTCACAAGCCAAATCATTTTTATTGTTATTTGAGATATGATAGAAATAATCTTCGATTTTTCTATCATTACGAGTTTGATTTTCGTTATATTCTTTTCGTGCTTCATCAAATTCTTTTACATATAATTTTTTCACATCTTCGTACAAATTATTTGTACCACATATAATCTCAATGAGTTCAATCTTATCATCATATTTTCGTAAATTATGTTTATTTACTCTTGATAATTGTTGTGCGTTTTGAATAGCATTATTATTAAAAATTTTATCTACAACAACTCCATTTTTTATATTTTTTCTTGATCTTTTGCTTTTGTTTTTATCATTTCCAATATGAAATGAATAGGCTAATTTTTGTATAAATATCACTTCCTTTTCTAATATCATTTTGTGGTTTCATAGACACCTTAAAAGTGGGTAAGAAACCAAGACAAAATTTCTAACTCCCTATATGTTTTGACGCTAGGCATCAAAACATGGGAGCTAAGGTTTACCACCTTAGAAACCGTTTGCCTTATTTCGTAATATTACCAAACTATCGTAAGGGAATAAAACTACATAAGTCTTTGATAAAACTGAAAGTACAACTTTCGAGTTTTATCTATGAAAATTATTCGTGATTCCACAAACTTCGTAAGTGAAATCTCTCACAATTTTTTATACAAACTATCGCCACTTTCATCAGCAATGCTGACAAAACGTGCCACGTTTGTTATTACTTTTTTAGAAAAAAGTAAACAAAAAACTATGGTTAGCACAACTCATAGTCATCAATTTTTTCTATTTCTTCCTCTAAAAATAGCACTGCTTTTTTATCATCATCATATCTAAAATAGGCTTCTTTATTTTCACAATCTATCACTTTGATTGTATCTCTATCATATAAAAATATTTCAAACGAAAATATATTTAGATTCTTTTTTAGATAATCTAATACTCTATATTGGTTTATCGTTTCTACTTGATTTTTTATTATTTCATCATTGGTTAGTTGTTTCACTTTTATCTTCCTTTCTTTCATTTTCTTTATATTCAAGTAATGAGTTTTGATATTTTTGTTCTATCACTTGTGGAATAAACTCTAATACTTTTGTTTCATCTTTAAAATAATCATAAAGTTGTGGTAATAAAAATTTAAAAAAGTAATTCATAAATCGCCCCCTTTCTGCCAATAAAAAAGAGATATATTTCTATATCTCAATTTGTAATATCGTGAATTTATTTTTTTCAAATTTAGAACTTTTTTCTTGTGGAATTATTTGAATAATATCATCCATATTGAAACTATTTATATCAAGTAATTCTGCTTGTATTGTTGTTTCTTTAATATTATAAAAGTTCCTTAATGTACTAACATAACTTTTTGTTTCTTCTTCGCTTTTTGCATTAGATAAAATGATATCTCGATCACAAGCATCCACTATCATATCAAAACAACCATTTCTAAACATATATCCTATATTTTCAATTTCATTTTTATTGAAGATAATATTTAAAATGGAAACATTACGGTTATTATCACTATTGATTTCTATCTCATCAATATATTTATTGATAATATATTGTTTTTGTTCTTGACTCAACTGATTCCATAAATTATGTTCTTTTACATATTCTGACTTTAATTTTAACTTTTCGATTTCTTTCACATTGAAAAATAATAAGGCATCTTGTTTATGTTCATTGTTTTGCTTTAAGTCTTTTAATTCTACAATTTTTAATTCTATATTTTTGATTTCTTTTTCTAAATAGTGGAGTTCCTTTTCAAAAAATTTTGCTGCTATTTCTCCATCCATAAACTCCTTTTTTATTCTTGTTATCTTATCGTTTTGTTCTTCTTTCATTTTTTCATATTTACTTATCTCGAGTTCAATATCTCTACACATAGAGGGTTTAAAAGAGTTATCAATAATTAAGAAAAAATCTAGCATATCATTTAAAAATTTTAAAAGTTCCTTTTCTATTCTTTTTTCGCTTATTCGTTTTTTACAACAATTACATTTGTAATAGATATGTTTATCTCCTGTTCCACTTGTACTAGATTCTCCGCCCATTATTTTATGACATTTAGGACAAAGTATCTTTTGCATAAAAATATAGGTTCTTTTTCGTTTAAAGTTTTTGAGATTTTTTTCTTTTCGCTTTTGCACCATATCAAAAGTAGTTTTATCAATAATAGTGGGTACAACATTCTCAAATATTTGAGCATTCTTTTTACTTTTCTTTCCATGTTCAATATTACCTATATAGATTTTATTAGATAATATTTTATCGACAGTAGTAGTTGCCCAATGTCTATTTAAAACTTCTTCTTCATTAAATTTCTCACATATATAGCATACTGATGAACCCTCTAAATACATACTAAATATTCTTTTTACTACTTCTGCCTCTAAATCATCTATTACTAATTTTTTACTTTTGTCTTTCTTTGTATAACCAAGAGCTGGTTTCCCAGAAATATGACCTTTTTTTGCTGCTCCTACAAGCCCAAATTTTGTTCTCTCGCTAGTTCTTTCAATTTCTAGTTGAGCAAGTATTGTTAACATACGAATAAAGAATTTTCCATTTGCATTTCCTGTATTGATTTCTTCAGCAACACTTTCTAAATCACAATGATATTCTTCTAAAAGAGTACAAATCGTTTCTAAATCTTTAATAGACCTAGTTAATCTATCAAGTTTATATACAATAATTTTATTGATTTTTCCATCTTTCATATCAGTCACCATTTCTTGAAACTTTGGTCGATTTGTATTTTTTGCTGAAACTCCTTCTTCACGATATACTTTATATATTTTATAGCCTTTAAATTCACATAGTTTTCGTAATCTATCTTCTTGTTCATCCAAACTATGCCCAAATCTACTTTGATCCTCTGTTGAAACACGAGGGTATAGACCACAAATGATTTCGTTTTCTTCTTTCAATTTATCACGTTCCTTTCTATTATTTTTTAAAACAAAAAACACAAGAGAGATTTTTCCCTTGTGTAAGATAACTAACAATATATTTTTAGTTATTTAGTACATTGTTGATAGAATTATCTTCTATCATATACTATTTTACTTAAAAGTAGTTGAAAAGTCAGTAGTGAATTTAGTTGTGTTTTTAGTTGTATTAAATTTTCACTATTTCCTTATTTCATAAGGGATAGAAAAGAAAATAAACTAATTAAAAACCAATATAAATTTTTCGATAGAATTTTTATCTATCGTACCCAGTTTATCACTAGACATAAGTAAAGTCTAGGTAAAAAATGGGTAAATTTTGAGTAATTTTTGGGAAGAATTAAAGAAGTGAAAATACTCTTGTATTGATTTTTATCCAATACTTTATCATAGTATCATTTACTTCTTGCAATGTCTAGGCAAAAAAGATGCAAATTTCTTGCAAAATTGTTGCAAAAAGTATGCAAAAAAGTTGCAATTCTATAAGTATCGATAAATTTTCAATACACTACCATAGTATCATTGGGAATAGTCTAATTACAATGCAATAAATAATACAAATTTAATACAATTCCCAGTATAAATTTAGTATAAAAATAGTACATTTTCAGTACAAATTTAATCTATTTTTAATACATTTTATTCATTGTATTTAATATACTGATATATTTAGTTATTGATATAATTGCATTTTCACTAGGAAGATATATTTTATCTTCATTTTCATAAAGTAAAGCAACAAGAGTATTCTTTTTATTACTAACAATAATCTTATGTGGTTCTTGAACACTT
>JAAVZD010000088.1 GCA_022791475.1 Clostridia bacterium | reverse complement strand
CAATATTCGAATTTATTGAAGGTTGGTATAATAGAAAGAGGATACATTCAGCGATAGGATATAAGATACCATATCAATTAGAAGGAAATGTGGCATAAAATTTACACGGTTTTGTGTCCAAAAACTTGACATAGATCCAAGACTTAAAGATAAGAATGGGCAAAAGATATATGAGGGAGATATATTGAAAACTAAATATGATAATAAAGAATATATTGTATGGATTGATTATAGTGAAGAATATGCACAGTTTATAACAAGAAGTAATGAAGTATTATTCTTTGAAGATGAACCATTAGGAGATATAGAAATAAAAGATAGTGAAGTAATTGGCAACATAACAGACAATTCAGAATTGTTAAAGTAAAATCACGATTTGTGAAACAAGCACGAACAACAAAAAAGGAGGTTGAAACAATGATAATTGTAAGTCAAGATAAAACAGATTATGAATATGAAAGTTGCTGGTGTATAAGAAATTTAGTCTATGAAATGCCAACAGAATAGGAGGTACATAATGTTACTAAAATTATTTATAGTATTTGAATTAGGAATGCTTGTAGGTGCAGGTATTATGTGCTTCTTTCAAGCAGGAAAGGAGTGAGTATGAAATATATAGCAAGTGTCTCATTGGTGTTAAGATAGATTTTGGACACGAAAGCGTAGAGATGATATAATTGTTTTGTACGCTTGGAAAGGAGTGTTCAAGATGGCAAAAAATAAAAGTTATGATGAAGAATTTAAAAAGATGATAGTTGAGTTGTATGAAAGCCATACAACGACGGGAGCAGAAATAACACGTGAATATGGCATAGGAAGTGCGACATTGTACAAATGGGTCAAACAATATGGGAAAATTCAAACGTCAGATGGAGAAACGACAAATAACAAAGAAATAAAAAAGATGAAAAAGGAAATAAATGATTTAAAGATTGAAAACGAAATATTAAAAAAAGCCATAGCCATATTCACGCAGAAATAGAAGAAAAATATCAATTCATAGAAGCCAATAGAAATAACTATACGATAAAGCAATTGTGTAAAGCATTGAAAATAAGTCGATCAGAATACTACTATCATAAAAATCATAGAAGCAATAGATATAAGGAAAGCAACCAAAAACTAGATATTGAAATACTAAAAATATATAAAGAAAGCAAAAGAAGATATGGAGCACCAAAAATAAGAAAGATACTTGAACAACAAGGAATAAAGGTAAGTCAAAAACGCGTGTCGAAACGCATGAAATTCTTAAAAATAAAGTCTTGTATAGTAAAGAAATATAAGCCAATCAGTAATAAAGGTAGGATTGATGATAGCAATAAAGAAAATCTATTAAAGCAAGAATTTAAAGCCAAAGAAAAAAGAGAAAAAATGGTATCAGATATTACATACATTTATGTTAAAAATTATGGTTGGACATATTTATCAACAGTGGAAGATTTGTATAGTAGAGCCATAATTGGATATAGCTATGGAAAGAATATGGATGCAGATTTAGTAATTGAGGCAATAAAAAATGCACAAATAAAAGGAAAATTTAAAGAAGGAGCAATATTTCACAGTGATTTAGGAAGTCAGTACACATCTAATAAAGTAGAAAAGTATTTAAAAGCCTTAAAATTAAAGCATTCATATAGTAAAAAAGGGTACCCATATGATAATGCTTGTATGGAAAGCTTCAATGCCATATTAAAAAAAGAAGAAGTAAATTTAAAAGAGTATGAAACATTTGAAGAAGCAAGAAAGGCAATATTCGAATTTATTGAAGGTTGGTATAATAGAAAGAGGATACATTCAGCGATAGGATATAAGATACCATATCAATTAGAAGGAAATGTGGCATAAAATTTACACGGTTTTGTGTCCAAAAACTTGACATAGATCCACAATATGGTATAAAATGATTAAATAAGTAAACACTAAGAATAAAGAAATTAAAAAAATAAGGAGGAAAAAAATGAAAGGAAGAATGTTAAACCGTACAGGCGTTGAGGCTGTACACACACACACACACACGGTAGTGTTAAAGAAAGAAAAGAGAAAATAGGGAATAAAAACCAGAGAGGTATAACACTAGTAGCCCTAGTAGTGACCATCGTGGTTTTACTCATTTTAGCAGGAATCACAATAGTATACGTATTTGGAGAAAATGGAATATTCAAATTAGCGCAAGAAGCAAAAGACAAGACAGAACAAGCAAAATTAGACGAACAAAACTATCTTAATAATTTAGAGAATATGTTTAATGGATATGTTAATGGAAATGGAGGAACAACAAAACCAGATAATCCAGACACACCAACGCCAGAAGAGCCAGAGGAAGTGCCAATTGAGAATATAAAGTCAGATTGGGAGACCATTGAAAAAATAGCGAAGGAAATAGCAAAAGATGACAGTATTACAAGCGACTCAGAAAAAGCAACAGTAACAGTAGATAATAAAATATATACTATAACAGTAGGGGATTTCTTTGAAGTAGAATACAATGGAGAAATCAGAAGAGTAAGAGTGCTAGGATTT
>JAAVZD010000168.1 GCA_022791475.1 Clostridia bacterium | reverse complement strand
TCCTCAGCTGGCGTTGCCGATTATGCTTTCCAACAATGTGGCAAGGCGTACCAGGATTCAGGCAGTGTTCCAGTTCTGCGGCGCTATTGCCGGGCTGGTGATTCAGTCCTATGCGCTGCCGATGATCGAAGCCTGCGGCGGGCAGGATAACCCTTTGGCATGGACGAAGGTGATTGCAGGCGATTCTGTATCTGATGACCCTGGTGCCGATTGTGGCGTATGTGTGCTCGCTGATCGGAATGTGGCTGTATCCCATTTCCAGAAAGGATGAGCTGGAGATGGAGGAGCGGCTGGTGGCCAAGAGGGCGGCGGCTTTGAAGGGTGAGAATAGTTGATGGATGATGGTTGGTGAGAGGTACGCCATGGAAAAAGGGGAGAGCGGAGGCCAGAAATCGTTTGCCGCTTTCTCCGGTTTCGAGATTCCTAGAAAACCTGCCACTGGCAGCTTTTCTGGGTGCTGAGGCAAAGAATTCCTAAAATCTCTGAATTTTGTTAAAAGCGAAACGCAAATCCACAAACTCGCTTCGCTCAAACAGAGTGGATTTGTGTTTCAACACAAAATCCAGGGATTTAAGGACTTCTAAATCTCTGCAAAGTCAAAAGCGGCAAACGATTTCTGGCCTCCGCTCTCCCCTTTTTCCATGGCTGGATATCTCTTGGCCTAAATGAAATGACATGATTTGTGAGCTGTTTGAATTATTACAAATAGGATGCAGTACATGAAGATTTTAATAAAAGATAACGAGGAGGAAATGAGGATGGAATTGTATAAGGACAGTACGCAGCCGGTGGAGAAGCGGGTGGAGGATTTGCTGGGAAGGATGACGCTGGAGGAAAAGGTGGCTCAGCTTTGCGGGGATCTGCCTATGGACTTGGCTGTGGAGGGGATGCCTACGGTGGAGCAGCTTAAGGAGAAGTTTCCCTATGGACATGGGCGGCTGACCCAGTATTCTACCATGGGACTGGCGGATCCCATGCGGATTGCGCGGCTTTCCAATGTGCTGCAGCGGTATTTTGTGGAGGAGACCAGGCTGGGGATTCCGGTGGTGCTGCAGACAGAGAATCTGTGCGGCTATCCGGCCATGGGAGGAACCCTGTTTCCGGCCCAGATCAATGCCGGCTGTACCTGGGAGCCGGAGCTGGTGCAGCAGATGAGCCAGGTGATCGGCCAGGAGTCCCGGGCAGTGGGGATTACCTCAGCCATGAGTCCGGTGATTGATATCGTCAGGGATCACCGGTGGGGGCGGGTGTATGAGACCTACGGGGAGGATCCGTATCTGACCAGTCAGATGGGAATCGGGTATGTCCGGGGAATGCAGGGAGACAAGGAGCACGGGGTGGCCTGTATTGCCAAGCATTTTCTGGGGTATTCGGAAACCCAGGGGGGACTGAATACGGCGACTACGCGGATTACGGACAGGGAACTTTATGAGGTGTTTGCCACGCCCTTTGAGGCGGCTATGCGGGAGGCGGATGTGAGCTCGGTCATGGCCAACTATGCGGAGATTGACGGGATGTGTGTGGTGGCAAACAAAAAGATCGCCCATGACCTTTTGCGGGATACCATGAAGTTTGAGGGAATACTCACCTCGGACGGGGCGGGGATTTTAAAGACCTTTACGGATTTTAAGACGGCAGAAAGCTACAAGGAGGCCGGGTATCTGGCCAAGAAGGCGGGGACGGATACGGAGATTCCGGTGGGAGATTCCTTCCGTCAGCTTCCGGAGTATGTGCGCTCGGGGCAGCTTCCGGAG
>JAAVZD010000167.1 GCA_022791475.1 Clostridia bacterium | reverse complement strand
CCACTTCCTGCGCGCGAGGGCCGAGTCCGAGACGGCGAAATACGTGCCGCAGATGTATGAAAAGCGGGAAGAGGAGCATGGATGGATGCTGGGGCTGTACCGGTACTGGGGGGTACGGGACAAGGCCAGCCAGGAGATGGTTGCCCGCAGGTACCTTGACCGGCTGGTTGGGTGCTTTGAAAACCTGACAAACCCCAAATGTACCTTAAGTAAAAAGGAAAAGCGCGAACAGATTGATAAAATGTTAAACAATAGCAGGGTCAAAGCATGTATAAGAATAGCAAGGCCTAAGGCTATTTATACCAAAATATTGTATTTGCCTATCCGATGGAAAAGCAAATGGCTAATAGAAATGCAATCAAAGATCATTACCTATATTAAAACAAAAAACATGCGTCTATTTGCCACTTTAAAAGCGAGGAGATAAGTTTGAAAATGGCTAAGAAAAATAAATTAAATTTGTTGTTATGTAATCGATCCTATTTTAAAATAAGCTATTTTATTTTTCTTAGCCTCAATATGGTTCAATATTTTAACGTTTCGATATTATCCCGCATACTTTTAATTCTATTCTCTTTATGGGGGCTATTTATTGTTTTACAGGAAATTATAATTAATAAGTCAAAAAATTTATTCCATATAAATATTGCCTATCCAATTTGTATGATATTCTGTTGTGTATTAGCATTTTTATGGAATTGGGATAATAATGGAAGGTATAATCTTTTTGCGTTATTTTATTATTTCATATGTGTTTTTGTATTATATATAAACGATGGTGTAAATGATAATAGAGAATTAATTAGAATATCTAAAGCTTATACGGTGGTCTCATTTATATTGTCCAGTATCTGCATTGTTATGTTTTTGATGCAAACACATATAAACATAACTGGCCGCAGCGGAAATACTATGCGTATAGGGGTATGGGAAAATCGCTTGTTTGGTTTTTTTTCAAGCCCTAATGTTGGAGGAACATTTTTTTTTATTGGAATTGTCTTAAGCATTTATT
>JAAVZD010000166.1 GCA_022791475.1 Clostridia bacterium | reverse complement strand
GTTATTTTTCAAAGAAAAATGTTGATTTTACTGATGAAATGTTTGAACAATTAAAATTAAATGAAAATGAACAGGAGATATTAAATAATCAAAGTGCTTTGTATTTAGATATATTTAATATATAATTATAAAGACAAATAGTAATTTTTAGCTGTGATTGGATATGAGAAAGTATGGTTGTAGTATCAGCATTATTGTTAAGAAGAAAAATAGCAAAAAAAATTCTGACTTTGATAAATTATTAAAGCAAAAGGTTAGAATAAAAATAACACAGAAGAGAGGAAAATATATATGAATGAACAAACACAAATTAAAGCCAGAGAATATCAAAGAAAGTTAGAAGAATTATTTTCACCACAGTTTCAAGCAGATTTATTAGAGGTGTGCATTGAGACTTATGGGGAAGATTCTAGAGAACAATTTGAAAAAAATTTTAAAAGAATAAGTATGTATCCTAAGTTTAATCTTAATAGTGTACATGCTATGAGTGACAAAGAACAATACCTTGAAAATACTTCATATTCCATAATGAAATCAGTATATGATAAATTTGATATAGACACTAATGATTATAGGGGGAGCACATTAGAAGAATATTTGAAAGGGCAATTCACAGGAAATAATTTTGCATCATATACAACATGTTGTGTTGATAAAGATACTGATGAAGTTTGCTACCCTATTTTTATAGAGATGAGTCGAAAAAGGAATGATGATGAGCTTAGAGGGACGATTGCTCATGAAGTATTGCATGCATTAGAATTTATAGCAGAAAGAGATGAAAATGGACTAAGAGCAAAAACAGGGCATTATGGATTTAATGAGACTGGAAAAAATGTATTGACTGCAGAATGTTTACATGTAGGGATTTTATTTGCAAAAATATATCCAATGTTAAGGGAAAAAGGATATGAGATTACAGATTCCAATGACTATTTGTTTACTATGGGAGAAGGATTTTTTAAATTCTTTGGAGCATATTTTCAGCAAATATGTAGGACAGCGCTTCAACCTGATTTACATGAATTAACAGATGTAATAGGAGTAGATAACTGGAATCAATTTGTAGAGTTACAAAATAATAAAACTAAAAAGGGGTTAATAGGTTTACATGCAAAAGAAGAAAAAGAACAAATAGTCATTGTTGGTAAGATGCAAGAATATTCTAGAAACAGTTTAGCTGAAAGGATTGGAAAAGCAACATTAACTAATCAATTGGATATAGAAGGAAAAAATAAAGTAAAGGGACAATTAGATCAATTAACATATGATAAAGAAGAGTCTAAAATTGAAAAATAATTATGCCTTTTAGGAAAGGAAATTTTGTAATTATGAAAGTTGATTTAGAAACAAGTAATTCTTATACTGAAGTAATGACTGTAATAAATACATTACCAACTATAGATAGAACTAAAATACCTGATAAATTGTTAAATATAATAAAAGAAAATTCAAATCCTGATTATAATTTCCAAGTTGATATATTAGTATCTATGAATGCATGGAAATTATCTGAAACGGCTAAACTTATATTAGCCACTATATTTAGAGATTATTTAGCAACTGAGACTCAATCTCAAAAAATAAAGCTTGCAGAACAACAACAAATTCAAAAATTAGAAGATATGGCTAGACAAAAATATAACCCAGATGATATTTTCAAAAAAAGAAATATAATACAAGAAGAGAAAAAAGAAGAAGTTGCATTAGTGGAAATAAAAAAAGAAAATAAGCTAACAGCATTTTTTAGAAAAATATTGTACCTAATTTTTAATAAGGTGGACTAATAGAAGTATTCACAAGGATAATTACAATAATGCAAAGTAACTGCAAAATTACAATCTGTCTAGGAGGTAAAAAATAATGAACTGGATAATAGCAATAATAGTTGCTATTGTATATTTAACAGTAAGTATTGTATTTAAGGCTTGGGCATATTCTTGGCTAATATGGGTAGTTTATGCTATTTATAGATTCATTGCAAAATAATAAAGCT
>JAAVZD010000057.1 GCA_022791475.1 Clostridia bacterium | reverse complement strand
GAAGAAATACCGCCAGCCTCCTTACGAAACTTTAATCATGCTGGCCGACTTCTTCCATGTGTCTATTGATTATCTTCTTACGGGTCGGGAATCCGTTTATACTGCTTCGGATCAAACTTGGGCTACGATTGATGGAGTACGTCACATTTCTTAAAAATGTCGCTGAGTAGACTAATACCCCTCACTTCTATGGTGATATGTGAGGGGTATCTCATCCTTGTCTTTTGTTAAAATCTGTTATCTTAAGTACATTCTCCATATTTTAATATGGTTTATCTTTTGTAATGAGTTTATTATACTAAATGGGATGGCTGGTTTCAAGGATGAAAATTTATTTAATTTTAATCTCTGAAAAGTCAATTTCAAAATCATCAAAAATCCCTGCCCTAACCTTATCAGAAAAAGTATATTCCTCTACCGTATCCCACTGGAAATCATATACTGTGACCCTATCCTTTTCAACATCTACAATCCAGTATTCCCTGACGCCTGACGCACTATATTTGAGTAGCTTCTTATAGTAATCTATGGGGCGGCTTGTGGGAGATGCAATTTCAATAATCCAATCTGGCGCGCCCATGCATCCTTCTGATGCAATCTTATCTTTATCACATATAACAGAAATATCCGGTTCAAGGTAAATATCCTTCTTTGAATTTAAAAATACTGCAAAAGGCGAAGGAAATACTTCACAATCACCCTTTTTTTCTCCTATATAGACCCTTATTCTATAAGATATCTCCATTACCAATCGCTGGTGCAGCATACTGGGAGTCGCCATATAGTATATCTGACCGTCGATTAACTCTGCTCTCTCACCCTCCGGCAAAGCATAAATATCATCTATCGTATAGATTTGTTCTTTTCTGGCTACATTCATTTATGCACCTCCATTACACTTGCTTCATATTATAGTCAATTTGAATTATCATCAAAAACCCATTCATATATCGAATCTGCCAGTTTATCGTATTCATTCTGAATCTGAGGAATCGTCAATCGCCTGTCTTTATGAATCTGATAAATATACGTCCATTCATATAGTAATCTTAGCTCATTTGGATCCTTCACAATCTCACAAAATTTTTTATATGTAATTCCTCCCTCATTTTCTTCTTTCATAACACGATTCCAGCTTTTGCCCGTAAAAGGAAGGATTAAAAAATAACTATAAGATTTTTTATTCACAGTCTTTATAGAACTCACAACATCTTCCTTCAACAAATTCTGATATCTATCTGCAAATACATCCGTAACCCATATAGGATATTCCTCATAATGATCCTCCCTCTCTCCATTATCACAAATAACTATTGGAAATATCACTGACTGATTCAATGCAGCTTTTAACGTCTTTTTTATATCATCTCCTATTTTAGATGTACCATTTCTTCTACTCCCTTTTTTCTTTTCCACACATACAATATTCAAATAAAGCTTCCCATTTTCCTTGATTTTCAAATAGGATACACGCCTGCCATGTTCATAATTATTAACATATTCATTTAAAACATCACATACCTCCGGATCAATTACAATATAAGAATTCTCATTAGTTAATTTCCAAATCATTTCATCACTCTCGGTATTAAATTCAGGATTTTTCCCATTATTTACATAATTGTCCACAATATATCGACAATCTACCCTGAACAATCCCATATCTATATCGAATTCTCTATCATCGTCTGCACCGGCAAAGAAGAAACATTCTTTTTCTCTAATATCTTTTAATACTTCATTCATATTCTTTTTTTCTTCTTTAAAAAATCCATTTTTAAAAATTATATTTTCAATTTCCTCGCACTTATAAATCTCTGCTTCTTTCACAGCCTTCCTCATAGCTGCCTTTTTATCCAAGTCCATAATTAAAAAAAAGTTTTCACTACTAACCTGCTTTTTAATTTTACTGAGTTTTCCTGCATTTACGCTAACGACTCCTAAATAGTACCAGGTAAGCACTTTTTTTATTTCTTTCTGCCGGTTCTCACAATCCGTAAATTCATTAAAATAATTAATAAATAATGAAGCATATAATATTTTTAAAATATATAAATTCTTCCGGTGCTTATTCCTCATATCACCAATAAAACAATCTCTGCTTACTGACAAATAATGAGTCACATTATCCCCATAATATATCGTCTCTATCGAAAATGGTTCGTTCGTCTCTATCGCCTCATCACGGATAATAATTCCCTTATAATAACATTTAGATTGATTTATGTCTCCATCTAAAGTCAAAATAGACATAATATAATCTTTATTATCCCATAAAACCATTGTATCATCATATACAAAACTTTTTATATTCCAACTCTCATTACCTATTTTCACAGAATTAACAACATTCCTGCCAACTTTCTCCAAATTAACAGAAGGAGTAGGAAGCCACCCCATCCCCACTCTCCGTTCAGCCTCATTATCGCATTCTAGGTAAACAGGAATCAAAGAATAAATTGCCATCTCAGAAATGTAGCGTTCCATTATATCCAGCAAAACTTTTGGCAACTCTTGGCAGTCATAAATATTTCTTTCTATTCTCTCATCCAAGCCGAAAAACTTCTTTTTTTCCTGGAGCTCCCGCAAAAACAAACCAAGATTAATATATACCTCAACACGGGTTCCATTTTTTGCATCGCTATCTGAATATTCAGAAACCTTCCCGCCTTTTTTCTTACTTTCAATTACAATCTTTTTGCCTCTTGGTTCTTTTTCCGACTTAGTAATAAAAACAACTGCATCTGTAAGCATAAAAGCAGATTGGATTCCAATTCCAAATCCTCCAGTTGGTCTAAGCCATACAGGCATTTTTTCTATTTCATCTGCATACTCCTTACGGCTTTTCCAATGATTGCCAGCCACAACTGAAAGTGTAGATATACATTTTTCTTCCATCCCAATCCCATGATCTTGTATTGAAAAAAGAATTTCCTGTTTTTCCCAATTAATCTTAAACTCCATTTCAATCCTGTTCTGCTCATATACGTCGGAGTTAATGTCAAAAGGTGTGATGTCCTCTGGAGGATACATTTTCAACAACGATTTCTGTTCTTTAAGCCACAGCCATAACTTCATCTTTGAAGCATCCAGTGCATTCTGCAGATACTCCCTGATAAACTCCAGACGAGTTTTATAAATGTTATTTCCTATCAACATCTCAAATATTCCGACAGGATCTGCCTGAAAATTAGTCTGCTTATTAGCATCGAACAATTCATCTTTATAGTATATTTTCAGATCACATTTATTCATCCGACATCCATATAATTCTTTCGGAACAATCAAATTCCAAGAACAGATAAGATGTACCGTTTCTTCCTCAATCCAGGAAAACCATTGATTCACAGTTTTACACACTTGAAAATCTTCAGATTTTGCAACCGCCGATATTCCTTCCTCTGTATAAGAAAGATGTGTCATTGCTTTATGTTTCTGTATATGGAGCTGGCTCTCTACAGGGATCATTCCCATATGATTCAGCATACGGGTATTAAAACGGTTACTGTCCATATCCAGGAGATCACCAAGGCGAATCATCACAGCCGCAAACTGAGGGTGCATATGATCACAGCTAAACCCATTATCTTCCTGTTTTACCATGCTGTATACTTTCTCAAATTCCTCTCCATGCAATATAGAAATCTGTGCTACAATTTCATACATGCGGCTCCTGTCTTTTTTACGTCCATAACCACGGATAAATCCTCCTGAACGTTCTGTATGTCTGCTCCGTATAAACTCAGTATACAATAGCATAATATAACGCTGTGCAATAACTGCCCAGCATTCCTGATCCAAAAGGTTATCAAATTCTTTTATAAATTCATTCGGCTCATCGGCATTAGCGGCTCTCACAAATTCTGAACGGTTCCTTACAATCTCATCCAATTTTGTATAGATATAAGCTATCTTTCTCGTATCTTCCGATTTAGAATTCATTGATTTTTTTATAAATTCCTTAAACTCCGACTGTTCCCATATATCACACAGCTCCTCATAGGTAATTGCCATACCAATATCATGACAATAAGCGCTTTCCAATAACAGCCACAAGTCGCTCACCGAAAGCATTTCTACTCTCTCTTTTCCTAAGATCATTTTAATATTATGCAAAATATTAACAGAATGTGATCTATCGTGCATACTGTAATGCTGAAAGTCAAACACTGTTGTATCTGTAAAAGAACAGTAGTATTTCTTATCTTCCCTCCACTCATTTATCAGATGATTCCCTATTTTAAATTCCTGACATTTTATCTCAAAACATTTCTCAATATATGTATCTGCCTGAGAAGCATTCAGAAATCCTTCTCCATCCCTCATCATAGCATTTACGACTCTTTCTCTAATCTGTATTAACTAAATTCCCCTGCCTTCTCTGCATTTCCAGCCATTCCAGTCCACGCAGACAAATACAACGGAGCTGTGTACAATCCCCTAACTTTTTGGGCATTCCTTTTTTGTGAATCTCTATAATTCTTTCCATCCAAGCGCCTCCAAGATTATTCTCCAATTCCGTCAATTCTTCTGAATCTATCTGCTTCTCAACATCTTTTCCACTTTGCATCCTGAACCATTGTACCGTCAAGTACTGTAATGTAATAAAATGATGTATAAACTCCATATTTTCTACACTGTCTTGCAATGCCAAAATGGGTATTTCAAAGAAAACATGTGTATTAAACTTAATCTTTTCCTTAGGCTCTTTTATTGAATGTATAATAAATCTATCTCTAAATTTTTCTTTCGTCACATATTTTTTTACTTCTCTTGAAATGTCTTCCAAGGCTTTTGAATGAAACCTATCGCCAATCTCGCCAATCTCTGTACAATAAATACACTTTTCAAACATGTATATATCTAATATAATTCTCCGACTATCCTTCCTAGCTCCTCCCTCCTTGATCATTGCTATCATGCTCCGGTCATATTCTGCAATCCAAACTGCAACTTTGTCTCTTGTGTCCATTTCTTCCCCTACTCTGCGAATTAATAATTCACCACGAATTCTTCAATCTTATGCATATATTGCATACGAATTTCCCCTAATTCATTATGATAATAAGACTCAAGAATACTGGATTTATTGTAAAGCGAGGACTTATTTTTCAAAGCCTTCTTAAAATATTTCCTATTATTTTCTAAAATGTCTTGATTGATTTCATTTCTTAAAAATTCATCTTTAAATATCCATTTTTCAAATGCTTCAGAAAAATCATCGTAACACAACCTTGCTTTTTCAATACCAATCTTTGTAACATACAACATTACAGCCCAATAATAGTATAGGTTAAAAAATGGCAAAAACAAATCACTATTTTCTCCATATCGGAACCCCCTCTTAATACCGTCTTCCTCCATAGTTAATTTATTGCTGCACATACTCAAGTTTAACATTGTAACAATAGTCCTTGTTAAGGCGTACTTTTCCTCATCTCTACTTTTAAAGACAAACTTATTACATATAAGCGCTTCTATTTCTTCCAATGATACTACCGTATCTATCTTTTTACCGCAAGGATTTTTACGCCATTCTAAATATCTATCTTTCTTTTCAGTAAGTAGTGCATTGATCATGGTATATGCTTTATCTTCATTATAAGGCTTTTCTATCTTTTCATAAAGACTAGATATTCTTCTTACATTTTCTAACTCTTTATTTTGCAATCCTTCCATCATTTTAAGTCTTTCATATATGATTCTCGGATTATCCTTCATCTTTTTGTATAATTCATGTACAATATTGATAAAATCCTGTGAATAATGGTCTTTCATGATGAGATAATTATATACCAGTTCGACGCCACTTTCAATCTTCATATAATTGCAAAAACATTCTGCAATGTACATACTCAAAAAATAAACACATTCCCTATATTTACCTCTCAATATGTTTTTTAGCGCACTTTTATCTGTTATCTTTTGTATGTTTTTTGTATATTCAGTATTTTTACAATCCCAAAACAAGCTCTCCCATAATTTGCAAAGATACTCTTTATCCATAGAACGCAAAATAGCAAATGGTATCAATATAATCTCAATGTCATCTTCTTCCTTCTTTACGTATATTCCCTCCATCACAAAATCAACTGCAAACTGGGACGTAATTTGGAATAATTCACAATCTTTCATCTGAAAAATGAAACTTGGAAATATTTCTTCTTCATTAAATTTGTAAAAATTCTCGTGAAACCTCCAACTTTCATTTCCATTTTTCAGCCTCTCAAACTGCTTTTGGGTTAATCGAATCCGAAAATCCATCTCCTCATCGTCTGTTTTACTATCATGTAAGAATGGCAGGTCAATCACAAATGGTATCCCTTGCTTCTGCAGTACTTTCGTCTGTTTCATGCATAGTTCACCTATCCCATCATCTGACATATGGATAAAATAATTCAATTTCTCCCAAAACCAAACTTCCTCCTCTTGCCCCGCTTGTCTGGCAATCTCTACTTTCTTCTCAATATCTACTTCTAAAGACATCGCAAATACAAGCGGAAAAATCATTTTCGGCTCAATCCCTAATCCTATTAACAAATAAAATGTTTCCAACAGACTTGCACCTTGAGATAATGAATCATCCACTAAATAGATGAATTTATCTTTCAATCGTGAAATATCGACAATCTTTCTGACGTATCTGTCACTATATAACTCTATTTTATGGGCATTTTTAGTATTTTTCTCAAACACTTTATAGATCCAATACCCCTTTCGGGTATTCAGCAAGAGCACTGCGTTCTTTTTAGAGGGGTTATTATTCACATCCCATATCTCATTATTTAACTTCACCAAAAAATACTTCAGCTTTGCCCCACATGTAGTATTTATGAACTGTTCCCAGCTATTCATCATACACCATCCCTAATTTTAAATTTATATATTTCACTTATCACTTTCATGGCGTATTGTCAATGCTTTCACCCCAGACAAGCAGCATAATATAGCCAGAATACTTGTCTTTCGCTTCACCTTACACTTTATATATTACACCTCACAAAATGAACTACACAAAAGTGAAATGAAACATTCGTTCACTTGACCACTCAAAAAATTAATGTTATAGTAATTATACATCTATTACAAGGAAAGGAGTAGCCATGGAGAAATCTAACGCTTATTCATTTGACACTTTTGAATCAGAAACCAGTATAGATAAAAACATTATGGATGAGCTCAATAGGACGTTGACCAAAAGTCATCGTGAAATTTTAAATGTCCTCCACAGCTCTCCGAACCTTACTCCGAAATCTCTCAGTGCTAGATTAGGGAAATCGCCAAATAGTCTCTCAAATATGCTTTCGAGGATAAATGAAATTAATCCACACCTCATCCATGATGAAAAAGTAGGACGAGAAAAGCAATTACGGTTGGGTACTATAGGCATTGCATACTTAGAAGCGCAAGAATCTTCATCTGATAAGCCAAAGAAAATACTTAAATTTTCTAACTCTGCACGTGATGAAGCTTTGAAAAACGCTCTGTTATCTCTTAATAACTTTAAAAAATGCGATCCTGATAATTGGCTCTTAAAATTGGATGATTGTCTAACCGACCATATGAATATAGATGAAAATCCTCTTTTATATACTGCCTACAATAAATTTATTGATAATATTCGTACATTAAGAATTAAAGGATATCTTCTAACATTACAGACTATTTACGACCACTTAAATAACGAAATTATCGTAAAACGGATTCAGGAGACCCTGGATCAGTTATTAAATCATTTTTATCAGTTAGAAACCTTGTTCAATCTAACTAATGAAAAACCTCAAATTGCTTTTGAAATTATTGATGATATGTTTCTGAAGATTTTTCCTGACGTTTGGGGCGGTTTGCCAACCGTTTCATCAATACCGCACAAAAATCTCTTTCCTGAAGCAACATATGCCTCTACATATTATCAGATTTCAAATATGGTACACACGGCAGTCCTAAATCATTGGGAAAAAAACCAAGCCATCGAGCAATGGGAAAAAAGTTATTGTACCAGTAATGTAATATTCTATTATATTGCCGAAAAATGTAAGACTATTCAAACCATCCAATCTATCAAGCAGGGAAAAAGCATCTTGTAATAGCAGTTGATTTACAAGGTGCTTTACTTTTAAGCCTTATAAATGCAAAAATAGTACACAAATAAAGGGAACTGTCTTCTATAAATTCCCTTACCATTGAGCAACCATTTATATACTATCATACTTTCTGTATAATTTCGACATATTTCGCTAAATTCTTTTAAAATCTTTTAAAATCCTGTCTTTGACAGTTAATGAGAGAAATAACCGATGTAAGTCCTTGAAATATAGGTCTTACATCTGTTTTATCTTGTTTCACACTAT
>JAAVZD010000165.1 GCA_022791475.1 Clostridia bacterium | reverse complement strand
CACGATGAGCTGGGGCGCGGGGCGCATGGCCTCCGCCTCGTCCAGCGCCATTTCCACCATGCGGGAATCCAGCGGCTTGGTCTCCCCGGCAAAGCAGATCACCGCCCGGCGGGGCGTGTCCTCCTTTGTCTCCGCCTCAGCTTGCAGGAATTTCGTGCCGGACAGCGGCTCCACCCGGCTGAACTCCAGCTTCGCACCGCCCCGGCCTAGGATGCCGGTGGCCAGAAGCTGATCCCGCCAGTCGGTCTGCTTGGCGCTGACGTCCTCTTCCATGCCGCCCAGATCGTCCAGCGGCTTGACCACGGGAGCGGGAAGGGCCTCCACGGTAAAGGGCCCGGTCACACGAATTTTCGTTTTGTCGATTTCCGGCTGGTCGTAGAGGGTCTCAGTGGCAGGGGGCTCGTTGTTGGCAATGGATTTCAGCGTGATATGGGGGACGGTCTTGTAAACGAAACCGCTGCCCACACCCTGTTCCTCATGTGCCAGTTTGTAGTAGTCAAAGGTGGCGGTCATCAGCCGCTGCTTGGCCAGCGTGATGGCAACCCGGGAGGTGTCGCAGGTGATCCACCGGCGGCCCCACTGCTCGGCTACATAGGCGGTGGTGCCACTGCCGCAGGTGATGTCCAGCACCAGGTCGCCAGGGTCGGTGGTCATGAGCATACAGCGTTGGATAACCATTGGAGATGTTTGTACGACATAGGTTAATTCAACACCGATTTGCAAGCTTTCCCAGCGGTCATTCAAAGGAATTACTGGAAAGTCTTCTACATATCTTTTATACCAAATTGTACTTCCGAGTTTTTGGATTCTACCCTTTGTGTGAAGTCTTTCAATTCCCTCTGGAGATGTTTTCCAATGTTTTCCGTGACGTGGAAGAAAGTCTTCCCCATTTATCGATACAGTTTGCTCAGGAGCGTTACTTTCCCCATCTGATAGGAGTGTTGTGTAGCGAAGACGTTTCCCGTCCGGCAAAGGTTGCTGTCCTAAAATTTGTGGACGAGTGAGCTTTTGAATAGTCCCATCAGGCAATTCAATATAATCATACCTATCAAGAGCGGTATCACCTGTCTTGCGTTCAAGATAAAGTTGATGATATTTGACCATAGTTTTATCTCTTGCATACCACACGAGATAGTCTGTGGTACTACTCATCAAACTTGCAGCCAAACTTCCTGTTTTCTGGAATTTTATAATCGCAACAAAATTTTCAACACCGAATACCTCATCGCAAATTTCCCGAACATGATGCAAATTTTCATCACTGATCTGTACAAACACGCTTCCGCTGTCGGCCAGCAGCTCCCGCGCCAGCAGCAGGCGGTTGCGCAGATAGGTCAGGTAGGAGTGAATGCCCAGCTCCCAGGTGTCCCGGAATGCTTTGATCATCTCCGGCTCCTGGGTCAGGTCCTCGTCCTTTTTGTCCTTCACATCCCGCTTGTCCACAAAGGGCTGGAAGTTAGAGCCGTACTTGATACCGTAGGGCGGGTCGATGTAGACCATCTGCACCTGTCCGGCCATGCCCTCCTTCTCCAGCAGGGAATTCATGAT
>JAAVZD010000164.1 GCA_022791475.1 Clostridia bacterium | reverse complement strand
TGGTGGTGGCCAGTGGTTCGGCGGTAAAGGCCCTCTGCGGCATGTTGGAAGAGAAGGAGGGCCTGGCAGCCAAAGTGGTTTCCATCGGGCCTTCCACCACAGAGATGGCGCGCCAGATGGGGCTGCCGGTCTACGCAACGGCGGCAGAATATACGTCAGAAGGGATTGCGGCCGTGATATTGGCCGACTCGCTGGCAGACGCGGCCAGGGAAAGGGCAGGCAGAGGAAACGCGCGGACGTAGCGCCTTCCTGCCAAAGGCAGATATTTACGCTATTTCGCCAATTGCCGGCCAGGCGCAAGGGTAATTGGCTGTTAAAAGAAAGTAGGGAAAGCGGATGAAGACAAAGAATTCAGAACGGCTGTTTGAAGAATCCTTAAAGCGGATTCCTGGCGGGGTAAACAGCCCGGTACGGGCATTCGGGGCAGTGGGGCGGACGCCGCTGTTCATTGACCATGCAAAAGGGAGCCATATAACGGACGTGGACGGGAACCGGTTCCTGGACTATGTGGGTTCCTGGGGGCCCGGGATTTTGGGGCATGCCCACCCGGCGGTGGTGGAAGCAGTGCAAAGGGCTTGCGTGGACGGCCTGACTTACGGGGCGCCCACAAAAAAGGAACTGCAGTTGGCTGAGATGATCCATGAGGCCATGCCGACAATCGAAAAAGTGCGTTTGGTCAGTTCGGGGACGGAAGCGGTAATGAGCGCCATCCGGGTGGCCAGGGGATATACCGGCCGGGATTTGATTATCAAATTTAAAGGCAATTACCACGGCCATTCCGACGGCCTGCTGGTAAAAGCCGGGTCGGCGGCGCTAACGACTGCTGTGCCGGACAGCAAAGGCGTGCCGGCTTCCTACACCCAAAATACCCTGGTAGCCCTTTACAACAACCCGGATTCGGTGAAGGGGCTGATGGAAGCGTATCCGGGCCAGGTGGCGGCAATCGTTGTGGAGCCGGTAGCGGCTAATATGGGGGTGGTGCCGCCCGAGGAAGGGTTTTTGGCTTTCTTGCGGGAAATAACCAGGGCTTACGGCACCGTGTTGATTTTTGACGAAGTGATTACCGGGTTCCGGCTGGGTTACGGTGGGGCCCAGCAGTATTATGGGGTGGAACCGGACCTGACTACTTTGGGGAAAATCGTCGGGGGCGGAATGCCTATGGCAGCCTACGGGGGGCGGGCAAAGATTATGGACCAGGTATCGCCGGTAGGCCCGGTGTACCAGGCAGGCACCTTGTCGGGAAACCCCGTTGCCACTACGGCAGGGATTGCCAC
>JAAVZD010000104.1 GCA_022791475.1 Clostridia bacterium | reverse complement strand
GCCGGCACGCCCTTCTTCCGCAGGGGCGACTGGCTGATGGTGGCCGTGTACACCCTGATGCTGCTCTTCTTCTCCCGCATGTACGGCGGCCTTAAGGTCGGCTACCTGGAGCGGGGCAACGTCCTCTACTCCCAGATGCTCTCCCTGGCCCTGGCAAACGGCTTCGCCTACCTGCAGGCCGCCCTGCTGGCCAAGGGCTTCCTCCCGCCCCTGCCCTTCCTTTTGATGTCCGCCGTGCAGGCCGGCGCCGCCTGCGCCTGGACCTTCCTGGCCGCCTGGCTCTTCGGCCGCCTCTTCCCGCCCCGGCGCCTCCTGCTGGTCTACGGCAGCCGCCCGGCGCAGCCCCTCATGGGCAAGATGGGCTGCCGCAGGGACCGCTACCGGGTCCAGGGCCTGGTGCACGTGGACGAGGGGCTCGAGGCGGTCAAGCAGGCCGCCCGGGGCTACGAGGCCGTGGTGGTGTGCGACGTGCCCTCCGCCATGCGCAACCGCATCCTCAAGCACTGCTACGGGGAGGGCAAGCGGGTGTACCTGACCCCGAAGCTCTCGGACATCCTGGTGCGGGGGGCCGAGGACATCAACCTGTTCGACACGCCCCTCATCATGGTGCGGAACGGCCGGATGCCCGTGGAGCAGGCGTTCCTAAAAAGGGCCATGGACATCGCCTTCGCGGGGGCGGCGTGCCTGGCGGCCCTGCCGCTGGCCGTGGCGGCGGCGGCGGCGGTGAAGCTGCAGGACGGGGGGCCGGTGCTGTACCGGCAGAAGCGGCTGACCATCCATGGGAGGGAGTTCTACGTCTACAAGTTCCGCAGCATGCGCGTGGACGCGGAGGGGGACGGGGTGGCGAGGCTTGCCAGCGAGGGGGACAGCCGCGTGACGCCGGTGGGCGCGTTCATCCGGCGGGTAAGGCTGGACGAGCTGCCGCAGCTGTTCAACATCCTGAAGGGCGACATGAGCATCGTGGGGCCCAGGCCGGAGCGGCCGGAGGTCGCGGCGCGCTATGAGGGGGAGATGCCGGAGTTCCGCTACCGGCTGCGGGTGAAGGCGGGGCTTACGGGCTACGCGCAGGTGTACGGCAAGTACAACACCACGCCCTACGACAAGCTGAAGATGGACCTGCACTACATACAGAACTACTCCCTGGCGCTGGACGTCAAGCTGATGGTCCAGACCGTGAAGGTGCTCTTTATGAAGGCCAGCACCCAGGGGGTTGACGGCCGGCTGGATG
>JAAVZD010000163.1 GCA_022791475.1 Clostridia bacterium | reverse complement strand
CTATTCCAAGAGCAATGATACAAACGCCTGCGATGATAATTGCGGGACTTGTAAATCCTGTATCCTGCTCATCTTCAACCTGATGTGTCCCAGGCTCACTTGTGGTCGGTTGTTCTGGAGCAGTTATAGGGTCCTCACCTTCATCAGGTTGCTCGGCAGGAGGTGTGATGCTGGCAAGCTGGATAGTCCCATCATCGGATATTGTAGCACCCTGTGCAAGCAACGAATTGATTTCAGGGATAGAGAGTCCTGTTGTCATGTAAGCCCGAAGGACACTGTTTGTGCCAACATAAATTTTCTTGATTGTGAACTGATTGGTGTACTCATTCTGCACCGTAATCGTATAGATACCGTCATCAGTATATTTTGCGCCGTCTTTAGCAGGACCATTAAATCGCGTATCCTCAATGAGTCCGTCTGCACTGTCCTTCAAAACCTCGCGTTTAATATTGACTTTCAAATAACGGGATATCGCTAGGTCAAGCCGAAACCCATTTTCGGTCATTGAACTGTTCGTCAGTTCGCTTCCAGTAACAACATCAAAAGGATAAACCATACAATTTCCATTTCTAACAGAGAACTTAAAGAAAATACGGTAATGCCCGATTTTATCAATCAACTCATCGCTGGTAATCTCATAGTCGAGCGCAACTTCATAATCGCCCTCTTCAAAAAGCTGGACTTTTGTATCAGCCCCGACCGTTGCGTTTGCCTCCAGGTAGTTTGTATAAATCGTAGGTTCCTGCCGGACATTGTTGTGGTCGGTATAGCGGATAATCAAGACACCCCGACCAAAGTTCATTTTAGGTGTTTCAAAATATTGGTCGTAACCTTCAGTGTCAGCGGTAATGGATAGCTTTTCATTGCCTCTCAGTGCATTGATGTTTTCGTTCAGCTTGAACCACAGAGTGACCTTATCACCAACATTTTTGAGAAACACCATATCACCGTTGATATTTTCGACCTCATCGGTATAGCCGCTTACAAAGAAGCGTCCAAGCTCCCATCCATAGTGGGCATCATTTTTGTCAATCGTTTTACTGCCGGAGTAACCATCAAAATTTTCAACACGAACCTTTGAACCGAGATTATAG
>JAAVZD010000028.1 GCA_022791475.1 Clostridia bacterium | reverse complement strand
TTTTTAAGTTTTCTCTATCTATTGTAAAATTATAGTTATCTACTGTTACTATGTCTCCATTTACTTCTATTCCAGCTTCTTCTAACATATTATCTAAAAATTCTTTGCTAGTGTACTCTGGATTTCCATTTTTTTCTATTGCTGCATCTAATAACACAATTTCTACTTTTTCTCTCGCTGAACTTTGTTTGTATAGTTCTTTTGCTTGTTTTGCTCTTGTGAATATTCCATTATTTCCTATGCTCAAATTTACTGCTACCCCTGCTAATATAATTAGTATTATTATTGTTATTACTAATGAAATTAATGTTATAGCTTGGGTAGAAACAAAGTCTCCTCCTACATTAAATTTTATATTTTTGTACTTTTTGCTATTTATTTTTAATTTTATTTTCATCTTATGTTTTTTCTCCTTATTTTTTCTACTTTCACTATTTTTTTATTATCTTTCCCTATATTATTTAATTTATTATAAAATAATTTCAAAATATTAAAAGAAACTTATTCGTAAAAATTGATTATACAAATTAATATTTATTGAATTTTATACAAATACAATTTATTTAGCAATATATTTTCTGTAAATTAGTTGTTATTAGAATTCATTCTTATTTTTTGTTACAAAATAAAAGATAAAAAATTTCAAATAAAATTATATTCTAAAGTGTATTCTTTACACTTGACTATGCTTTACATAAATGCTATAATTATTAATATATTTGTAACTGTTAACCTTTATAAAATTTTAGGAGGTATTTTATGGATGCACGGATTGAACAATTAACAGATTTACTTTTAACTCATTCTATAAGTTTGCAACCTGGAGAAAAAGTTTATATTGAGTATAATGGATCTGGAGCAGATAGTTTAGTAGAAGAAGTTATTCGGAAAATTTATAAATATGGTGGTATTCCTTTTATCCATCATTTTGATATGAACCTTAGAAGAGAATTATTAATGAATTGCAATAAAGAACAATTAAAGTTAATGAGCGATTTAGCTTTGGAAGAAATGAAACAAATGGACTGTTTTATAGGAATTCGATCTTATATGAATTCTTGTGAACTTGCCGATATTCCTTCTGAAAATTTATCAATGTTTTCAAAATTATATTTTTCTCCTGTGCATTCTGAGCAAAGAGTTAATCATACAAAGTGGGTAATATTGCAATATCCTGTTCCTGCCTTTGCACAAGCTGCAGGTATGAGTACTAAATCTTTTGAAGATTTTTACTTTAAAGCATGTACTATGGATTACGGAAAATTACAAAAATCTATGGAATCTTTAGTAAGCCTTATGCGTTCTACTGACAATGTACACATTATAGGTGAAGGAACTGATCTTACATTTTCAATTAAGGGAATTAATGTTATTCCTTGTTATGGTACTCATAATATTCCTGATGGTGAGGTATATACTGCACCTATTAAGGATTCTATTGAAGGATATATATCTTATAATACACCTAGTATTTATAACGGATATACATTCGAAAATATCGTATTTGAATTTTCAAAAGGTAAAATTGTAAATGCGACGGCAAATAATACTAAACGTATTAATGATATATTAGATACAGATGAAGGTAGTAGATATATTGGAGAATTTTCTTTTGGAGTAAATCCTTTTATAACATTTCCAATGAAGGATACTTTATTTGATGAAAAGATTTGTGGTTCTTTCCATTTAACACCAGGACATTGCTATAAGGCTGCTCCTAATGGAAATGACTCGGCTATTCACTGGGATTTAGTATGTATTCAAACTCCTTCATATGGTGGTGGTAAAATTTTCTTTGATGACGTTTTAATTAGAGAAGATGGTATATTTGTACATCCTGATTTACTCAACTTAAATCCAAATAATTTTTAAAAAACTTTAAAATAATATAAAAAGATGGAAAAGTACTAAATTTTCCATCTTTTTATATTATTTTTATAATCTTATTAATAAATTTATAAAATTTGATACCATATATAAGTCAATAGCTATTAGTGCTATTGTTAAAAATAAAATATTTATGATAAATTTATTATTCTTATATATGTTTATTAGTTTTATTATTGCTTTCCTTTCTTTTAAATTAATCTTTTTTCCATATTGTACATTTAAAATAATATCTTTTGTGTATTCCATAAAAAATCCCCCTAAAATTTATTCTTATTAAATATATATTCCAATATATTCAAATTTATGAAATAAATCGTATACAAAATTATTTTATAATTTTACATTATTTATCAGTTATATTACTTTTTTTATTAAATTACTTATTTTTTACTTACATTTAATTTTAAATATTAAAAATTGACAAATTCCGACTTTTAGCATATTATAAGTTTAGATTTTTTATATATGAAAGGTGGTTAATATGTTAAAGGAATTTAAAGAATTTGCTACAAAAGGAAATATTATGGATATGGCTATCGGTGTTATTATTGGTGGTGCTTTTCAGAAAATAGTTACTTCTTTAGTTAATGATATTATTATGCCAGCTATTGCAATTTTTACTGGGAAAGTAGATTTTTCAGAATTAGTTTTAACGATTGGAAATTCTTCAATTAAATATGGTTCATTTATTACTACAATTGTTGATTTTTTAATTATTGCATTTTCAATATTTATAGCTATACGTACATTTAATAAATTGAATAATAAAACAAAAGAAAATTTAGAAAAAATTACTAAAAATAGTAAACGTTCAAAGAAAAATAAAAAAGAGGAAAGTACACAAGAGGAAAAAGTAGAAGAGCCTACAACAAAAGTATGTCCTTTCTGTTTTTCAGAAATAAACTATAAAGCAAGAAAGTGTCCTCATTGTACTTCTGATTTAGAAGAAATAAAGAATTAATTTTGTGATATTGGGTCGCCGAATAATGTAGCCCTTGTGTGAAGGAGCGTAATTCGGTAAATGCTTTTAGGTATTCCTAACCGATTAAGCCCCTACATCTTAACTTAAATCATAATACTTTTCTAAAATATAAGAAACACCATAAGGTGTTTCTATTTCTATGCTGTTTTTAATTCTAATCTTAATTTATCTGCTATCATTGCTATAAATTCGCTGTTTGTTGGCTTTCCTTTTGCGGCTGATACTGTGTATCCGAATATGTTTTCCATTGTGTCTGTTTGGCCTCTTCCCCATGCTACTTCTATTGCGTGGCGAATTGCTCTTTCTACTCTTGATGGTGTTGTTGCATATTTTTGTGCTATATCTGGATATAATTGCTTTGTTATTTGGTTTATAACATCTATATCGTTTACTACCATCATTATAGCTTCTCTTAAGTATTGATATCCTTTTATATGTGCAGGTACTCCTACTTCATGTATTACATTAGTAACTAATGCTTCTAAATTTTCTTCGTTTTTCTTGCTTTCTGGAGCTAATTCTATATATGATGGCTTTATTTCTCTTGTTGCAAATCCTCCTCTAACTGTTCCTGGCTCATAAAACTTAAGTTCTTTCATTCTTTTTATTAGTAAATTAATGTCAAATGGCTTCACAATATAATATTCTGCACCTAAGTTTATTGCTTTTTGTGTTATTTTGTCTTGACCTACTGCTGAAAGCATTATACACATTGGCATTTTAGATATGTTCATTGTTTGTAACCTTTCTAAAACACCTAAACCATCTAAATGTGGCATTATTACATCTAATATTGCTATATCTGGCTCATTTATTTTTATTAAATCACAAGCTTCTTCGCCATCTCTGGCTATTCCTACCACCTCTATATCTTCTTCTTTTTGTAAATACCCTGTTAATGTGTTTACAAAGTCAATATTGTCATCTGCAATTACTACTTTTATTTTGCCCACTTTTTTTCCTCCTTCGTTTCCAAATATTGTAAATTTCCCTTACAAATGAGATTATATTATTAATACAAAATTTTTGCAATACCTTTTTGGAAATTTTTTCAATTTTTTACCATATATTTCCAAATGTTTTATTTTTAGTTGTTATTTTCCATCATTTTGCAACAAATTAGCGCGAAGTAGGTAATATATTTTATTTTTGTAAATTCTTTCTTATATTTTTCTGTTTTATTATTTTATATTTTTCTATTTTAAAACTTAATTCCTCTATATTATTAAATAATTTTTCTTTTTCTTCATTACTTAACTCTAAATTAGATATTACTTTTTCGCCATATTCTGAGTTAATTATACTTATATTATTCTTTTTACAATAATAGTTTAATTTTTCAAAATCATTATAATTAACCTGTATTTCTATTTCATAACCTCTTTCTTCTATTACTAATTTTGCATTATTTATTGCTTTTAGAGTAGCATCTGAATATGCCCTTACTAAACCTCCTGTACCTAATAGTATTCCTCCAAAATACCTAGTTACTACTACTAGTACATTTATAAGTTCATTTTTGTTTATTATATTTAACATTGGCATTCCTGCTGTTCCACTTGGCTCACCATCATCTGATGCTCTATTTACAATTCCTTCATTTGTCATTATGCTATATGCAAAGCAATGATGTTTTGCATCAAAATACTTTTTCTTTATTCTATTTATATGTCCTTCCGCTTCTTCAACACTTTGAACATATATTAAATCTGCAATAAATTTAGATTTTTTCTCTACTATTTCTTCACTCACATTTTCTTTTATCGTTTTTAACATATCTACCTCTCTTTTACTTTTTATATCATAAATTTGAAAGGTTATCAATATTTTATCTATAGATTTAATATTACCAATCTATATATACATTACTTTCCTCTTTTACTTTTATACTTGCTTTTGGAGTTTGTATTTTTACAGTTGTATTTTCTTTATCTATTCCTTCTTGTTCATTTGATATTATTAATTTTAAGTTATTTTCCTTTAATATCTTTTCTGCTTCTTTTAGTGTTTTTCCTTCTATGTTTGGTACTTCTACTTCTCTTTTCATTTCTTCTTCTAGTTCGTTATCTTTTACTAGTTCTAAATATGGAAGTACTTCTCCAAATATTTGTGAGCCTATTGGTGCTGCTACACCTCCTCCTTGGTGGCCTCCTTCTCCTGTTGGATTATATAGTGTTATTAGTACTGCTACTGTTGGGTTTGATATTGGTGCTACTCCTATAAAAGAGGTTACGTATTTTCCTGTGTTTACTCCATCTTCTGAGGTTCCTGTTTTTCCTCCTATTCTATAACCTTTTACTTGTGAGTTCTTTCCTGTTCCTTCTGCTACAACACTTTCCATCATGCTAAGTACATTTTTTGCTGTTTCTTCTGAAATTACTCTATCCTTTTTTATTACTTCTACTTCTTTTTTCTCTCCTGTTTGACTATCTATAGTTCCCTTTACTACTCTTGGCTGTATATATGTTCCTCCATTTGCAATGGTAGATACCATTGTAATCATTTGTATTGGCGTTACCTCAAACCTTTGACCAAATGCTATTGTTCCGAAGTTCTACTGGTCCTACTTTTTCTTCTTTTAAAAATATTGAGCCTGCTTCACCTGGAAGGTCTACTCCTGTTCTTCTTAAAAAACCAAATTTTTCTAAATATTCATAATATTTGTGTACACCTAACTTTTGCCCTAGGCCTATAAATACTGGGTTACATGAATTCATCAAGGCTTGCCTTAAACTTTCTGAACCATGAGGTCTATAATATCTCCAACATTTCATACGTGTTCCTGCAACTTCAATTGAACCAGTACAACAAAATTCTCCTTCTTTATCTACTTCTGCAATTTTTTCTTCTAATGAGGCTGATGCTGTTACTAACTTAAATGTTGAACCAGGTTCATATGTGTCTGAAATTGCTTTATTTCTCCACATTGCTTGCATATTTTTAGTTTTATCACTTTGACTTAAAGTATCCCAATTCGCTTTTAGTTCATCAGTATTTGGTGAATATGGCTCATTTAAGTTATAGTTTGGGTAACCGGGCTAAGGCTAGAATATCTCCATTTTGTGGGTTCATAATTATTATATTTCCGCCGTCTGTGCATTTATTATCTATGCAAGCTTCTTTTAAATATTTTTCTGCTATTCCTTGAATTGTGCTATCAATTGTAAGTATTAAATCATTTCCGTCAATTGCTGGTACATAGTTTTCTGCAGAATTTTCTATTTCTCCGCCTTTTGCATCTGTTACTTTTGTTATTTTTCCGTTTGCTTCCTTTAAGTTCTTTATCATACCAGGCCTCTATTCCATCTAATCCCTGATTATCACTTCCACAAAAACCTATAATCTGTGATGCTAAATTGTTGTATGGGTAATATCTTTTTGTATCTTCATCTATATTAATTCCACTAGTTATATTATTATCTTTCATCCAAACTCTAAGCTCATCTGCTTTTTCTTTATCTACCTTTTTTACTATTGTTTCTATTGAGCTTCTTTTAGTTACTCTTTTTAGAACAGTTTCATAATCTAAATTAAATATTCTGGTAAGTGCTTCAGCAACTTTTTCTTTATTTTCTTTTGGTATATTTACTGGATTAACCGTTATTGTTTCAACTGTTGAACTAACTGCTAAAATGTTTTTACCCGTACTATCATAAATAGTTCCTCTTTTGGGGTTTATTTTTCTATCTAAAGTTTGCTGCATATATGCCATAGATTGTAACTCTTTGCCTTCAATAAATTGTATATATGCTAACCTTCCTGCTAAAAATGTAAATAAAAACATGGCTACTATTAGTTCCCATATAACTTTTTTCTTTCTTGTTATATTACCTGTAATTTCTGAATTTTTAGAGTGCTTTTTATTTATTTTTCCAAAATCAACTTGTTTTTTCTTTTTTAATTTATCTATTTCTTTATTATTATTTTGTTTATCTATTTGTTTTTTTAATTTGTTTTTTACAATTTGCCTTTGAGTCTTTTTTATATTTTCTTTTTCTTTTTTATTTTTTAAATTGTTAATTATATTTTTTCTAGTATTTTTCAAATTTTTTCAATCCTTTCTATTCAGGTAATTTTTTCGAAGCGCGAGTTGCAGAAGGTGGCTTATTTTAAATTTCTGTTTTTGGTTTCCACATTGGAGACAGTTCCTAATCTAGCCAGATTATTTTTATCTACGCCTTATAATTCTTCTCTATCTTGTTTCCGATTATGAACCGTCCCCAATGCTACTACTATAAAGATATGAAAAATAGTGCAAAAAAAGAACAGTTTGCATGTTGAAATGCACCCCATTTAGTAGACATAGAAAAAAGAACCTATGTTAAAATACTAAATGGAGGTGTATTTTTTATGGCAAAAAAAGGTCAAAAATTTATGGAATATGATAATGACTTTAGAGAAAAAGTTGTTTTAGATT
>JAAVZD010000027.1 GCA_022791475.1 Clostridia bacterium | reverse complement strand
TGGGTGAAGTGTTCTTCCTGTTCCTCCTCCTGATGCTACTGAGAAGTATTTTTTACCTTGTTCTATACATTCTTTTTTGTATGTTCCTGCTACTGGGTGTTGGAATCTTGTTGGGTTTGTTGAGTTTCCTGTTATTGATACGTCTACTCCTTCCATATGCATTATTGCTACACCTTCTCTTACGTCATTTGCTCCATAGCATCTTACTTTTGCTCTTTCTCCATCTGAGTATGCTATTTCTTCTAATATATTTACTTTTCCCGTGAAGAAGTCAAAGTCTGTTTTTACATATGTAAATCCATTTATTCTTGATATTACCCCAGCTGCGTCTTTTCCTAAACCATTTAATATGACTCTTAATGGTTCTTTTCTTACTTTGTTTGCTGATTTTGCAATTCCTATTGCTCCTTCTGCTGCTGCAAAGCTTTCGTGTCCTGCTAAGAATGCAAAACATTTTGTTTCTTCGCTTAGTAACATTGATGCTAGGTTTCCATGTCCTAATCCTACTTTTCTATCATCTGCTACACTTCCTGGTATACAGAAGGCTTGCAAACCTTCACCTATTGCTTTTGCGGCTTCATACGCTTTTGTACAACCTTTTTTTATTGCAATTGCTGCACCCAAAGTGTATGCCCAACATGCGTTTTCGAAACATATTGTTTGTACTCCTCTTGTTATTTCATAAGGGTTAAATCCTTTTTCTTTACATATATTTAATGCATCTTCGAAATCTTTAATTCCGTATTTTTCCATTACTGGTTTTATTTGATCTATTCTTCTTTCATAACTTTCAAATAGTGCCATATTTTACCTCCTACTATATATTAAGGAACACACTTAAATTTTTATCACATCTACTTAGTTTAAGTTATTTTTCCTCACCTTGTGAATCAATGTTTAAATATTAATAGTGTTCTCCTATTTATTTTATAATTCTAGCTTATTTATATATTTTATTTTGATTTTGTTGGTTAGAGATTAGATTCTATGGTAGTTTCTTCGAAGGCGGACGAATACTAGTCGCCCCTATAACTATTTCTAATTTCCTATTTACTACTCTTTTCTAGGGTCTATTTTCTTAACCGCTTCGTCAAATCTTCCATATTTTCCGCTTGCTTTTTCTATTGCTTCTTCTGGTGCTATTCCTGCTTTTATGTTGTCCATCATTTTTCCTAGGTTTACATATTTGTATCCTATTATTGCATTGTCTTTGTCTAAACCTATTTCTACTATGTATCCTTCTGCTAGTTCTAGGTATCTTGGTCCTTTTTCTAGTGTTGAGTATATTGTTCCTGTTTGGCTTCTATGTCCTTTTCCTAAGTCTTCCATTCCTGCCCCTATTGGTAGGCCTCCTTCTGAAAAGGCTGATTGTGTTCTTCCATATACTATTTGTAAGAATAACTCTCTCATTGCTGTATTTATAGCATCACATACTAAGTCTGTGTTTAATGCTTCTAATATTGTTTTTCCTACTAATATTTCTCCTGCCATTGCTGCTGAATGTGTCATTCCACTACATCCTATTGTTTCTACTAAGGCTTCTTGTATTACTCCTTCTTTTACATTTAAGGTTAGTTTACATGCTCCTTGTTGTGGTGCACACCAACCTATACCATGTGTTAATCCTGATATATCTTTTACATCTTTTGCTTTTACCCACTTTCCTTCTTCTGGAATTGGTGCTGGCCCATGGTCTACTCCTTTTGCTACTTTGCACATTTCTTCTACTTCTTTTGAATAAATCATTTTCATTTCTCCTTTCAAAGCTTTTTGTATTATTGTATTCATTTGCCTTTTGCGTTATTATTATATTACTTGTTTATAAAACTTGCAAGAAAAATATCATATTTTGTTGGAAAGGTTAAAAAAGATTTGGGACACGTCCCAAATCTTTTTTATACTAATATTTGTATCGATTTTATTTCTATAGTTTCTTCACTGTTTAAGATAATTAATTTTAGTTTTTTGTAATTTCCAATTATATTTTCAATAATATATTTTTCATTATTTTCTATATATATATTAGGATCTATAAATTTGGTATCATTTATAAGTGTAAATTCACCATTTTCGTCTTCAGAATATATTCTAAATTTAGGAATATTTTTTCCAATACCTATTTTTATATAATTAATATTAGTAGTGTCCTTAAAGTTAATTAAAATTGTTTTAGTTGTAATATCACAATATGGATTCCATTTTGTTTTTTTAAAATCACATATTTCATCTTCATTAGAAATACACACTATATTACAATTATTAACCTTTTTCATTTTTTGTAGTTCTGTTCTTATATTTTCTTTCTTTATTTCTTTATGTATATATTTCTCTTCAAAATCTACTATTTTTATTTTTCTAGTTGTTACTAACAGCACCCAATCATTTTTAGTTGGCTTACAAGGTACTATATATGTTCCATTATTGGGATAAAATTCTTCATTTTTTATAAATTTACCTGTTAACGGATTATACCAATATGAATAATAAATTTCATTTTTCATTTTTTCTATTATTCCTGTATCTAAAGATTCATTATAAAAATATACCACTATCGTACTATTATCAATATCAGAAGAAACAGCCATTGTTTCTATATTATAGTTATAATTTGGGTGTAATTTTTCAAAGCCAACTAATTCATAAAACTTCCTTAAATATTTCATTTCAAATGAAGCTGGTTTATCTAGTCCCATATACCATGGCTCTGTACTGTAATCTCCTAAACAGAAGGTTTTATTGGTAGTGTTGTAGCAACATGCCCATATTCCATTCCCACCATATGTATATCCTGCACAACCGCTTTGTATTGCTTTCCATGCAGATATTCTTGCTGCCTCATATCCATTAAATCTATTACTACATTTTATATCTTCATAATTTGCTTCTGTCTCTAATATAGGTTTTGTTGGTTTCAAATCATAAAAATATTTATAATGTTCTTTTGTAGCAATTTTTAACATACCATAATGCCCGCTTTGAATCGCCCAAAAGCTATGCCAACTTTGATTATTTAAATCTTCAATTTTTCTTGGATGTGAAAACATATGAGCAGTTATAGGATGTTTATATGGATCTTTTAAATAAACTTCTTCTGCTAAGCTCTTCCATATGTTGTATGTATTATTTTCTTGTTCTAAGTCTATTTCTTGACCTGTAATCCATACAATAGGATATGCTGAATATCTAGCAATTATATAGCCTACAAATCTTTTTAATTCTTCTTCATTCATATCAACAGGTGTAACATAGTGTAATCCAAATCCTAAAGCTATTATCATGTTACTATCTACAATGTCTTCAAACATTTTATCTATAGTTTTACTAAATACATTTGGATTTATCTTATTATACTTTTCAAGCCACATATTATCATTTTCTTGTATATTTCCATTTGATGTATCAAAATATGTTTGGTAAACATTAAATAATTTTTCTTTTCTATTTTTAAGTATATGGCGAAATTGATTTTTACAATTACAGTTTGGATAATTGCAATCATAATAATTAACTAAATTAAATGATTGCCACTGAGTATCACCTAACCAAAAAAATGGAGTTTCATCATTATATTTAAAATATCTGTTATTTTCACTATGTTTTATAAATCCATGTTTTTCAATATTCGTTTTACTTTCATTTCGTATAACTTCAATATTTCCAGATCTATTACTCAATTTATTACTTTTATCTGAACAAACTACGTTATATTTCCATTCTCCAATTTTAGTAGGTGCAAATCTTAATATCCATTCACTTTCACCATTCCAAAAAGCATTTAATTTTATTTCTATATTATCATGTCTAAATATTCCTATAATTTCTACATCTTTATATGGATTATTATATTTTATAGAACTATTTATTTTTATATCTATCTTATTCCATAATTTTGCTTTATATTTATTCATATACATACCTCTATTTTTTCTTACTTTTTATAAATATTCTAGTTTAATTATATATTAAAACTATTTTTCTTTCAACTATTAAAAAAAGATTTTTGACGCGTCCTAAATCTTTCCAACCCTTTTTAGTATTGACTTTTAAATGGATGTTCTATTTTACTTTTTATTTCTTCTGTAATTATTTTCTGACTCATCTTCACTTAAACTAGCCTTTATTTGCAATTCTTTAATTATTTTTTCTTTATTATTTCTTCCTCACTTAATTTAACATAGTTTTGGACATCTGTTATAACTGCTTTTGCTATTATTCTTTTTGTGTTGTAATTATATAGTAAAAAACAGATAATTTCAGCCAATTATCTGTTTTTTATAATTTTAGTGCTATTTAATGCAATTTTATATTACTTATTTAACATTCTTATTGCTTCTTCTTCATTTTCTACAAAAAATATATCTTTTCCATTATTACTTTCATATATAAAGTCTTTTAATGGCTTACTTGTATATTTTGAATAATCTCCATAAATTGCAAACTTAGTTTGATAGTTTATAAATTTTTGTAAAATTTCTCCTGCTAATCCTTTGCTTAATATAAAGAAGTCTTCTATTACTGCTTCTTTATTTACTGCTATTTTATTACAGTTTGTTTCATATTTTATATTCATAATAAAGTCTATTGCTGATTCAATATCTTTTATTATTATTTCATTACTTTTTACTATTGCTATATCTTCTATAATTTTTGTTTCCATATTATTCTCCTATTCTAAATAGTAAGTTACTATTTCACTTTTTCTTATATTATTATAAATCATTTTTTCAATAGTTTCTAATGTTAAATTGATATTTTTGTTCATACTTTCCTGTTTTCTATATAAGAGTAAATTTATTTATTCCTTTTTTCTTATTGGATGTCTTATTACTGTTTTTAATCTACTTGTTTCACATCTCCTTGGATCGCTTAAATAAATTTCGTGGTGAAAGCGAGTATCGTTAATATCTAGTTCATATCCATTTTCTAACATATATTCGTGCATTAAATTTATTGTTCTAGGCTCATCATCATAAGCACCTATGTGCATACATTGAACACAAATACCTTCATCATAACTTAAAAATTCTACTTTTGAAAAGTCTTGTTTTTTCTTGTTTGTCGCCTCACTAATAGCCCAATTGAATTCATCTTTTGTTACAAAATCTGGTAGTCTAATTATTGAAATAAAATTGAATTTTTCTTTGCTTTTATAATCTATTCCATTTTTGTTTCCTTCTTGCCACCAAAAGCCTTCTAGTGGTGGAACTACATATTCAAAATAACCTTTTATTTTATGAGTTGTCTTATAACTCATTTTTATAGTAAATGCTATTGCATATAAAAGTCCTATTGTTGCTTTATATTCACTATTTTCTTCGTTTGGGTTTCCTTTTCCTCTAACTGCAATATAGTTCATTTTAGGAATTTTTATAATACTTGGTTTGTTTTTTGGCATATAAAATTCCTTATATTCTTTTTTATAGTCAAATGCCATTTTATTCTTTCCTTTCTTTTTATCCTTCTATTGCAATATAAATATGAATTTTTTGTTTTTGCATATCTTGAGAATTGTTTTGATATTCTTCAAAATCACAAGTATATTTTCTTTTCAACTCCATATTCCATATTTCTTGCCATGCTTGTCCTACTGAATTTTGTACATCTCCTATTATAACAAATTTAGCATATTTTCCTTTTGGAATAATAGTACTTACTATTTGTTCATTGTTTTCTACTTCTTTACTTACTTCTGCTCCTGCAATAAATGTATAAGGTTTTGTATAGTCTCCTTCATATTGTGTGTATAAGCCTATTGTTTTATTATTCTTCTTATTTTGTATGTTTTCGTAAATTCCTTCTGCAAATAACTTTTGCCAAGTTAAACCTATATCTTTCATAGACTTTCCATTTTGATTGGTTGTTTTTATTCTAATCCCTTCAATAATTTTTTCTTTTAATTCTACTATTTCATATTTCATAATATATACCTCCTAAATGTAAGTATATAATATGTAATTTAACAACTGTATGTCATATTATAAATAATTTTTTAAACTTTTTTCTAACTTTTCTTTTATAATTTTTTCTGCTCGTTCTGGTGATAATACTTTTATATATTCTCCAAATGATAATATATATCCATAAACCCATTCATTTTCTGGGTATTTGACTTTTACAATAAAATTGCCTTTCTCATTTTTAGTAATTTCTTCACTTTCAAATTCATCATATACTCTATAAGCCATGTTTTCATTTATTTCTAATTCAAGTTCTATAATTTTTATATTACATTTTTCTTGTTTTTCATTTTTTGGAAATTGCCTTTCAAAATGCTCTTTTAAAATTTCGCATTCTTTTATTCTTGCAATTTTAAATATTCTATAATCTTCCTTATTTCTACAATAACTTATTAAATACCATGATTTATCTTTAAACCATATTTGTAATGGTTCTACAATTCTTTTACTCTTTTCTCCATTAGAATTATAATATATAAATTGGATTAGTTGTTTATTTAAAATTGCAGATTTAATACTGTCAAATAGTTTTTCTTTCTTATTGTCTTTTTCCCATTAGAAAAGTCAATTTTAATCCAATCATTTACTTTTTTATTGAATAATGTGCTTAGTTTCTCCAAAATATCTTTTTCATTTTGTGCCCCTACTTTGCTCATTCCTTTCAATGCAAATAAGATTTGATTTTGTTCTTCTTCAGAAAGAATCGTTTTATTTAGTACATATTCATCTAAAAGTCCTATTCCTCCATCTTTTCCTTTACTTGCATAATTTCCTCCTACCAATATTATAGCATATAAATATGACATATATCTGTCATATTTATAAAAATTTAACTTATTATCTACTCTACTTATTGTAATTTATCGTTCTAGTTTATACCAAATGTCAATTTCTTCTTTAGAAGGTTTTTCAAACATAGTTAATACTTTATTCTTTAATCCTTCTGTAACATAAAAGTCAAAACCATTTTCTTTTTCTACTTTTATGTTTCTTTCTTCAATGTTTTTGTTCCATACTTTATCATCGACATCTATATAATGCCATTCAACATTTATATTATTAGAATGAAAATATTTTGTTATTTCATTCCTGCTTTTAATTGTCCAAAAACCCCAATCAAGAATAACACTACATTCAGCTTTTACTATATCTACAGCTTTTTTCATTAAATACTTGTTGGCTCTATTAGCTTTTTCTTCATACATTTCACCTTGTTCATTATCAAATAGAGCATAAGTTAATTCATCTGTATTCAAAATAACTACTTTCTCTTTATCTTTTATTTGATTTGCATAGTATGATTTACCGCTTGCAATTTTACCACATATCAATATTACTTTTGCCATTCTATCAACTCACTTTCAAATTACTAGTTATAGCTCTCATTATAACATTATTCTAAAAAAATGTATATGAAAATAGTCAAAAAAATAATAAACCAGAAAAGTATTTTGTAAACTTCTTTTTTGACTTATTTTTTTATTCTAATATTTATAAATATAAAACTTTGTTTTGTATTTTTCCACCAAAAAGCTCTATAAGACTGTATAAAACTCTATGAGGTTAGTATCTTATTAGTATCATTTTTTTATTTTTTAAAAGTATTGATTTAAAAGCATTTTATCATATTTTTATTATAAACTATTTTAGTGTTATATCACATAAATATGACATCTGTCTTTCATATTAAAAAATAAGATACTTTTTAATATTTCTTTTTTAAGTATCTCTTTATTAAATTATGTTATAATTATCAATTAGTAAAAACCTTCTATATTTGTAATTATATATTGTTTTTCAATTTCTTCTTGGTATTTTTTAAGGTTTTAAGATGCATATAGAAAAAATGGACTAAGCTTCACTCTTAGTCCTAATATAATGTTTAATTTAATCTTGTAAAATTATTGTATCTATTCTACAACTTGATATAAAAGTAATACTATTATTCTCGGTATTTTCAAGTACAATCATTCCTGGTTCATTTACTATAACATTTCCAATAGATTGTGTTTGAGTATTTGTTATTATATTTGCATTTTGTGTTCCTACTGGTAATTCAGCACGAATAGCACTATCACAATCTGCCTTACAATCTGTTGGTGCTGGGGCTAGTTCTGGCAAATAGGTGATTAATTACATTAAATTCAAAAAATGTCCTACAACACCAATAATACTTCCTAAAATAATAGACATTATTGTCATTGCTATTGGACTTTTTTTATCTTCTTTAGCAACTAAAATAATGACTGGAATTGCCATAAGAACAGCAACAACTCCACCTTTTAACCACCATAAATTGCTAAACCAATTGATTCCAAATATGACAAAAGGAACTATTAAATAATATACAAATGCTGATATACAAGAGTATTTATCAACTTTCATTTTAATCATTGGTAATACATCTATTATTCCTGCAACTATTCCAATCAATAATGTTAATAAGAAATTCATTTATTCTACCTCCTTTTTAAAGATTTTATTACATGTTTTACAAGTTATTTTCATTTCATAACTAACTACTTTTTTTTCTAAAATTGTAATTAAAGGCTCATTATCTTTGGGACAGCAAAATCTATTTTTTATAATAACTAATTCATCATTACATTTTTGACCTATTTTACTATCTTCAAAATCTAATAACGCACTACCTTGACTTCCACAATTACATTTATATTTTAGCTCTAATTTATCATAGGTTGAATAACATAAATATCCTATATTTTCATTACATTTATCACAATACATCCATCCACCATGATTGGTTGCTAATCTTGTATTTATTAACTCTTTATTTTTTAATATTCTTGCCATAACTTTATATCCTTTCTATATTATGATTTATGCTATATATTTTATATATAGCTAATTTCAAAGTTATTTTCAATCATATTTCTTATTTATTGTATTCTTTATAATTTTTAGCCAAAATTATCTCTCCTGTTAAGTCTAATACCATTCCAACAAATGCAATTATTCCACCTATTACAAACGCAACAATTTGTGGTACAAATTCTTTAATAATTAAAAATGATAATAGAATAACTATTAAGCCTATTGTAGATACTATTCCTCCTGATAACATTAATTTATAACTTGTAGTTTTTTCTTGTTTACATTTTTTCTTAAATTCTTTTTTATTCATATTTTTATATCTCCTCCTATAATCTGACAAATATTAGATAGTCATTTATCTTACAATATGATATCACAAAAGTAAGTAATTTTTCAACTACTTACTTTTATAATTTTTATTATTATATTTTATATAATATCTTCTTGCAAAAATTCTTTTTTTAATTCTTCATTAACTATCTTGTGAGATTTTTTACCAATTTGCTTTTATATTAGTATTTGTTCCCGCAATTTATTATATAAAATGTTTTTCTATTATTTCTAAAATTGTATTCAAGTCTTCTTGTGTTATTGCTGATTGTTTATCTCCTTTTTGTATTTCTTTACAACTTTCTTTTAAATAATATATTTCATTATCTATTGATATTTTATGTGTATTTATTCCATTACATATTTGTGCATTATATTTTGAGTTTTCTAAAATATTAGAAATTTTGTCAATATCATTATGATTTGTTATTTTTATGATTTTGTCTTCATATTCTATTATAATATTTCTTTCTTTTGGCAAGTCATATTTCATAAACCAGCTTCCCATTTTTACTCCTATATTACTTTCATATGGTTCATTTGGAGATATTTTTACATATCTTATTACTTTATAACCTAATCCCCAGTAAGTTATTTTACTTCCTCCATTGCTTACTATTTTTATACAATATTGCGGTTCATGTCCTGTTGTTATTCTGCCACTATCTATATAGTTTGTTATAATTCCTACTATTATAACTAGTATTATGACTATTATCATACTAATATATATTTTTTTCATATTTTTTATTTCTCCTTACTGATTGCTATTTACTAGGGAATTATAACATTACTTTTTATTTTTTCTTTTAATTCCTTTTATAAGTGTTCCTGCAATACCATTTTCTATAACTTCTTTTAATGTGTCTCTTGTATCTATTCCTAATACATCATTAACAGTATTAATTGCAGTATTAATTTTATCTGTACCTCGTTTTGTAATAGTTGTCCCTGTAATTGTATTAATAATATTTGTTACAAATTTATTTGCTTTAAACATACTATAAAATGAGATTTTTATGTTTTCATTAATAGTTTGAATGTTTACTTCAACACCTTTTTGTTGAATTTGAACCTTATCATTATAAATTTTAATATCTTCTAAATTTATAATATCAATAAGTTCTTTTTCCTTTTTTAATATTCCTTTTTCTTTTTCAAAAATTATTTTTTGTGAAGTTAAAGTTAATTCTACACTCCCCTTAACCTTACTATGTCTTATAATATCTTCATACAAAATTACTTCGTTTGTTCCTAATTCATAGTTCTTCATAAATTTCCTCCTATATAATTATCTCATAATAGTTTTTGTAAATTTCGCGAATCTTCTAACAGATTAAATTCGAGTAACATCTTACTATTTCCTACTTGATTATATAATAAACAACAGATAATTTCAACTAATTGTCTACCCTTTTATTTGCCTCTACAAATACATGACTTTTACTATTAAATATAAGTTTTTTCTCCTTTTCCATTTTTATAAATAGGTACAATTTGTCCTTCAATTAACTTTAAGTTTTCCCCATGTATTTCCTTCTTTTTTCTCTATGCATGCTTTTCTATATCTCTACAATACGAAATTTAAAAATAGATTTTTCTTATACTATAATAAAATAAAGAGATTTTTGGTATATTCTAAAATCTCTTTACTTATTTAATTTATATTTTATTATCTAATTTTTTTATATTTTATAAAACTTACTATTCCAAATACTACTGTTATTACCATTATTGATGCTACTATCATTGTTATTACTTCTTTTTCTCCTGTTTGTGGTATTCTACTTGGTAATATTTCTTTAGGTGGATTTTCTGTTTTGTTTGGTTGGTTTTGTTCTTTATCTGTAATATTAGGTGTAGTTGGTTTTTCTGGCTCTGTTGGTGTTGTTGGTGTTTGGTCTCCACCTTCTACTTTTTCTTCTGCTTTTATTGTTATAGTTTTTGTGTCTACTGTTATATCTCCTGTGTTTGAGCCTGATGATGCAACTATATTTTCAAAGCTTACTGCTGATGATTTTGCTGTTATTCCTTGTTTTACTTTTAGTGTTAATGTTACTGCTACTCCTTCTTCTGTTATAGGTGTTCCTGACATTAATACTAAACCACCATTTGAATATGTTGTCATCCATGTTGTACTTGAAAAACTTTTTGCTGTTATTTCTTCAAATTCTTCTCCTACTGTTATTTTTCCTACTTTTATTGAACGTATTCCATCATCCATATCTATGTTACTTAATGTTAATGTAACTTTTACTTCTTGACCTGCTACTAATTTATCATTTGATGATACACTTACATTAAATGAGAATGCGTTTGATATATTTACTATACTTATTATTATTGCCATAATTGTAATTATTGAAATGATTTTTATTGTTTTTTTCATGTTTTTATTTCTCCTTTCAATTTTTTATTTGCATTACTAATTATATTATTACTCTAATGTCATTTTTATCATATCTGCTAAGTCGGTTGGTGTTATTTGATTGTCTTCATTTATATCCACAGATAGTTTTTGTATAATATTAAAGTTATTTTCACCTAACGATATTTGTATAGCATCTGCTAAGTCGGTTGGTGTTACTTCTCCATTTCCGTCTGTATCTCCTATTACAGATAATGTTAATGAAATTTCTTTAGTTCCTGATTCGTTTTTTACTTTTAATATCATTCCTGTGCCTATAAATTCATCTTCCCTTAAAATTGTTCCATCTTTTTTATATATTGTTATAATTCCATTTGTTTCGATATCTTTAATAAATTCTTTTAAAATTGTTTTTGCGTTAATTCTATATAAATATTTATTTTCGCCTTCTTCAATTGTTTTATATTTTGATTTTAATGTTATTTCTTCTTCTGGCTCTTTTTCTATAATCCAATTTACTTTTGCTTTTGCAGTACCTTTATTTCCCGCTTCATCTTGGAATTCAAAAGTAAATTCACCATTTTTATTAAATGTATATGTTTTATTTCCATTATTATTTGTAACATATGCGTTTTCTTTACTTAATATTATTGTTGCTGTTACAGCATTGTTTGTTGTTTGTGTAATATCATATTCTATTTGTGCTGTTGGAACTTCTTTATCAATTAAGTTTGTACTTGCTTCAATTTGTGCTGAATTTCCTGCTTTGTCTTGAATTCTAAAAATGTATGTTCCATTTTCTTCAAAGGTATGTTCTAAAGGTTTTGTTCTTCCTATTTGACTTAAATTACGATATTCATCTGCATTTTCTGGTGGATCAATTTGCTCTGCATCTTCATTAAGGAATATTTCTTCTATACTTCCATCTTCTTTAAATTTTGTAATATATACAACTTTTTCATTGTCATTAAAGTATTTAATACTTTGTGTATTTCCATTTTCGTCTAATTCTAATACTTTAGTAGTTTTTCCTTCTTCATTAATGTAAGTAATAGATTTTACTTTATTATTCTCAACTTCAACATAGTTAGTTTTTATTCCATCTTCATTAATTATATATATATCTTCACTAATATTTTTTAACATAGCTATAACATCTTTGTTTGTTATAGAATTTTGACTGTATTCAATAGTTGCAGTAGGACTTTGTCTATCTATCCAGTCTACTTTTGCGATAGCTTTACCTTCTCTTCCATATTCATCAACAAATTCAAATGTAAATTGTCCATTTTCTGTGAATGTATATGTATCGTTACCACTATTATTTGTTATTGTTATTTGTGTGCTTGGGTTAACTAGTCTTGCTACTACATTTTCTCTTGTTGGTTCTTCTATACTAAAAGCTATACCTGCTGTTGGATGTGGATTTTGTGTTATATCTTGGAATAGGTTAAATGCTCTTGCTGTAAACCAATTTCCATTTGATGCACGGTCTGCTACAATTTTTACATATTGTACTTGTTTTGGATCTTCTATTTCGAAATTCTTTGTATTGATTATAGCATCTGCTATTGTATTAGCTTGGTTTGTATATCTTAAGCCTGTTTGTTGTGATAATACTTCCCAATTTTCGCCATCTGTACTTCCATATATTGTTCCATCTATTATTTTTCCATTTCCTCCACCTGCTGGAACAAATTCTACTGCTGATAAATATACTGGTTTATCTAATTTTATAATAATATATCTTTGAGTGTCTGAACCATTCCATGCAGAATGCCATCTTGTATTATAGTTAGCATCAATTGCATATGTTGCATTACCTTGATTAGAAGTTGCTTGAGTAGAAACTGCTTCTATTGTTAAATGTGATACTGGAATGTATTTTCTTGTATCTGGTTGGTTGTCTTCAGTATAACTTAGTGAAATTGGCTCACTTGGAAGAGATGTTCCAGTTGCTCCTACACGAACTTCTACTGTTGCATTTCCTGTTAAGTTTGGACTTGAAGTTTTATATGAAGTCCATTCTTCGGTTTCTGCCATACGCCATTGCATTGTAAGGTTTACCCCTACTACACGATTTTCTAAATCATTATTAAATAATGTATTTGGTAAAGTTCCTTTTGTAATGTCTATTTTGTAAAGATTTTCTTCTTCATAACCTACTCCTACAATATGAACATATATGTCATTTTCAGCTGTGATATTTGCAATTTGTTCTGGGGTTAGTTGCAATTTATGTTCTTCTTCTGCTGTGAATGATACTTCATTCCAAGTTTCTTTGCCATCTAAGCTATAATCCCAACGAATTCCATTTCCGTCAAAACGACTTGATAGTACAATTTTTCCGCTATCTTCTCCATCAAATGAGAAAGTTGCAATTGTTTTATCTAATTTTCCTAATAAGAAGTTTGCTTCTGTTCTTGTAATACTTGGTTGATATACGTAGTAGTCTTGTTCTGTATTATTTGGTGTTTGACTTGCTTCTTTTAATATTCTTGTTTGTAAAAGTGTAAATTTATAAGAATTTTCTATACTTGTTATTTTTGTTTTAATTAAATTTGTTAATTGTTGCATTGGTAATGGGAAATATTTTAATTTTTCTGCTAGTTCTTTAGCTAAATCATAATAATCATTTTCTGTTTTATTTGTATTTAAGTTGTATACATTAATTAGTGCATACCATGCATCAATATTGATTGGTTGTATTTCTAATGCTTTTCTATATATTTCTTCTTGTTTTTCTAAATCTCCACTATATGAGTTTGCAAGCATTATTGTTTTTTCACATTTTTCAAAATTTTCATAATCATTTAATACTTCTTGTGCTAATACCATATATACTACTTGATAAGATCCTCTAGTATAACTAGCATTTCCCCAACCTAGTAGCATTCTTTCACCTTTTTCTGATAATGTCCAACCACTTACGTCATTATCAATATTCCAGTATCCTCTACCTTGCTCATCTTGACCATAGTAGATAATAGCTGCATGACCTGGTTGACCAATAACTGCTGCTGGTATACCATGAACTGTACGAATATTTGAACCTGTTTTTGATATTCCACCACAAACTGCTCCTGTTCCGAATTCATTTCTAAAGTTCATCCATACTTTATATATTTTGTTTGTTTCTGTACTATAACTTACTCCATATTTAGAAAATATTCCTCCAAACTTTTCATCCCAATATTCTTTTTTATCTTGGTCGTGGAATATCGGATTTCCATAATTTGGCCATACATAAGCCATGTAAGGGTGTGGTGTTAAATATGCCCATGCTTGTGTTGGGTGAGCATCTATTTGCTTTTTAGTGTATTCATTTAACCATAAAATTTCTTCATCATCTATTATGTTATTCATTACAAAACGCATTTCTTCTACATTATATTGTTCAAACCATTTTGTAATATCTATACTTGAAGAAACAACAAATTTTCCTTCATCATACATCTTTTTAAATATTGAATAACGTGTAACTGCATCTGATTGATTTTCTGGTGCTGATGGTTGCATCCATAAAGCTACTTTTGATGAATGTGTAAGTGAAAGTGTTATTGCCATTTTCTTATATAAATCACCTTTTTTAGTTCCATATTTTGATATTTCTTGTATTTTAAAGTCTTCCTTATATGTTTTATATAAGTTATTTAAAACTTTTAATGATGACAAGTAACTTCCTGTTGGCTTTCCTCCTAATATGTATAAACGTAAGTTTTCTACATCATTCATTAACCATGAAATGGTTTCTTCATTTTCTTCGTTTAAAGCTGTATATGATTGTAATATATCATATCCAACGTTTTTTACAAATTCTCTTTGTAGTATTGTTAGTTCATACTCTCCTGTTATTTCTTCTCCTGTATGATTCTTAATTATTTCGTCATATTCTTCTATTGTTTTTATAAAATCAATTTTTGTTTCTCCTTCTTCATAGCCTTCTTTAATTAATTTTGCGTCTGCATATACAGCATGATCTGCTGTGGCATTTCCATTATTATGACAATATAATTTTAAATATTTTGCTTCTTTTATATCTATTTTTATAAAATTCGCATTTGTGTTACCTTTCATTACAGGTGGTGACACTGGTGTATGTAAGTCCCAATTTTGTCCATCTTTTGATGTATATATTGCAAATTTAACACCATTTCCATTGTTTTGTCTACTTGCATCTACACCAAAATATGTTGTAAAGTAATCATAATTGTATGAACTTATGTCATAAACTAGTGTTGATGTTGCATGTGCACTTACTCCTTTTATAAAAAATTTAACTTGGTTATCTATCTGAAGTGCTATTAAACCATCATTATACTGAGTTTCTAAGTTTTGGTCTAAGGTTATACTTCCCCAACCTACTCTGGATTGTTCAGCAATATATGGGATATCTGATAGATAACAAAATTTACTTTCTTTTCTCTCTTCACTATTTGCTTTACTGTCATTAGTTAATATTAGTAAACTTAATGTTAATACTACAATAAAAATAATTATTTTCAAAAAAAACTTTATATTTCTTTTTTCCAAAAGATAACCCCCTTTATTTTGTATTCTCTTTTAATTATAACACGAAAACATGTTTATGTAAATATTTATTGTTAAAATCTTCTAGTTAAGCATTTCTTATTTTATAATAAATATTATCTACTTTATACCCTATTTCTTTTACCTCTCCTTTCTTTCCTTTTTTTGTGTTTCAAATTAAATACCAACTAGTAAAATAATAACTAATTGGCATTTAATAATTTAATATCTGATTTTTCTTCTTTTCTTCTTTTTCAACTTCTATATTGATTTTTTCTTTCTGCTTTTTTTCCTCTTGTTTTCTTTTATATTCTTCATATTTATCTACTTTTTCTCTTTTTGGTTTAATATTTTGTTCTTTCTCTTCTTCCTCTTCTTTTATGTATTCATTATTATATTGGGCTATATTATGAACTCCTTTTTTATATATTCCTTCTATGTATTTTTTTGTTTTTTGATTGTTTAAATTTTCTTCTATATAATATTCTTCTACCATCTTTCTATCTTTTTTTGAAAGTCTTTCTATTGGGAGGTCTAAATATTTGCATTTCCATATTATATGTCTATCATAACTTGTATATTTTGAACCTATCAAATCTTCATATGAATATTCTACGTTGAATTTTAAATTTTGTATTGTTATAGTCAAGTTTGTCCACATTTTTTCTTCTTTATTTTCTCTAAATGCTTCTCTTAGTTCATTTATTATATTATAAAGCTTATCTACTAATTTCATATATTCTTTTTCGTCTATATTAAATTTATTTGGTATTTCATATACATTTATAGGATTTTTCTTAAGTAGACCTGTTGGATAATAATAGAAAAACATTTCTCCTGTTTGTAAGTTATTTACTTGCTCCATTATTGAGGCATATAGGCATATTTTTTCCCATTTTTCTGGTATCATAAAAAATAATTGTTTTTGTATTTTTGAATATATAGCTCTTAGTTTGTTTGTACTAAGCATATGTATTTCTCCCTTATATAAATCTCCTTTTATTTTATTTATTATATTACTTCTTTAATTTTTTTTCAATAAAAAATCTAATTTTATTAACTCTTTTATGTAAATATAGTAAATTATATTTATACTTTTTTTAAAAAAGAGAAATTACATTCGGAACAAATTCCAGTACTATGTAATTGGTAGGTGTACCTATCGATACAAAAGACATACTGGTGTGGCGTACACCAAAGCAGGTATCCATTAGGTACCTGCTTTTTACATTTGTTTGTGAAGTTTCTTTTCATTTAAATAATCTCATCCAAGAATGGGTTACCCAAATGGCAACCCATACAATTCTAATTATTCACTATTCATTAACTATTATGCTTTCTCCTGTCATCTCTTGTGGTTTTTCTAGTCCCATTATTTCAAGCATTGTTGGTGCTAAATCGGCTAGTTTTCCTTCTTTTAGTTTTGCATTTTCCATTCCTATTAATATTAGTGGTACTGGGTTTGTTGTGTGTGCTGTGTGTGGCTCTCCTGTTTTGTAGTCTACCATTTGTTCTGCATTTCCGTGGTCTGCTGTTATTAGTAGTACTCCTTCTACATTTTCTACTGCTTCTACTACTTTACCGTACGCTTTCATCTACTGTTTCTATTGCTTTTATGGCTGCTTCTAAACTTCCTGTATGACCTACCATGTCTGGATTTGCATAGTTTAATATTATGCAGTCATATTTTTTAGAGTTTATTGCTTCTAATACTTTTTCAGTTACCTCAATAGCACTCATTTCTGGTTTTTGGTCATATGTTTCTACTTTTGGTGAAGGTACTAGTATTCTTTCTTCTCCCTCATATTGTTTTTCTTCTCCACCATTAAAGAAGAAGGTTACATGTGCATATTTTTCTGTTTCTGCTATTCTTAATTGTGTTAAACCTTGTTTTGATATATATTCTCCAAATGTATTTTTTAACTCTTCTTTTTTGAAAGCGATGTGTACATTTGGCATTGTTTCATCATAACTTGTCATACATACATAATATAAGTCTAAATCTTTTTTTGTTTCAAATTCTTTAAATTCTTTATCAACCAATGTTCTTGTTATTTCTCTTGCTCTATCTGGTCTGAAGTTAAAAAATATTACTGAGTCATGTTTTCCTATTGTTGCTATTGGCTCTTCTCCATTTGTAATAATTGTTGGAAGTATAAATTCATCAAATGTTTCTTTTTGGTATGAGTCTTCTACTGCTGATACTGGCGAAATTGCTTTTTCTCCTTCACCTTCTACTAGGGCTTTGTATGCTTTTTCTATTCTTTCCCATCTTTTATCTCTGTCCATTGCGTAGAATCTTCCTGTTATACTTGCTATTTTTCCAACGCCTTTTTCTTTCATCTTTTCTTCTAATTCTGATACATAGCTTTCTCCTGAAGCTGGTGGCGTGTCTCTTCCATCCATAAAACAATGTACATATACATCTTCAAAGTCTTTTCTTTTTGCAAGTTCTAATAAACCAAATATATGTCGAATATGGCTATGTACGCCTCCATCAGATAATAACCCCATTATATGAAGCTTTGAGCCATATTTTTTACAATTTTCTATTGCTTTTATGAATTCTGGATTACTAAAAAACTCTCCATCTTCTATTGATTTTGTAATTCTTGTTAGCTCTTGGTAAACTATTCTTCCTGCTCCTATATTTGTATGACCTACTTCAGAGTTTCCCATTTGTCCGTCTGGAAGTCCTACATTTAAACCACTTGTATACATAGCAGTTGTTGGGCATGTTTTCATTAGTCTATCTATATTTGGAGTATTTGCAAGTTTTACAGCATTTGCATTTTCGTTTTCGTTTTCTCCAAAACCATCTAGTATCATTAGCATTGTTAATTTATTTTTCACTTTGTTTTTACCTCCTGATATAACTATAATTCCATTTCTGGTACTTCTTTTGTTCTAAAGTTTTCTATGTTCTTCTTTATTCCATTTATTACTGGTGATATTTCGTTTAGGTTGTTTAATTCATTACTTTTTATTATTGTTTCTTGTTCTGAATATTGCTTTTGCATTTCTTGTAGGTTTTGAATTCTTGTTATTCTTGCAATTCTTTGCCTAAATGCTTTTTCTCGTTCTCCCATTTTTTTGTTCCTTTCTTTGAGGACAATGGGACGGAGTTTTTGTCACTAGTTGTCTAGAATTTTTTTAATCTAAAAGTCTCAAAAGACTAGTGACAAAAACTCCGTCCCATTGTCCTCACTCTGCTGCAGTTATGATGTTTTTGAATTCTTCTACTTTTAGGCTGGCTCCGCCTACTAGTGCTCCATCTATGTCTGAGGTTTCAAATAGTTCTTTGGCATTTGAAGCTTTTACGCTTCCTCCATATAGTATTGATACCACATTTGCTACTTCTTCTCCATATATATTTTTTATTTCATTTCTAATTTCTTTTATAGAATTATTTGCATCTTCTGATGTTGCTGTTTTTCCTGTTCCTATCGCCCATATTGGTTCATATGCTATGATTACATTTTTTACTTGTTCTGTACTTAAACCTTCTAATGCAAGTTTAGTTTGATTTTTTATAACTTCATTTGTTTTTCCTTCTTCTTTTTGTTCTAAGGTTTCTCCTACACATACTATTGGCTTTAAATTATATTTAAAAGCTGATTTTACTTTTTTATTTACAGTTTCATCTGTTTCTGCAAAGTACTGTCTTCTTTCTGAATGCCCTATTATAACATATTCTACATTTATCACCTTAAGCATTTTACCTGAAATTTCTCCTGTGTAAGCTCCTGTTTCTTCCCAGTGCATATTTTGTGCACCTATTTTTATTTTTGTGTTCTGAGCTGTTAATAGTGAATAAAAAAGGTCTGTATATGGTACACATAGCACTATTTCACTTTTAGCTTCGTAAGTACCTTCTGAAAGTCTTGTTATAAATTCCATTGCTTCATTTGGAAGCATATTCATTTTCCAGTTTCCTGCAATTATCTTTCTTCTTGACATAACTTACTTTCCTTTCCTTGTTCTTTATATACTTTAATTTCTTCTTTTTTGTTTTGTTTTTCTTGCATAATTTCAAAAATTCTGTCTTGTTCATCTGTATGCTCTGTTCTCATAAGATTAGTGTATTTTTGAATTTTTCTTAACATTCCTATATTTTCTATATATTGTGCACTTTCTATTTCTGGTTCTTTTACTTTTTTAAGCCTTTGATTTATTTCTTTTTGTGTTAAGTCAATTTTTACATGATACATATGACATATTGTGCCTTTTAACTCTTTATGAGGTGTTTGTATGTCTTTTATTTCTTCTACTTTTCTTATTTCTTCTTGTTTAATTCCTAACTCTTCATACATCTTACGATATATAGTTTGCATAGGAACTTCGCACTCCTTCATATGTCCTGAGCACAAATCATATTTTCCTGCATCTAATACTAAATCATTTCTTCTTTTTAGTAATAATACATTTCCTTCATTATTTGTTATTATTGCTGATACAAATTCTAGTTTATCTTTATTCATGTTAAACATCCTCTTTTAATAATTTCAATTATTTTTTCTTTTTGCTTTTATTTAATATACTTCTTTATGTTTTCTGTGGGCTTCCGATTGGGGACAGTTCCTAATCTATCCAGATTATTTTATTTTTTACTTGTTATTATATTCTATATTGTTTCCGATTAGTAACCGTCCCCAATCTACTTATCTACTATTCTTTATCTAATAAAGCTTCTATTCCTGGTAATTTTTTACCTTCTAAGAATTCTAGGCTTGCTCCTCCACCTGTTGATATATGAGTCATTTTATCTGCTAATCCTATTTTTTCTACTGCTGCCGCTGAGTCTCCTCCTCCTATTATTGTTATTGTCTCATTTAAGTTTGCTAAACTATTTGCTATTTTATTTGTTCCGTTTGCAAATTTTTCATATTCGAATAGTCCAAGTGGTCCATTCCATATAATCGTTTTTGCTTTTTTTAATTCTTGTTCAAATAGTTCTACTGTTTTTGGCCCTATGTCTAAGCCTTCCCAACCTTCTGGTATTTCATTTGATGAAACTGTTTGAGTGTTTGCATTTGGGCTAAACTCATCTGCTACTACATTATCTATTGGTAATAATAGTTTTACATTTTTCTCTTCTGCTTTTTTTATTAGGCTTTGTGCTAATTCTAGTTTATCTTCTTCACAGATAGATTTTCCTACATTATATCCCATAGATTTAAAGAATGTGTATGCCATTCCTCCTCCTATTATTAATGTATCTACTTTTTCTAATAAACTATCTATTACTCCTATTTTATCTGAAACTTTTTTTCCTCCAAGAATTGCTACAAATGGTCTTTGTGGATTTTCTAATGCATTTCCTAAAAATTCTAATTCTTTTTCTATTAGAAAACCTGAAACTGCTGGTAAATAACTTGCTACTCCTGTTGTTGAACTATGTGCTCTATGTGCTGTTCCAAATGCATCATTTACATATATCTCTGCTAGACTTGCTAATTTTTTTGATAGTTCTTCATCATTTTTCTCTTCTCCAGCTTCAAACCTTACGTTTTCTAGAAGAACTATTTCGCCTTCTTTCATATTATTAGTTAACTCCTTAGCGTTTTGACCTACTACATCTTCTGCTAATTTTACCTCTACATTTAGTAATCTTGAAAGTTCTTCTGCTACTGGCTTTAGTGAAAATTCTTTTTTAAATTCTCCCTTTGGTCTTCCTAAATGTGAGCAAAGTATTATTTTACAATTGTTTTCTAATAAATATTTTATAGTAGGAAGTGCTGCTACTATTCTTCTATTATCTGATATTTCCCCTTCTTCATCAAAAGGTACATTAAAGTCACATCTTACAAGTACTTTTTTATTTTTCAAATCTATATCTCTGATAGTTTTTTTGTTCATTAAAAACCTCCAAATGTTTTTATATTGTTTTATTTAAAGATGTAGGGGCGATTAATAATCACTCACTATTCGAAGAATTGGCTAATTTCTTAGGGTAATTTCCTTTGTAGCATGGGAGATTGATAATCGCCCCTACATCTAATTTTATTGTTCTTATCATATATTTAACCCTATTGTAAGCAAATTCTTCGAAGAGCGGGTCGCCGAAGGCAGTGACCCCTACAATATAATATTTAAAATTTATTAACTTCTACTTGCCATATATACTGCTAAATCTACTAATTTATTTGAATATCCCCATTCATTGTCATACCATGCTACTAATTTTACGAATTTGTCTGTTAATTGGATTCCTGCTGTTGCATCGAATATTGATGTGTGTTCATCGTTTATGAAGTCTGATGATACTACTGCATCTTCTGTATATTCTATTATTCCTTTCATTTCATTTTCTGATGCTTTTTTCATAACTGCGCATATTTCTTCCATTGTAGCTGGTTTTGCTAGGTTACATGTTAAGTCTACTACTGAAACATCTACTGTTGGTACTCTAAATGCCATACCTGTTAATTTTCCATTTAATTCTGGTATAACTTTTCCTACTGCTTTTGCAGCTCCTGTTGATGATGGTATAATATTTGCAGCTGCTGCTCTACCACCTCTCCAATCTTTTTTAGATGCTCCATCTACTGTTTTTTGTGTTGCTGTTGTTGAGTGTACAGTTGTCATTAATCCATCTACTATACCGAAGTTATCGTTTATTACTTTTGCTAAAGGTGCTAAACAGTTTGTTGTACATGATGCATTTGATACTATGTTCATGCTTGGGTCATATTTTTCATTGTTTACTCCCATAACAAACATTGGTGCATCTTTTGATGGTGCACTTATTACTACTTTTTTAGCTCCACCTTTTATATGAGCCTGAGCTTTTTCCATTGTTGTGAATACTCCTGAGCATTCTAGTACATAATCTACTCCATCTTTTCCCCATGGTATGTTTGCTGGGTCCATTTCATTATATACTTTTATTTCTTTTCCATTAACTACTAGAGTATTTTCTTTTGAAGTTACTTCTCCTTCAAATTTTCCATGTATTGTATCATATTTAACCATGTATGCCATGTAGTCTGCAGTAATAAATGGGTCGTTTATTGCTACTACCTCTACTTCTTTCTTTTTTAAAGCTGCTTGGAATGCTAAATTTCCAATTCTTCCAAAACCATTAATTCCTATTTTTACTGACATAAAAAATTCCTCCTCACTTAATGTCAGGGGACACTCCTTACCCACTTATTTATCACACTCAGCAAAAGGATTATCCTTTCACTTTATGAATATGATTCTAAATGGTTATATTCATATCCTCTTTTCATTTTTTATATTATTTACTAACATTGTTATTTTATACCAAGTGACCTTAGTTTTCAAGTGTTTATATATATTTTTTAGGAAGATTTTTATTTTTTGAAATTTCGAAAAATCGCGGTCTTTAATATAGACCGCGACTTTCTTTTTATTTTCTATTTACTTTTTGTCTAATTTTATAGTATAATGATATTATAAAGTATTTTGACACATAAGAAAATTATAAAGGATGTGATTCTATGCAAAATAATATTTTAGATATTCCACAAGAGTCAACCTTAGATACTAAATTTGAAGTAAAAATAGATAATAATAATTCTTGTTCTTACATTGATACTTTAGATGGTGTATCTAATAATGATATTAATTTAAATAATAATATAGATACTAAAACAGACTGTTTAGCCTTAACTGTTAGAGATAATTATCACATAGTAGTAGTTAAAAACTTGTTTAAAAAGGGCTTTAGGGTTTCTTGGAAGGTTGCCTTAAGCATTTTTACTATTAACTTTTTGAATATGTTTTTATAATAAAAAAAGTAATAATTTACATAAATTTTCTTAGGCATTCATTTTATATATAAGCTACTACATTTTTTAAGTTAGAATAGTGTAATTTCCTATAAAAATAAAAAGAGACTTTTTACAGTCTCTTTTTATTTTTTATAATTCTTCTCTTTCTCCTTGCATTTTCTTTTCACTTTCATGTTTTTCTTGTAAATATTGTTTTACTCTATTTTTATACCTCATATTTGCTACTTTATTTCTTTTTCTTACTTTTAATTGTCTTTCTTTTATTATATCTTTATCTTTATTTTTATTTTTTGCAATCCAAAATCTTACATTTTCAATATCTGCCATTTCTCTTACTGTTAAATCTGCTATATGAGAATATTTGGCTAAATAGCCAATAGCTTCTTTTGTTCCATAATAACCTTGATATAATTTAGTAATTAAGTATAATGCTTTACTTCTATCTGGATATTTTTCTAAATTTCTTACTATTTCTGGTATTTCTTCTTTTGTTAGTTCTCCATTATCTATTCTTTTTATTATTTGTCTTGAATATTCTCTTTGTTCTTTCTTCAGTTGTTCTAGCTTTATTTTGTGTTCGTCTTCTCTTTTTTCTATATATTGTTTTGCATCTAATCTCTTTCTAAAGCTTGATATTTTTTCTTCTATAGTTTCTTCGCTTTCTACTAAATGTCTAGATTTATTTAGTTCCTGTATTCCTCTTTCTTCTTCTCCTTTAATGGCATAGAATAATTCTGATAAGAATAGTGCACTTTCTGTATTATTTGGATACTTATATAATTCTTGTTTTATTTCTTCTAGTTTTCTGTTATTTACTTGTCCTTCTAAAAACATTTTTGTTATTTCTTGCATATATTCTTGTTTTGCTTCTAATGAATATCTTTCTGATTGCATTTTATCTTTGGCAAATTCAAGTTGTTGTTCTTCTATAGAATGTTCTTTTTCTTCTATGTCTTTTTTAGCAAATTCCCTTTGTTCTTGTTCTAACATATTTTGTTTAGCAATTTGAATAAATTCTGGTTGTTCTTCTCTATTTACTCTTGAAGCTTTTGTTCTTATTTTTCCTTCTCTTCTTAATTGTTCTATACGTATTTCTATTCTTTCTTTTTGTTCATTTGCTCTTTTATCATTTGGATGTTGTGACAATATTTGTGCATTATATTCAATTGCTTTTTCTGCATTTCTTCCTCTTAATTCTAACTCTGCCATAGTATATAATATTGATATACTGTTAGGGTTTTCTTCTAATGCTTTTTGTCCGAAAATTCTTCCAATATCATATTCTCTCTTTGCCATATAAGATTTTATCATTTCATTTATTGCCATTTTATTATTAGGTTCTATTTCTAATATTTGAAGTGCTATATCACTTATCTTATTTGCTATTTCTATTTTATTTTCTTTATTAATTTGCCCTTTTAATTGTTCTATTTTATTAAATAAATGTCTTATTTTTTGTATCTCTGATTCTCTAAATTCCATATTTTTTCTCCTTATTTTTTAAACTTTTTTTAATATTCTACTTACATTACTTTTTATTTTATTAAATATTTGTATTATTATATTATCTGAAATAACTGTTAGTGCTAACTCATTTTTTCGTTCTATGTCTGCTTGCTTTAATATTAATTTTTCTTCTTTTTGCTTATAATAATCTTCATAATATTTTAGAAAATAGTCTTGATTTTCATTTGTATAAAATCCTATTAATTTTTTGAATTCTTCTAGCTTATTTCTATAAAATTTTATGTCTGATAAATTTTCTATTCTATTATAGAGTCTATCAAAATACATTGTAAATATACTTATTTGAGAATCCATATATAGTTTTCTTATCAATTCTTCTTTTTCATATATTTCATTTAAATATTCCTCTATATTAAAATATCCTTCTTCTGTTTTAGTTTTTATTAGTTTTTTTATACCTATTATTTGTTCAGATGCATATAACATTTCATCTAAGTTATTTTGTACATTTACAAAGCTACTTTCTCCTATTTCTTCAATTCCTTCTATTATAAATTCATCTGTTGAATATATTGTACTCTTTACTAATATTTCTTCTGTTGATATAAATAATAATTGTAGTAATATGTTACATATTAATGGGTATTTATTTGGACTATATGTATTTGATTTTATTGCATAGGCTTCTATATATTTTTCTTCTTCATTAAATATTTTAGCTACTATATATTGTATTGATGCTTCATTTAATGCCATTGCATATACTTTGAATTCTGAAAATATACATTGCCCTAATTGTTTTATTTGTCCTTTTTTATTTCTTATATCTTGAACAGCATGTATACATTCATATAATAATTCTTTTGAAACTGTGCTTATTTCCTCTGTATCACTTATGAATAGTGTATCTTCTTCATATGAATATATTGCACTTGTTATTCCTTCTGGAATTATTGCTATATACATTTTTGCTTTCATTAGTTTAGTATATATATATCCATAATCTATATAATTAAATTCATTTGATATTTTTGTTGCTACATTGTCTGATAATATTATTTGCTGTTCTTTTGTTAATTTGCCTATTACTTTAATATCAAATTTCCTTAGTAATTTGCTTATACCCATTTGTTTCTCCCTCGTTTTATACCTATACAATTTTATTATACTATATATATTGTCTTTTTTTGTTACATTTTGTTTACGATTTTGTTACTTTTTTATAGCATAGTAGTATGATACTTAGAATTTTACTTTAATTTGTAAAGAATGTTCTTTTTATACATATATAAAAGGGTCTATAAAAACGTCCAAAACGAAAATGAGTGAATATTTTTCACTCATTTTCATTTGGACGTTTTTTACAGCATTAACAAATTATTTTATTACTTCTCTTGCTTTTGTTATTAACCTATTTTTGTGTCCATTTGTACATGTTATAAGTGTTATTTCTCTTGTATTAGGTGCTACACTTTCTATGCAAGTTATATCATTTGGGTCTATTGTATATATTTTGAATATTTCGTATTCTATTGTATTTAGGTTTAAGTCAGTCATTTTTATTTTGTCTCCTACTTTTAAGTATTTTGTTTTTCCAAACATTGTACCATTTTTATAGTTATGACCTGCCATACAAAAGTTTCCTATATCATTTATATTTGCACCCCAAAATTTCGTAATAGCAACTTTCATTGCTTCATCACTTGTTGTACTTACTATTGGATATTTGATATCTATTTTAGGAATTTCTATTATTCCTTCTACATCATATCCATCTAATTTTATAGTTTCTTGTTTATTTTCCTTATCATTTATATCTGTGTTTATGTTCTCTATTTGTGCAACTACTGCTGATAATTTGTCTTCATTTTTTTCTCTTCTTATATATTCAGTTCCTATTATTCCCCCAACTATAATTGCTGTTATAACTAGTAAAATTAAAATTATATCACAAATTCTTTTCATCATTTATTTTCCTCTTTTTTTCTTACTATTAAAAGTAGTATTTTTCCTCCTCTAAATTTCAACTATTATAATTATACAACTATTACTAATTTTTGTAAATATGTTTACATAATTTTAATTCTTCTTTGTTTTATTATTTTACTATTGTATGTTTTAGAAGAAAAAAGACATAAGAATTTTAGTTCTTATGTCTTTTTTTATTATCTGAACCTAAAGTATACTTTTTGTCCTATTTCTATATCATTAGCTTTCATAAATTCTACTAAGTTCATTGTTATTGTATTATTTTCTTCATCATATGTTATATATTCTGGTTTTATAAATTGTTCCCAAGTAAATGTTTTTTCTGGTTCTGTTCCTTCAATATATTTATCTACATATAATTCTACTATTTGACCTTTATTAATTCCTTGATTTATTATTAGGTTTTCTCCATTTAGCTCAGTTGTAAATTCTGTGCTTTGTGCATCTATTGATTTTGATATTTCAAGGAATACCTTTGTTAAGTCACTTGGTGTGTTTGCTTCATAATAATATCCATCTACATAAGTTGATTCATGTTCTACTTCATTTTCATCAGTATACCCTTGTGTATAACCACTTGACATTTCTTGTAGCATTTTTCTTACTTTATTTTGGCTATCATTTGAAGTTGTTATTTGATTTATTCCAAAAATTAATGAATATACTTTTGCACCTCTTTCTTTAATTTTGAATGCATATTCTTTTGATTCACGTTTTAACATTTCTTCAGTTGTAGTATAAAATTGTAGTCCATCATGTCCTGGCCCTTTGTCAACTCCGTTTTCATCTTGATACCAATTTGGAATTCCATCTGTCATAAGTATTATACTTGTTTTTGTTGCATCTTCTTCTTTTATTTGTTTATTTGCTAGTACAAATGCTGCATCTATATTAGTCATGGTTGATCCTTGAATTATTCTTATTTCATTAATTTTACTTTTTATAACATTTATATCATTTGTATATTCTGGTGTTAATAATCTTGATGAATTTCCAATAGTTATTATCTTTATTTTGTTTTTATTATAACCTTCTAAGAATTTTGTTGCATATTGTATTGCTGATTGTTTCAATGCATCTATTCTTTTCATCGTATCTGTATTATTATTCATACTACCTGAAGTATCTAATAGTAATATAGTATATTTTTCTGATACTTCTGTTGGTATTGTTACTATTGAATCTTTTATTTCTGTACTTACTTTTGTTTCTTGTTCTTCTTCTCCTGGAATTGTATATTTTGCTATGTTCTCAATAGTATTTCCTGCATATACATTTACTTTTACTTTAAATGTTATTGTTGCTGTTGTATTTTTTGGAACTTTTATTTCATAACCTTCTGTTGCAAATTTTTCTTGTTCTAATTTTGTAGTAGCATTATTTCCTATTTTTAAAGTTATATCTTCTTCTAATATTGTTCCTTCTGGTACTGTATCTTTTATTGTTACTTTTCCTTCTTTATTTCCTGTGTTTTTTGCTGTTATTGTATATGTTAATATATCTCCTGGCCTTGCTACTTCTTCATTTACTGCTTTTACTACACTTATATTTGGTTTTAAGAATGTATTTATTACTTTTGTTCCACTATATGTTGTTATATAGTTTTCATCGTATTGTGTATTAGCATTTACGATTGTTTTTCCATCTGCTTTTATTTCTTTTATACTATAACTTTCTAATACTCCTTCACTTCCTATTACATATTTTGGTAAGTTTGTGAATTCGTATGTCCATGTATTATTAACTGTTTTTGCTCCTGTTACCTCTTGTCTTGCTACTTCTTTATTTGCTTTATTATATAAGGCTATTATTACTGAATTTGGCCTACTTTCTGTGTTATTTTCGTTTGACCATTGTTTTGTTACCTTTACACTTGTTGTTTCTGGTGTATGTGTGTTGGTTACTACTATTGTTGTTATATTTTCTTCTATTACAAATTCTGTTTCATATGATACTTGGTATTTTTCTGAATTTAGTGTTGTTTCTTCTACTGAGTATTTTATTAGTTCTCCATTTGCATATTTTGTTAAACCTGTAAATTCATATTCCCATTTTCCGTCTTCATTTGGAGTAATTTCTACTGGCTCTCCTACATTTGCTTTTTCTTCTCCTATTGTTGATTTTAGTTGTACTGTTATGCTTTCTGGTCTTATTCCATCTTGGTTATTGCTATCATTCCATACTTTTGTTACTTTTGCAGTTGTTGTTTCTGGTGTATGTGTATTTGTTATTGTAAATGTATCTTCACTATATGTTGTTTCATAACCTGGAATTTGTGTCTCTTCTTTTACTGTGTATTTTATTTCTTTATTTTCATTATTATATTTTAATACATTTTCAAAATAACCTTTTAATGTTGTTCCGTCTAATGTTAATGTTTCTCCTTCTACTGCTTCTCCATCTGCATATAATCCTATTATTACTTCTTGTCTTTTTCCGTCTTGATTATTATTATCATTCCATATTTTCTCTACTGGTATGCTATAAGCTGGATTTGATGGTATTTCTTCTTTTCCTTCTACTGTTTTTTCCTCATCTGATACTTTTACTGTATTTATTATTGTATCATTTTCAGTCATGTCTTCTTCTTTTACTTCATATATTACTGTTAATTCTTTGCTCTCTCCTATTTCTAAAACTGATATAGTTTCTTCATAGTTTGCTAGTTCATCTACTACTTTTATGTTTTGTATTGTTACATTTCCTGTATTTTTTACTGTTATTACATATGTAACTTTATCTCCTGCTTTTACTCTTGTATTGAATTCTCCATTTTCATTTTTTATTGCTTCACCATTTACTAATGTTGCTACTTTTGTTACTTCATATTTTGCTTCCTTGCTTGGTTTGTTTAATTGTATATCTTCTGTTATTGATGATACATTTATTGGTGTCCAACCTACTAAAAAGCTTTCTGATACTAGTTTTTCTACTTCTTCTTCTTTTTCTGTTACGTATTCTTCATTTGGTACATTTCCTGTTGTTTGAGTTGTTGTTCCTGTTACTGGTTTTGTTGTTGTTTCTGGTGCAGTAGGTGTTTGTGTTGTTACTTCATTATTATTTTGTGTACCTTGTTCTGGTTCTATTGTTGGCTCTTGTACTGAATTACTATTTTTATTTTCTTCTGGTAAATTTATTTCAGAATCTCCTATTGTAGTATTACCTTCGGTAAAGGCTTTTGTTTCGTCATTACCTTTTGTAAACATATATATTCCTGTTGACGCTATTGCTATTAATAGCAATATTATTGCTACAATTATAATAGTTTTTCTACTCTTATAATTTAGTCTTTCTCTCATTTTTCCCTCCTATTTCTAATTACTCTTATATAATTAAATATATTTCTCTCATTTTTATTATTTCTTTTCTTCTTTTTTACTTACTTTTTTTCTTATTACTAAAAGTACTATTATTGCTACTACTATTATTGCAAATATTACAATTAGTGTTATTGTACTATCAAATGTTACTGGTAATTTTGTTGTTTCTTTTATTTTAATTGTCTCTTTTTCATATATTGGTGTGTATTTTTCATAACTTGTTAAAAATTGAGCATCTATTGTTGTTTCTTCTCCGTTTTCACTTTTTATATATACTATATATTGTTCTTCATTTTTTGAATCTTCTGGTTGCATTATCTCTAAGTTTTCTACTGGTAACCAACTACTGTCATTTGATTTTGGCTCTTTTTCTTTATATAATGTATAAAAACTTTCCATCAATTTTAATTTTTCCATTAAGTCTAGTTTTTCTACTTCTTCTTTATTTGATATTTTTTCTGCTAAGTTCATTAATTTTGTATAGTCATTTTCTCCTGTTGTTGGTAGTTTTATTAATATGTATGAGTATTTAGCTTTTGCATCATCTGTTATTACTACTTTTCCTTTTGTTATTTCTGTTTTTACTCCATTTATTTCTTTTACTTCTACATTATTTTTTGTTGTATCTACTTTTATCCTTTTTGTTGTTTCTTCTACATATTTTTTATCTAATGCTTGTTTTATATCTATTTTTTGTCCTTCTAGTATATATTCTCCTGCTTTATTTTTTACAAAAAAGAAAATATCTCCAGTTTCATTTATATATGCTTTTGTTTCTTCATCTATATATGCTACATTTCTTCCTTCTTCTCCATTTTCTGCTTTTGCTGATGGGAAGTATATTAAATCTTTCTCTTCTTTTGAATTTCCAAACGCAAATGTAAACTCTTCTTTCATTATACTTTCATTATATATTATATAATTATTTGATTGTTTTACTATTATGCTATTTTGTGTTTCTGCTGAGACTATATTAGGAAGTAATATTATAGCTAATAATAAAATACTTATTGTTATAAATTTTATTGTTGACCTTTCCATATTTTTCCTCCTTTAAATTTCACTTATTATAATTATATCACTATTAAATTTAATTATCAATATATTTACATAATTTTACCTGTTTTTTATGTTATTTATTGATAAGTTATCTATTTTTTACTTCTGATTTTTTCATTTTATATTTACTATTTCTTTTATGATTTGCTAATAATATTTTTTTCGTATTAAATAAAAAAAGAATTCATTTGTGAATTCTTTTTTATTATAATGTTATTTCTATATCTTGTAATAAAAAGTCTTTTACTTTTTTCCATGTTATATCTTGATGCCAAAAATCATGTACTTCTTTAAATACTTTTTGTTGATATGGTGTTAATTCTATTTTTATTTCTTTGAATAAGAAGCTTTTAACTTTTGTCCATTTGTTAATTTTAGTAGGTAATATTTGTGCTGTTCCTAATTCTACTCCCCCGTCCATTGGCTCTGCTGTATTTACTTTATATTCTTTAATCATTGTATTTCCTCCTTTGTTATCGCTTTTATTATTAATTTATTTATACTACAACTATTAAGGTTTTTCAATGTTTTTTGATTTTTATAATATAAATGTAATATTGTTGTAATGTTGATGTAATTTTTAAGAATTGTGGTAGTTAAAATTTCTAAACTCATTAAATTATAAAAAGGGCATAATTCAGTAAATACTTTTACATATTCCTTACTGATTAAGCCCCTACATCAAACCAATGGTTTGTGCTATTTACTTTACTTTTTACTAGTGTGTCTATACGTTACACTTCCATTTGTGACCCTAAAAAACTTGCTGCTGATTGAACTACTTTTTTCTCTACGTCGCTCATTTTTGTTTTTTCGTCCTTTGATAACAATATTACTGTTCCTATTGCGTCTCCATCTGATATTATTGGATATACTACTTGTGAGTTGTTTCTTTTTGCTTCAGTATTTTTGGTTATTGGAAGTGCTATATTATTATTTTCTTTACTTTCGTATACTTCTTTATAATCCATTATTTTTTCTATATCTTTACTTATACTTTGCTCTAAATATTCTTTTTTAGATCCCCCTGAAACTGCTATTACTGTGTCTTTATCTGTTATGCATGCTATATGCCCTGTTGTTTTTGCAAGCGTATCCGCATATTCTGTTGCAAATTCTGATAATTCTCCTATTGGTGAATATTTTTTTAATATTACTTGCCCTTCTCTATCTGTAAATATTTCTAGTGGATCTCCTTCTTTTATTCTTAAAGTTCTTCTTATTTCTTTTGGAATTACTATTCTTCCTAAATCATCTATTCTTCTTACAACACCTGTTGCTTTCAAAATTTTTCCCTCCTTTATCATAACTTTTAATCTTATTATGACAAAAGAGGGAAATTTTATGCATTATTTTATTTTTTTGTTTTTCAAATTTAATTTGGTATTGCGGGTCGCCGAAGGTGGCGACCTCTACAGATTATATTTAAGGTTAATTCTTCGAAGAACAGGTGATTAAAATCGCCCCTACAATTTAAAATGATTTTTTATACATTAGCATTGTTGCTTTCCTTTTTGTTGTTCATAAATGGTGGTGTTTTATATAATTCTAATATTTTATCTAGTCCTTTTGAGAAGTCTTCTAGCATTACTATTTTTATTGTGCTTTCTTTTCCATCTATATAATCGTCCATTACTTGTTTTAATTTTCTGATATTCTTTATTTCTGGTTCTATTTCTTTTGTATATTTTTTTGCTCTTTCTTCTAGCATTTCTTTTATTGTTACTATATCTTCATTGCTTGCACATGATATTCTTTGGAACATTTGGAATACATCATAGTATTTAAAGATTGGCAGAGTCATACATTCTTTTGCAAATTTATCGTAGAATAATTCCATTTTCATTGGTACATTTTTAAATACTTCTTCTGCTTTTTCTCTATACATCTTGTCTTTTAATGTTTCATTTACATTGTCAAAGTATTTTAATATTTCTTCCATATCTGATCCTATATCTTTTACTGATATTGACTCTAATTCTTCTTTTACATTTGGACAATAGTTTGCATTTAATGATGATATGTTAAGTCCATTTATGAATACACTTTTTATTGTTTTGATATCATATGATATTAAGTCTTTTTTTATAAAATACATAAAATATGCAAATATTTTTACTATTTCTATTGGTTTTATTCTTCCATTTTTTACGTCTTCTAATACTTCTTCTATAATATTGTCAAATTGGTCATCTGAAATTTTCCAGTATTCTTCTGTAAGTAGTCTTTTATATCCTGGTAATTTGTCTGTATCTACTGTGTTTATTATTACTTCCATATTTTCTTTAAATACTTTCATATTAAATATACGTGTACGTACATACATTTCTATGAATTTGAAGAAACGATATTCTGCTTTAAAGTTATAATAATAGTTGTTATCAAATTCTTTTATATAGAATTGTCTATTGTCCATAAATACCCTTGATGATACTAATATTGCTTTATATTCTTCGTTGCTTCCTATGTTTACAAATTTATCTTTTGTTACTTTTCCTGCTTTTATTTCAAATGATATAGCTATTGTGAATATTAACATTGTTTGCATTACTCTATGATTTGTATTTGGATATGATTTATTTACCATGTCAAATATTTTCTTGAAGTCATTTAAAGCATGCTTTAGTATTCTTAGGTTTCTGGTTCCACTTTTGTTAAAGGTTGATATTATAAGGTTTGTATTTTCTCTTAAAAATCTTATTAAATCTGGATATTTCTCATATCTCATCAATATTCCATTTATGATGTAATTGAACTCTGGTGCATATTCAAATGTTTCACCTATTAACTTTTCTTTTATTCTTTCATAGTCATTTGCTTTGTCGAATACATATTCTATGGTGTCTTGTATTCTTTCTACCATTGGTTTATCTGTTTTCTTTATTAGGCTTCCTTCTTTATCTAAAAGATATGTTGCTATAAAGGTTTTCATTTCTAGGTTGCTATTTTTTAGTTTTGTTGATAATTCTTTTTCATTACATATTATTATTGTTTTTATATGGTCATGCTCTACGAAGTTATTTATATATCCTAGTATGTCTATTACGTCTACATTTGCTCTTTCTAGGTCATCAAAACATAGTACTTTATCGTCTGTTGAGAAAAATTCTTTGTAATCTATTTTGTCTCCATTTTGTGTAACTCCAAAGAAATTTGCCATGTCTAAACCTGTTTTTGCATATTCTGGTATTGTTAATTGTCCATTATTACCCATGAATTTCTTTAGGTTTTTATCCATTAGTTGAGTCGTTTCTATAAATATTTTTTTACTTATTTCTTCTAGGTTTGAAATACCATATAATGACATATATATTGTTTTATATCTTTTGCCATTTAGTTCCATGGTTTCTATTTTGTTACGTACTTTATGATTCCAAAAATATGTCTTTCCGCTTCCCCATTCACCATTTATCATTATGGCATAATCGGTATAGTCTGCTCTAATGTAATCTAATATGCTTTCTACTAGGTCTTCCATTTGTTTTCCTCCTTTGTTTCAGATGTCAGAAATCGGATGTTAGATGTCGGAATTAGGGTGATTTCTTCGAAGAACAGGCGGACACAAGGCCACACCCCTACAATATTTTCGAATTCTGACTTCTAATTGATTTCGTCTTTTGCTATTGTTAGTACTAGAATTTCTTTTGCTCCATTTTGTTTTAGTATTTTTGAACATTCTTCTACTGTACTTCCAGTTGTGTATATATCGTCTAATAAAATTATTTTCTTATTTTGTATTTTTTGTTTATTTGCTATTTTATATACTTGTTTTACATTTTGTTTTCTTTGCTCTTTTGTTAGTGTGCTTTGTGCTACTGTGTTTTTTTGTTTTATTAAACTATCTGTTACTAGTTGTAATTGGTTTGTATTTTTTGCAATTTTCTTTGCTATAAGTTCACTTTGGTTATATCCTCTTTCATTTTTTCTTTTTTTATGTATTGGAACTGGTATGATTATATCATAACTTTTTATTTTTCTACATATTTTTTCATTTTTTATTATAATTTTTGTAAAAAAATCACTTAAGTAGGCTTTGTCATTAAATTTATAGTCTATTATTAATTTTCTTATTGTTCCTCCATATTTAAATAAGTATATATGTTCATTAAAACTTTTATTTTTATTTTTTTGCGATTCTGCTACTATTTCTAATGTTTTATAACATTTGCTACATATTTCATCACTATATAATTTTCCACATATTATACATTGTTTTGGATATAGCTCATTTATTATTTCATTTAATAAAAAAATAAGGGCATTTTTAAAAGTTTCCATGTTTAAAACACTTCCTTTCTTTGCCCCTATTCACGCTTCAAGCGTGTACTATTCATTTTAGCAGTTTCTTCGTAGAAAAGGTCGCCCAAAGTATGACCCCTGCAATTTAATTTTTATTTATGTATTTTTTATCTTTTTGAAAATTGATATATTTTGGCTTTGTTGTTTAAATCCATTTCACCCACTTTATTTACAAGTTCAATTACAATGTTCTTTGTATCGGCTTGTTCAGCTAACAAGTATTTTATGTCTTGACACATTACATTTTGCACTTGCTTCATTTCTTTTTGCTCTTCTTCTACATTATCTAGTCTTTGTTCTATTCCATCTAATCTTTGTTCTATTCCATCTGATCTTTGCTCCATTTTATTCATTGTTTGCTTCATTTCTTTTTGTTCTGTTTTTATATCTACTACTACATCTAATATTTCTTTTAAAATCTTTTCTTCCATATGCTTGTCCTCCTTTCAAAAAATATTATTTATAATTTCTCATTTGTTTGCACACCTATAATAATATATTTTAACTAATAAGTCAACCTCATTTTTTTAATTTTGATTATTGAATTGTATAATTTCTATTGTATTTTGGTTATCTACTTTTTTCCGCATTGGGGACAGTTCCTAATCTAGCTAGTTTATTTTTTTATTTTACTTGTGTTTCTTCTCTATCTTGTTTCCGATTACGAACCGTCCCCAATGCTACTATCTTCTTAGCTTATATGCAAGTCCTGTATTTCTTTTTTTGATATCTGCATTTTTTATCATAAAATCTATTATTTTGGGATTTCCTATTACTATTAGCATTTTTTTTGCTCTTGTCATTCCTGTGTATAATAAGTTTCTTGTTAATAGCATTGGTGAAGCTTGTGGCACTACCATTATTACCACATCAAATTCACTTCCGTTGTGATTTATGTACTGTTATACTATAAGCATGTTCTATTTGGTCTAAGTCTTGAAACATATAGTCTGCTTGCTTTTCATCATCATATTTTATTGTTAAAATTTTATCTTGTTCATTTATTTTTATTATTGTACCTAATTCTCCGTTAAATACTCCTGTACCAGTTTCATATTCTGGAGTTTCTCTTTCCCAAAATATATCATAATTATTTTTTATTTGCATTACTCTATCATTTTCTCTATATGTTATATCTCCTATTTGTTTTTCTGCTAATAAATCATTTTCTGGGTTTAGGTTTTTTTGCAAGATTTTATTTAATTCTTTTGTTCCAAGCATTCCCTTTTTTGTAGGTGAAATTACTTGTATATTTTTGAAGAAATCATAATTTCCATAATTTTTAAGCCTTTCTTTACATAGTGAAATTATATTATATAGTATTTTTTCTTGGTTTACTTCATTTATATAAAAGAAATCTTCGTTTAAGTCTATTAAATTCTCATTTTCTATTTCTTCTTTATTTAAAAACTTTTCTCCTTCATTTACTCTATGTGCATTTAATATTATTTTACTTTTTGCAGCTTGTCTGAATATTTTATTTAGTACTATTGTAGTTACTTGCTCAGATTCCATTAAATCTTTTAATATACTTCCTGGGCCTACTGATGGAAGTTGGTCTATATCGCCTACTAATATTAATTTTGTTCCTTGATATAATGCCTTTATTAAATAATTCATTAAAAATAAGTCTACCATTGATACTTCATCTACTATTACAATATCTGCATCAAGTGGTGCTACTTCATAGTCTACACTTGCAATTTTGCTTTCTTCTTCCATTTTTCCTATTTCTAAAAGTCTATGTAAGGTCTTTGCTTCTTCTCCTGTTGTTTCTGTCATCCTTTTTGCTGCTCTTCCTGTTGGTGCACAAAGCACTGGCTTTTTGCCATCTTTTTTATATAGTTCTATTATTGTTTTTATTATTGTTGTTTTCCCTGTACCTGGTCCTCCTGTTATTATACATACATTATTTTCATTTACCGCTTCTATTGCTTCTTTTTGTTTTTCGGATAATTCTATATCTGAACTTTTTTCTATCTTTTTTAATTCTGTTTTTATATTTTTTATTTTCTTTATATTAGGTGAATTTTGTAAAATTGTAATTCTATTTGCAATATTTTCTTCTGCTTTATAGTAAGAGGCTAAATATACCCAATTTTGGACATTTGATTCTTTTCCTTTTACTTCATCTATTATATTTTCTAATTCACTTTTATTATTTCTGGTTTCTATTACTATTTGATTATTTACTTTTAAATCTATAATATTTTCTTCTATTTCTTCTTTTGTTACTCCTAAAAGTTCTTTACAAAAAGTTATTAAGTTTTCTTTTAATACTGCACAATTACCATTTAAATTTGTGCATGTTATTGCATATTTTATTCCACTTTTTATTCTTTTGTCATTATCATATGGAAGCCCAATATCTATTGCCATTTTATCTATTTTTTTGAAATCTACATTATTTGCTACATCTATTAATATATATGGATTTGCTTCTATTTCTTCTATTGCGTTTAAACCTAATTTTTTATATACGTTTTTTGCATTTTGAATTCCTATTCCAAACTTTTCTAAGTATCCTACTATTTGCCATACTTCCAAATTTTCTATAAAAGTTTCTGAAATTGTTAATGCTTTTTCTTCATTTATCCCTTTTATTTGTGCTAATCTTTGTGGCTCAAATTTTAGTACATGTATTGTCTCTTCTTTAAAAGTATCTACTATTTTCTTTGCTGTTGCTGGTCCTACTCCTTTTATTGTTCCATTTGCTAAATATCTTTCTAAAGATACTAAAGTTTGTGGCATTAGTTTTTCAAAAGTATCTACCTTAAATTGCTCTCCATAGTCTTGGTGAGTTACAATTTTTCCAACTAATTTAAGAGTATCTCCAACATTAATGAATGGAAGATACCCTACTATTGTTATTTCTTCTTGCTTCGTTTCAAATTCTGCAACTGTATAACTATTTATTTCATTTTGATATATTATTTCTTTAACTTCACCTGTTATTTCCAATGCTAATTTCTTCTCCTTTTTAACTTGATTTAGTATATCAAAAAGGAAAAACTTTTACAACCTTTCTTTTAAGTTTTATTATTATAATAACATATATTTCGTAATCTTCTTTATGGTGTTGTAATATATGTATTTTTCTTTCCTAAATTAAGACAACTTCTTGTGTTATTATCTTATATTTATATTTTCCTAATTTTCCTATATATTGTATTATCCTCTGTTTTCTTTTTTTATATTTTATACAAAATTTCCTCTTCACTAATGTTATTTTCATTCATAAATTCTTGACATTTTCTTTCTAATAGTTTGAAATCACAACACCTATTTATTAATTGCTCTGTTGCCTTTCTTTGTAAAACTAAATAATATAAATTTTTTGCTCTATTGTTGATTCTTGTCTTATTTTTTTCTATCCATTCCATTTGCATGTATAACATTCTTTTATATTTAATATCTTTAATTTCATATATATATATTTCTTCTAAATAACTTTTAGGTATTGGCATCATATTATTTAAGTTTATTCCACCTAATCTCCCTTCATCTATTTTTAAAAAATCTTGTGTGTTTTTCATTGTTAAATGCTTTTTCTTTGGAGATGTTAGTGGCGCAAAAAAATTCTTTCCATTTACACATAATACCACTCCAACAAATGGCCTATTTTCTTTATCATTTTCTACAAATGGAATTTTAGGCTCATAATAATGTAAATAATTGCAATATTTTGCATCTGCTTTATATACTTTCATATATTTTTCCTTTCATTATTAATAACAAGAAATAAAATTTTCTAAGTAGCAAAGCCACATAAGAAAATCTAATTCTTCCATAATTATCTTCTAATGAAACTCATCGCTATCGCGAATCACTTTCTTAAGAATATAAATAAAATCAATAATTTAATTTTTATTGATTATTTTTATAATTGCTAGTTTTTTTCTTGGATTTCGTAAAAGATTATAAATCTTATAGATTATAAATTGATGTTTACATTTTATATCGCCATTACTATTATGTCAATATTTTCATGTGATCTTTTTAAAGAAGTTTTCGACAAAGTTTTACAAAATAGCAAACTATAATCATTTTGCTCTTTTATAGGTTAAAATGTAGGGGCTATTTTTTCTTAGCTGTTCGAACGAAGTGAGTTACATATAACTTATGCGTAACGAAGTGAAGAAGAGTTACAGATAAGTTATGCTTTAGTACAATCACCCGTGTGGCAAAGCCACTTTTGTTCCTTTATATAATTTCTATTTTAGTTTTTTCATTTATATTTTCCACTATTTTTTTCATACATTCTTTATTAATTGCTATACACCCCGCGGTTGGGCAATTATTAGTGCAATGTAAAAATATTGCACTTCCCTTTCCTGGAATATTATTAGGGTTTGTTTTTATTTCTATTAAATATTCATATTGTACTTTATAATCTATTAAATGTTCTGCTGAATTCCAGTCCTTTTCTATTTTTGATATTTCTACTAGTTGATTATAGTATTTGGAATTACAATCATCTACCCAATACATTTCCTTATTAATTTGTATATATTTTAATCCATTTTTATTATTTTCATTTGAGTTCATACCTAATATATGACCTAGCTCAAATTCACCTATTGGGGTCTTTTGATCTCCTTCTTGTTTTTCTTCTGTTATTCCATTTTTTCCTATATATGCATTTGTTTCTATATTACATTTTGGAAATTTTAATATTCCTTTATTTTTTTCTGTCACATAAACATATATTTTATTATCCACTAAAAAACCTCCTTATATTTTAGAAATATTCTTCTATAAATTTTTCAAAAAACTTTGTATCAATCATTTTCTCTGGATGCCATTGTACTCCTATTATATTACCTTTTTCAATTGCTTCAATAATTCCATCTTCACTAATTGCTGATATTTTAAAATCTTTTGCCACATCTTTTATTGCTTGATGATGATATGAATTAACTGGTATCTCTGATTTTTGATATACTTTATTCAAAAACGTATTATTCATTATTTTTATTTTATGTGTTAAATGCTTTATATTATGATTATTTACACTTTGGTAAAGGGTTCCACCAAATACAACATTTATAGATTGAGCACCGCCACATATTCCTAAAATTGGCTTTTGATGCTTTGCAAATATATTTATTGCTTCTTCATCTATAATGTATTCATCTATATTGTATTCTTCTCCTTTTAGTGGTTCTTCATTATAATATTTAGGATTAATATTATTAGCTGTTCCCGTTACTATTAGCCCATCACAAATATCACATATTTTATCTATATTCTTTTCAGAAATAATTGGAAATAATATTATATTCATGTTGTCAAATATCTTTTTATAATGCTCTGTTAAAAAGTATCGACTATTAAATGGTTTTTCTTCTCTTACATTTTCTTTTCTTTCAATTATTGCTAGTATCATTTTTTTCTCCTTTTATTTTATTATATATATCATACCAACTATATGCTCTATCTATTTTTTCAAATTCTTTATTTCTATTGTAAGGATAGTCAAATATTATTACCTTAGTGTTACCTACTAAATGCCTTAAATTTTTAGGGTCATCCTCAATCATTATATCTATTTCATTTTCTTTACAATATTTGCCTTTATTTTTTACATCAAAAATTATATTATCATAATATATTTCATTATCATTTAGCCACTCTTTTGTAATTTCTTCAACCTGAGTCTTTAAGTTTTCTGCAAACCATTCATCATTATTTTTTCTTGCAGTTATAATATATATTTCATCGTTTTCTTCTTTTAATGTTTTAATTACTTCACTTGCAAATGGTTTGGCTGGTAAATTTATTACTAGGTCTTTACGATATTTATTCCAAAATTTATGTGCTGTTTCTTCTCCCCATAAAAACATATCTGTTGTATCTATTACATTAGTATTTACCAAACTATATTTACCTATCTCCTTACAAAATTTAGTACCATAATCAATACAAAAATTGTATTGAGAATTTAATACTCCATCTATATCTATACCTATTTTCATAATATTCTCCTTATATATTTTATATTCATATATCATACATTTTTATTGTTAGAATATCAATAATTTTATATAATTTTTCCAGAAAGTTTTAGATAATTTCTTTCAATCTATTGCATTTTACATAATTTCATGATATATATATAATATATTTTAGTAACTTTTTGTTTAATAATTATTATCTTAAAGGAGGAAAATGGATATGAGTAGACTTTATGAAATTAGTTACAATGATAACCAATGGCATATTACAGGTAGTCGAGATACTGGTTATACACTCATACACAGAATATCTCTTGTATCTTGCAAAATTTCAGGAGAGATTATAGGAATTGAGCAAGTTACAGATGATGAATTTTTAGTGTATCGGCGTATAATGCGTGATATATGGCAAATTATAAGGTTTAAATTTGATATACTTAAAGATAAAGTATATCAATTATACCGTAAGGAGTTTCGTAAATTTAATTTTTTGACAGAAGATCTTATTATATTTAATAAAGATGCTCATGTATTAGGCTCAACATTGTATAGTATTAGTAAGAATGTAGAATATGATACTTTAAATCATATATTAAGTTCAGAACCTGATTGTAGACTTATCAAAAATAGACAAATTACATTGTTATATGAAAACCCAGAGGAAGATGAATACCCTACTGCTTTATATGTAGAATATCAGTTTAATTCATATCCACTTAATATTTGTGCATATTTACAGGTTGTTTTGGATGTAAATACCTTTAAGCCAATTTATCCTGTATATAGTACTTTACGTGATAAATATTTTGATTTATCAGATGAATCAATTACTCTTGGCCAAATAGCTAGGGAAGATTCTTATTATGCTAATAGAATTGGTAACTTTTTAAGTGCCTTTTATTCTGAGGATAGTAGGAAAGATTTAGAAGAATTACGTAGTACTAAATAAGCTACTAAAAAGAGCAAAACGATTATGTTTTGCTCTTTTTTATATTTTAGGAAAGTACTCTATTTTAAGTTGTAGAGTAATGTTTTTATGACATTTTCTCTTTAATTTTAACCAATGTATTTAGTGCATCAATAGGTGTTAAACTGTTTACATCAATTTTATCTATTTCAGTTGCTATTTCTGCAAGTTTGAAGTTAAACATATCTAGCTGACCTGCTGTTTGTTTTTTATCTTCTTTTTGCATAGCTTTTTCGCTTATTATGCTTTTTCTTTCTAAGCTTTTTAGTATTTCAGTTGCTCTTTTACTTACATTTTGTGGTACTCCTGCTAAACGTGCTACATGTACACCATAACTTTCATCTGTTCCACCTGGAAGTATTTTTCTTAGGAATATTACATCTTCGCCTTTTTCTTTTACTGCTACTTGGAAGTTTTTTATTCCTTCTAGTTTATCTTCTAATTGTATTAATTCATGGTAATGTGTTGCAAATAGTGTTTTTGCTCCGCATTTTTCTTTATCTACAATATATTCTGCTACTGCCCATGCTATTGAGAGTCCATCATAGGTTGAAGTTCCTCTTCCTATTTCATCTAATATTACTAAACTATTTGCAGTTGCTTCTTTTAGTATGGTTGCTACTTCCATCATTTCTACCATAAATGTACTTTGGCCCATACTTAGGTCATCTGAGGCTCCTACTCTTGTGAATATTTTGTCTACTACTCCTATATGTGCGTATGATGCTGGAACGAATGAGCCTATTTGTGCCATTAGTGTTATTAATGCTACTTGCCTCATATATGTAGATTTTCCTGCCATGTTTGGTCCTGTTATCATTGCAAGTCTTGTTTCGTCTTTATCTAAATATGTATCATTTTGAACAAAGCTTCCTGATGGTAGCATTTTTTCTATTACTGGGTGGCGTCCATCTTTTATATCTATTATTCCGCTGTTATCGACGGCTGGCTCTACATAGTTTAAGTCTTCTGCTACTGTTGCAAATGAGCATAAAACATCTAATATTGCTATTACTTCTGCAGATACTTGTATTCTTTTTATTTTGCTTTCTATGTCATCTCTTATTTCTACAAAAGCGTTATATTCTAAATTTATAACCTTTTCTTCTGCTCCTAATATTTGATTTTCTAAGTTCTTTAATTCTTCTGTTATATATCTTTCTGCATTTGCTAATGTTTGTTTTCTTATATATCTTTCAGGAACTTGAGAAAAATTAGATTTTGTAACTTCTATATAATAACCAAATACTCTATTAAACCCTACTTTTAGTCCTTTTATTCCTGTTTTTTCTCTTTCTTCTGCTTCTAATTTAATAATCCATGTTTTTCCTTCTGTTGTTGCTTTTTTTAGGTGATCTATTTCTTGGTTATACCCTAGTTTTATTAGTCCACCTTCTTTTACACTAAGTGGTGGTTCATCAACTATTGCTTCTTCTATTAGATTATGAATATCTGTAAGCTCGTCTAATTTTAAATATAATTCTTTTAAAAGTGGTGATTTTGCATTTGCTAATATTTTCTTTATTTCTGGCAATTGTTTTGCTGAATTTCTAAGTGAAATTAAGTCTCTACCAGTTGCACTTCCATATGATATTCTTCCTGCTAGTCTTTCTATATCATATACTTTTTTAAGTAAGTCTGTTATATCTCCTCTTAGTATGATATTATCTTTTAGTTCTTTTACAGCGCCAAGCCTATTATTTATTTCATTTACCTCTATTAAAGGGTCATTTATCCATCTTCTTAAATGCCTTCCACCCATTGATGTTGAAGTTTTATCTAATACCCACAAAAGTGTTCCTTTTTTAGATTTATCTCTCATTTTCTCTGTTAGTTCTAAGTTTCTTCTTGCATTTATATCTAAGCTCATGTATTTAGTTGTATTATACATTATTATTTTATTAATGTGTTCTAGGCTATTTTTTTGTGTATCTATAAGGTAATATATAAGTCCATTTATTGAAGCTATAGCAATTTTTTTATCTTCCAAATTGTCTATTTCTTCTCCTGTTTCAGTTTTTACTATATATGTGCTTGTTAATTTCTCTATATCATCCCCAAATGCATCTTCTTTTATTTTTGAAATAAATACTTCAAAACGTTCTTTTATTTTATTTATTTCTTCTAAAGAATCATACATAAATGAATTTACAATTATTTCTGCTGGGTTGTATCTTGATATTTCATCTAATAGTTTTGGAAAATTATTACTATCTGTAATTTGTGTTGTTCTAAAATCTCCTGTTGAAACATCACATACACTTATTCCAAAAAATGTACCTACTTTGTATATACTCATAATGTAATTATTCTTTTTTTCATCTAGCAAATTGCTTTCCATAACAGTACCTGGTGTAACTACACGTATTACACCTCTTTTAACTATACCTTTAGCTTGTTTTGGATCTTCTAATTGCTCACAAATTGCAACTTTGTAGCCTTTTTCAATTAGTCTTGAAATATATGTCTCTGCAGCGTGAAAAGGAACTCCACACATAGGTGCACGCTCTTCTTGTCCACAAAGTTTACCTGTTAATGTTAATTCTAGTTCTTTTGATACACGTATTGCGTCATCAAAAAACATTTCATAAAAATCGCCTAAACGATAAAATAAAATACAATCATTATATTCTTCTTTAGTTTTTAAATATTCCTGCATCATAGGTGAAAATTCCGCTTTTTCTGCCATATTCTAATTCTCCTTATACCTTTTCATTTTACTCCTTGTTGTATGGTCGATTATTAATCGTCCACTTCCTTCTACAAAACTACCCTTAAATTATATATTCAATTGTAGGTGCAATTTTAATCTTTTAATTTATTTTTTAAAGTCCTCTTTCTTCTTCAAAGTAGTCTTCCATTGTTCTTCCAAATGCATTATCTATTCCATTTTGTAACCTTATAAATAGTGAGTCTTGTGCATCTTCGTTTGTAATTAAACTTTTATACATATTTCTATAATACCACTCTTGCTTTTCCTCTCCTCTATTAAATGCTGACAAGTCTTTATATCCTTTTTCTTTAAATATTCTATTTATATCTTCAATGTTAGATATCTTATCTGCAATTACTATTAATTTGTCTCTTAATACTTTTTCTCTCATTTTGTTTATTTTATTTTGTTTTCTTTCTTCCCAAGGCTTGCTTTTATCTAGTTCTGATGCTACCTCTACTAAATGCGCTATATCTTCTCCAAAATTCTTTTTTATATCTTCTAATGTAAATTTTGTATCTTCAGGAACATCATGTAAATATGAAGCAGCAATGACATTTCTGTCTGCTCCATAGCATCTTAGTATTTCTGCTACTGCTATTGGGTGAACTATTGCTGGTTCTTCTGGTTTTCCTTTTCTTACTTGTGCGCTATGTGCAATTATTGCAAACATTAAAGCTTTTTCTATTATATTTACATTTTCTGACATATTATATTTCTCCTTTTAAATACCACATATGCTCTGATACTATTTTTAAATTCACTATGTTTCCTATTAATTCTTTCTTTCCTTCAAATACTACTACTTTGTTTGTGTCAGTTCTTGCTGTTAACATTTCTTTGTTTGTTTTACTTATTCCTTCTACTAGTACCCTTTGAGTTGTTCCTATGTATTTATTATTATTTTCTTCTATTTGACTTTCTACCAATAACTTTAACCTATCAAAACGTTTATGTTTTATTTCTTCTGGTATTTGGTTTTCCATTCTATCGCCTGGTGTTCCTACTCTTCTTGAGTATATGAACATGAATACTTGCTCGAAGTGTACTTTTTTTACAACATCTAGTGTATCTTCAAAGTCTTCTTCTGTTTCTCCTGGGAAACCTACTATTATATCTGTTGAAAATACTATGTTTGGTACCATTTTTTTCATTTTTTCTACTAATTTTAAGTATTGTTCTTTTGTGTATTTTCTGTTCATTACTTTTAGTACATTTGTACTTCCTGATTGAAGTGGTAAGTGTACTATTTTACTTACTTTCTTGCAGTCTTTTATTGCTTCTATTACATCATCGGTGAAATCTTTTGGGTGTGGTGATACAAAACGTATTTTTTCTATTCCTTCTATCTTTTCTACGGCTCTTAATAGAGTTGCAAATGAGTTTACTCCCTCGTATTCTTCAAATTCTATTTTCTTTTCACGTTCTACTCTTAAATATGAGTTGACATTTTGTCCTAATAGTGTTATTTCCTTATACCCTTGCTTTGCTAGCAAACGTACTTCTTCTATAATATCTTTTGGACTTCTACTTCTTTCTCTTCCACGTACATATGGAACTATACAGTAACTACAAAAATTATTACATCCATTCATTATTGTTACTGATGCTTTTATTTTATCATTTCTTGATATTGGCAGTCCTTCTATTATTTCTCCATCTATATCTATTACATCTCTTATTTTCTTTTTTTCTTCCAAGGCTTTGTAAAGGTCTTTTGGTAATTTATGAAGTGTATGTGTTCCAAATATTATATCTACATATGGGTAACTTTGTTTTAGTTTTTTTACTATATGTTCTTCTTGCATCATACAGCCACCTATTGCAATTATTGTGCCTTTATTTTCTTTTTGTTTTTTTACTTCTCCTACTTTTCCAAATAGCTTTTCTTCTGCATTTTCACGTACGCAACATGTGTTGAATAAAACTAAGTCAGCCTCTTCCATATTTAATGTTTTTTTATAGTTCATTTTTTCTAACATTCCACTTAGTTTTTCTGAGTCATTTTCATTTAATTGGCATCCCATTGTTAATATATAATATTTTAATATTTTTCCTTTATTTATTTCATTTACTTTATCTATATATTTTAGTTCTTCTTCTATGTTTATTTTTTTCAAAGCTTATTTCTCCTTTTTACCATTTGCTTTATTTTATTACATTTTATAAGTTTTTTCAAGCGAAATATATTACATTTTACGACTTTTTAAAGAAAAGATTTTGGACTCGTCTAAAGCTTTCCTTTTTTCAAATCTTTCTTAATTTAAACTATGTGTCCAAAAGGGACAGATTACCCATTAGGAAACGTCCCCAATGGACACCCAATGGACACAACAAAAAAAGAATGGTTTCCCACTCTATTTTATGTTTGTTATTGAATTCCATATTTTTTCTTAAATTTATCTGCTCTACCACCTGTTGTTTCTTTTCTTAAATTACCTGTCCAGTATGGATGACATTTTGAGCAAACGTCTACTTTCATTTCAGATTTTACTGAATTTGTTTTCATTACGTTTCCACATGCACATGTAATTGTACTTTCTGTATATGTTGGATGTATTCCTTCTCTCATTTTGTATTCACCTCTTCCTCTCTTTATTAAAAACTATCTTTTATATATTAACACATAAATACATTTTTTTCAAGTACTTATTATGTTTTTACCTATTTTTCTTTTTGTTCTTGTACATATTTAGCTGAAGCTTCTAGTTCATCTTCTATTGTTGGATGAAATACAAACTTATTAACTAAATTGAACAAGCATGCTAATACTACTATGACTAGTAATACTTTTTTCCAAACTTTAGCTATCATTTTTTTCTCCCCTAAAAATTATACTACATATTAATTATACTATATTTTTCTATTTTGTCAATGATTTAATATTTTTTTATTATATCCACTAATAAATATCCCCTTTGAAATACATATCGTGTACTTCAAAGGGGATTTTTTAAGATTCATTTTCTGCCTTCACAAAATTTCCAACACTGTTTTTTACATATTTTCTTCGTTTATTCTTTTCAACCTTCTTAATTATTTCTTGTTCAAGGTCTACTCCTTTAATTGCTGCTATTCCTAATAAGAATATAGCTGCATCTGCTAATTCCTCAGGAAAACTATCCAGACCTTTGTACCAAGCATCATGAGCTTCTGCTACTTCTCCATAGAGATGACAGAATTCTTCATTTAAATCTGTAATGTTAAATCCATGCCGTATTTTGTTTTCATATATCTCTTTTTGCAATTCTAGTAACGACATAATTATGTCCTCCTTTTGTTTTATAGTTTTGATATATATTATCACATTTCATTTTATTTGTAAATATTTCTCAATATTTTTTTATCTTATATTTTCTTCTTTATTTTCAATTTTTCTATCTATTGCTATGTTAGTAATTCTATTTTCATTTTCTACTCCATCGTGTATAATTATACCTGTTCTTGAGTCTAATATTAAAGAATAACTATTTATATTTGGTAATCTTCTTGCTGATATTTTATTTTCTCTTAGCTTATTAAACATTTCTTGTAAATCTTTTTCTATTACTTTTCTGCTTTCATGTTCTTTTCCTACTGGTGTTACTCCTAATACTATTCCTATATTTATAGTATCTGTAATGTTTTCTCTATTTTTCATTATTTCTTCATATAAATTTTCTATTTTTCTACATTTTACTATTTCATCTTTTTCATCTAATTCAAAATCTTTTTCACAATTTCCTTTGTATACATTCATATGAGCTAGAAACGAAAAATTTTTCTCATATGCTATTAATGCTATACAAGACTGTAATCCTATTGTAAGTAATAATGGCTTTTGCTTATTTGCTACACCATATTCTCGCATATTTACAAACTGTACCAAATCTTTTTCTGTTTCTTCTATATTAAATTTCATTACTTTTAAAGCATTTTCTATAAATTCTTTTTCCATCTATTTTCTCCCTATAATTTTTATGCATTTACCAAATTATAATATCTTCCTTGTTTTTCTATTAATTCCTTATGATTTCCCGCTTCTACTATTTTACCATCTTCTAGTAAAATAATTTTATTACAACTTTGTATACTAGATAATCTGTGTGCAATTAGAAAGCATATTTTATCTTTCATAATTTGCTCTGTTGCATTTTTTATTAGTTCTTCATTTTCATAGCTTAAAGAAGAGGTCACTTCATCTAAAATTATAATTTCTGGGTCTTCTACCATTATACGTGCGAAATTAAGCATTTGCTTTTCTCCTTGCGATAAAATGTCTTTATTTTGACTTAAATCTGTTTCATATCCTTGTGGTAAAGATATAATTTTTTCATGTAAATTTAGCCTTTTACAAATTTCTATAATTTCTTCATTAGTAACCTTTTTATTTGCATAGTTTATATTTTCATATACATTTCCTTTAAAAACTACTACATCTTGCATTACATAGCCTATTTTTTCTCTCAGGCTATGCATTGTATAGCTTGTATAGTCTTTACCATTAATTAGTATTTTTCCTCCTGTTGTAGAATAAAACCTACATAATAAATTGACTAATGTTGTTTTTCCTGAGCCTGTTTTTCCTATAATTGCCACTTTTTCATTTTTTCCTACTTCTAAATTTATTTCTTTCAAAATTTTAGAATCTTCATTATAAGCAAATTTTACATTTTTAAATTCTATTTCATTTACACTTTCTAATCTAGTTTTACCTGTTTCTTTTTCACTTTCTACTTCTCTATTGAATTTTAGTATTTTTAAGAAAGATATATATGAATTATTTAATTTTTCTATGGATCTAATTACTGTATTCATCCATTTAATTATAGAACTAGTTCCATTAATAAATATTATTAATGCTCCATATGTTATGGCTCCTGTTAGTAAATCTATTCCTCCTACAAAGCCTACTATAATTAATGTAAATAAAGAAAATAAATCATAAATAAAATTGTAATTTCTTATTACTTTATCTAGTTTTTTTGACTGACTATTATATTTTTCTATTAGTTTTGATATATGTTTTAATCTTTTTTCTTCTATTCTTAATGATTTTATTAACTCTAATCCATTTATTTGTTCTGTAATTGATTTAGTTATTAAAATATTTAGTTTTCTAATATTATTTATCAATGTTATCTTTTTCCTATTTATAATAAAGATTCCTAAATAACCAACTATATATATTGTTATTAAAATAATTCCTAATTTAACATCCATAAACAGTAAAATCAAAAGGTATGTAATTACTCTTAATAGATTACTTGTGGTTTGCAATCCATTTTGTGTAAAAAACGTAGAGAATTGTTCTGAATCATTCATTGCTAGTTCTAATAATTCTCCTGTATTACTTTTATCAAAAAAATTAATATTAGCATTTATTATTCTATTAAAAATATCTTTTCTAGCATAATATGAAAAATCTCTTTGTAAATGGTGTCTTAATATACAATTTAGAATTCCTTCTGCCGCCTTTACTATAACTTTCACTAACATTAAAATAGCAAAAAATAAAATTAGGCTTATATTTTCTGTTTTTATTGCATCATCAAAGGCAAAAAATGTAATATATTGTTCTATAATTATCCAGAATATTGTAGTAATTGCATATTCCATCCATGTAATTATAATTCTTCGTTCAAAATTTCCATAGTGAAACATTTCATTTAATTGGTTCATCTTATTCTCCTATCATATTATTATACATTTGTAGTATTTTTTTATATTCATCATTTTTCTCTTTTAATTCCTTTTGCTTACTAATAACTATACTATCTTTTTGTTTAAAGAATACTATCGCTTCTTCTGGAATTCTTCTTATATCTTGTGTTATATATATTTTTATTTGATGATTATAATTTTGTTCCATATGCTCCTTTATTTTTTCTTTTGTTACATTATCTAGTTTGCTTAATACATCATCAAAAATTATTATCTTTTTATCTTGAATTAATGTTCTTGCAATGGAAATTCTTTGTTTTTGTCCACCGCTTAAATCAATTCCTCTTTCTCCTAGTATTGTTTGATATCCATCTTGCAAATTTTCTATTTCTCCTAATATTTCACACATTTTGCTTATCTCTTTTACTTTTTTTAGTGAATATTTCCCTTGTATGTCTATATTATTCCTTACTGTATCTGAAAAGATGAAGGGTTCTTGAAATACTACTCCTATGTAATCTCTTATTGTACTTAAGCTTAAGTTTTTCAAATTTTCCCCTCCTATTAGAATTGTTCCTTCATATGGGATAAAGCCTAATAGTACCTTTATTATAATACTTTTTCCGCTACCATTATCACCTACCAAATATATACTTTGTCCTTTTTCTAATGTAAATGATGTATGGCTTAAAATTTTCTTGTTTTGTATAGTAATACTAACATCTTTAAATTCTAATTTGGTTTCTTTTATTTCTTCACAATTGTTGTCTTGTTTTTCTTCTTTTAATTCTAAATACTTTCTTATTCTTTCTAGTGGAACTAAGAAATCGTTAATTCCTTCTACTGCATATATTAGTTGTAGAATATATTCTAATATGTTGTTAGAGTAGGTAATTAGCACAATTAATGCTCCTATATTCATCTTACCGAGTGCAAAAAATATTCCTCCTATTAAAATAATAGCTGGATCTTTTAAATTTCGTACACCTGATCCTATTAATTCATAATATATTAAATAATCAACTAATTTTTTATCATTTTTTAAATATTCTTCATTAACATTGTCAAAATCTTTTATTTCTTTTTCTTCTCTATTAAATAATTTTATCATTTTAGGGTAATATATTGCATTTAATGTCTTTTCAATTAAGGTTTCATGTAAGGTTACATTTTTTCTTACTATTTGCTTTGTCTTTTTAAAATACCATATTGACATTACTACTATAATAGTAATTATAGTGCTTATAACTGCACTTACTAATATATTAAGTTTAAAAATTTCTATCATGGAGAAAAATAGTATGAAAACTGAATCTACTAATAAATTATATTTATCCATAATAAAATTTAAAATATTGTTCGAATCTGTGCTAATTCTTTGCAATATTTGGCTTTTTTCTTGTTTTGCATATTCCATATATTCTAAATATGTAGAGTGGTTTAATAATAATGTTTTTAAGTTTTGGTTTATTCCTAATCTCATTTTAGTAGTATAATAATTCCTTATATAATTTGAAAGGCTAATTATTATTATAAAACCAAACATAAAAATGGCTAATACTAAAAGTTTATAATATATTTCATTTTGGTAAAAAAACATAGTCACAAATTCTGGAATTTGTGCTTTATTGGTTACTGCTCCATCTATCATATACATAACAAATTTGGTAAGCTGTACATTAAAGAAAGATGAAATAATTCCACATATTAAAATTCCAGCTATATATTTTTTTACACCTTTATACATTTGTTTTAATAGTTGTTTCATTTTTTTCTCCATTTATTTTTTTCTTAAATATATTAAATAATAAGCAATAGAAATTTGGAAAATCATTATAAATGCGGATAGCCCAAGCATATATGGTATTCCTTTGCTATACATTATTCCTGCAAAATATAGCCCTATTGATGTTCCTATTAAGCCTATTATATAACGAATATTTGTAAATATCATTTGATATTCGTTTAATACTCTATTAATATATGGTGCATCTGTTATATTTTCATATGCTGTTGAAATTAAAATTGACCAAGTCATTGCTATAAAACATATTACTAAATTGTTGCTTATAAACGCTACTGCATATAATAAAAGTCTAATTCCAAATTTTATGCTTATAGTTATATAATCATTTTTTCCTGTAAGATATTTTAATACTATAATTCCTATTAAATCTGCTATTAGCCCTACTACTAATAAATAATTTGTTGCATTTCCATCTGAAAAATTGAATATATTTGTAAGCATTAGCATTTTTAGTCCTAAACCTGTGTTCATTGCTATTTGTCCACAAAAATAGTCTAATACATATAAACGAACTATTTTATCTTTTAATATATAACTTAAGGCTTCTTTAAATTGCATTTTCTTTTCTTGAATTTGTGGTCTTTTTATATTTAATATTGTGATAATTGCTAGTATTAAAAATACAATTGATATTAACAAGCATATATTATAGTCTATTACTATATTTGCTAAGCTCTTCCCTATTAAAATACCTCCAACTAAAATTCCTATATCACAAAATAAGTATTCAACTAATTTTCTTTTACTATATAATCTATCATCTTTTTTTATTGATACAATAAAAGGATATATACTAATTACAATTATTCTTTCGAAAATAGTATCTAATATTACAATTATATTTATTATATTTTGATAACCTGTGCGATTTAGCATGTATAATAGTATTAAACATAATCCTTTCATAACGAATGAGGTTAAAAGGATTGTTCTTATTCTTTTTAACGATAACCTTTTTGCAAGTATTATTAATACAACAACACAACACAAACTTGCTACACTTAATATTTGACTAATTTGTGTAACATTTAACATATTGTCTTGTAGCCATAACTGTCTAAAATTCTCCCATAAACCTTTTGATATACTAAAAAAAGCTAACATTACTAGTATTTTATTTTCATCTTTTAATTTTGCAAATTTTTCTCCCATTTTTTCACCTTTTAATTGCTTTTTCCTAATTCTTCATATCTTTGTTTTGACATATATTTTTGTACTATTCCATATATTAAATATGATAACCATACACCTAATATTCCAAGTGGAGTATAGCCTAATATAAAGGCTAATGCTATTTTTATTATTGAACTTATTATATTTCTTTTTGCTAAAAACTTAAAATCTCGTATTCCTCTTAATATTGCAAAATAATAAGTTGCACTTGCTGTTACATATGTTCCTATTAATAAAAGTGGTAATACTTTATAGTATATTTTTGCTAGTTCTAGTTCTGGAAGTGCTATTCTTCTAACTATTATTGCAATTGTTAAAATTAGAATTGGAAAACTTAGCTTGCAATATTTTATTACTTTTTTTGCTACTATTTTTACTGTTTCCATTTCTTGCTTTTCTTTTTTTCCTGTTGCAATTCCTACACTTATGGTAATTCCATCCCCGAATCCTTGAATAAATGCTTCATATATATTGGCAATTTGTTGCAATATTACATGAACTGCATATTCTAGTTCTCCCATTCTTGAAACAATAATATTAAATACAAAATTATCTATTTTAGATGCAATTCTTTCTACAAAGTTCCATTTAAATAAATAGAATAAATCCATAAAACAACTTTTGTTTAGCTTATATTTTACTGTTTTTGTTGTTTTAATATATAAGTAAATTGCAAGTAAAGTGTCTATTGCTATTGTTACATATGCAACTCCTGCGACTCCATAGCCTTTTTTTACTACAAATATATCTAATAATAAATTTAATATTACTGCTACTATTCTTAATTTTAATATATTTCCTTGATTTCCAATTGCTCTTTGATGACCTGATAATACTGTTACTATTGAACTTTGTATAAATCCCATTAATCTTATTGTTAAATATGTTATACATATTTTATCAACTTTAAATAATTCTGGAAATGTAGGTTGTATAAAATATACTAAAATTATTGTAATTATCGAAACCACAGTTGCCATTATAACTGCATTTCCTGTTGCTAAACCTACTTTTTCTTTATTTTCTTCCCCTACTGCTTTTGATACTAGTGTATTATTTGAAACATGTATAGTTTGTATACTCATTTGCATGAAGTTTAATATAACTGCCATTGCTCCAATAGCACCTACAGCTTCTACTCCTAAAGTTGCAATAACTAATGTATCTACTAAAGTCATTAATATATTAATTAAACTTTCAAAAGCAATTGGCAGTGACCTTTTTATTTGTTTTTTTACCGTTAATTGTTCCATTTATTTCTCCTTTTTTATAAAGTTTTAATATAATTTAATATTGCATTTGACAATTTTTCTATGTCTTCAATGTTATCAATATCTTCATTATTTTTTCTTTTATATTATCTAATAGTATTTTTGCCGAATTATTATTTCCTTCAAAACCTGCAATTAATATTTTCATTTTTACCTCACTTTTTGTTTATAGTTTACTTTTCAGTTTTAAAAAAGTAAAAAATTTTATCTTATTCATTATAATATCTTATTTTATGTTTTTATACAATAGTTTAAGTTAAAAATCAACTTTTTATTAATATATAAAAGAAAACTAGCACAGATACAACCTGTGCTAGTAAATTGGAAACTTAATATTTATCTTAGGTTAATAACTATCCTAAAATTGATACATTCTCTTTTCCTACTATTTCTTCTATTTCTTCCAAAGTGCTACCATTTACAAATATTCCACCTGCTGGCATTTTGTTTTCTCCATTTATTATTTTTACTGGTGTATTGTTTCTATCTCCTGTAAAAAATTTAAGTGCTCCTCTTAATTTATCTTTTTGCTCTTCTGCTAGATTTGTAATATTTATAGTTATCTCTTTTCTTTTTGGTATTTCTTGATTTCCAAAAGTGACAGATGTCCCAAAAGTGTCAGATACCCCATTAGGAAACGTCCCCAATGGGACTATTTTGTTTGCTATTATACTTACACTTTGTTCTTCTTCACGTATACTTAAACGCCCTTCTACTAATACTATACTTTCTTCCATTAAAGCTGTTCCTGCTTGTTGGTATGCATTTTCGAATACTATTGTTTCTATGTTTCCATATAAGTCTTCTATGTTTACAAATGCCATTATTTTGTTATTTTTTGTGTATTTCTTTTTGATGCTGTTTATTATTCCTGCAAATTTTACATTTTGTCCATCTTTTAGTTGAATTGCTCCTGTTTGTTCTTGTTCTTCTAGTGCTTCTCTTATTTTTAGTGTGCTTATGTTTGAACACATTTCTATTTGTTCTTTTAGTTCTTCTAATGGGTGGCCTGATATGTATAATCCTAGCATTTCTTTTTCCATTGATAGTAGTTCTTTATCTGAGTATTCTTTTAGTGTGTGATATGTGTATTTTAATTTTTCTAGGTCATTTTTCTCCTCAGTATTTCCGTGAGTTTAAGTCGAACATTGATACTTGGCCTTTGAAGTTCTTTTTTGATGAGTCTGATATTGAGTCTAGTATTTCTTCAAATGATGCCATTAGTGTGCTTCTTGTTTGTTCAAATTCGTCGAAGGCTCCTGCTTTTATTAAACTTTCTATACATTTTTTGTTTACTGCTTCTCCTTGTATTCTTTCACAAAATTCTGTGAAGCTTTTGTATTTTCCATTTTTTCTTCTTTCTTCTACTATGCTATCTACTGCTACTGTTCCTACGTTTTTTATGCTTCCCATTCCGAAACGTATTTTACCATTTTTATCTACTGTGAACCTTGTTTCACTTTCATTTATGTCTGGTTTTAATATTTCTATGTTTAGCCTTTTACATTCTTCTATGTAGTATGGTACTTTATCTAAGTTTCCTAAAAAGCTATTTAGTGTTGCTGCCATGAATTCTTCTGGGTAATATGCTTTTAAGTATGCTGTTTGGTATGATACTACTGCATATGCTGCTGCGTGTGATTTGTTGAAAGCATATTTTGCAAATTCTGCCATTTCATCAAATATTTTGTCTGCACTTTTTTCATCTATTCCATTTCGTACACAGCCTGGAACTATTACGTTTCCTTCTTCATCTAATTGTCCATGTATAAATATTTCTCTTTCTTTTGCCATTACTTCTAGCTTTTTCTTTCCCATTGCACGACGTACTAAGTCGGCTCTTCCTAGTGAATAGCCTGCTAAGTCCCTAACTATTTGCATAACTTGTTCTTGGTATACCATACAGCCATAGGTTACTTCTAGTATTGGTTTTAGAGAAGGGTGTGTGTATACTGCGTGTTCAGGGTCCTTTTTGTTTGCTATATATCTTGGGATTTGGTCCATTGGGCCTGGGCGATATAGTGAAACTCCAGCTATTATGTCTTCTAAGCTATCTGGTTTTAGCTCTTTCATGAAGTTTGTCATTCCTTGTGATTCAAATTGAAATATTCCAACTGAGTTCCCTTCTTGCCATAGTTTATATACTTTTGGATCATTCATCTCTTTGTCAAATTCTACTTCTATGTTTTTATCTTTTTTTACTAAGTCTATTGTGTCTTTTATAACTGTTAATGTACGTAGTCCTAAAAAGTCCATTTTTAATAAACCTAGTTCTTCTAGGGTTGTCATTATAAATTGTGTAGATATGTTTCCTTCTCTTACATATAGTGGCACATATGTATCTACTGGGTCTTTTGTTATTACTATTCCACAAGCGTGTGTTGAGGCCTGACGTGGCATTCCTTCTAGTGCCATTGCTATATCTAATAGTTTTTTTATTTCTGCATCTGATTCATATAAATCTCTTAGTTCTCTATTTTGCTCCATTGCTTTTTTTATTGTTATATGAATTTCATTTGGTATCATTTTTGCAAGTTTATCTGCTTCGGCGTATGGAACGTCTAGCACTCTTGCTACATCACGTATTACCATTCTTGCTGACATTGTTCCAAATGTTATTATTTGGGATACATGGTCATAGCCATATTTTTCACATACATATTCTATTACTTTATCTCTTTTTTCGTAGCAGAAGTCTACGTCAAAGTCGGGCATACTAATTCTTTCAGGGTTTAGGAAACGTTCAAATAGTAGGTTATATTTTATTGGGTCTATATCTGTTATTCCTATGGCATAGGCTACTATTGAACCTGCTCCTGAGCCACGGCCTGGGCCTACTGGTATATCATGTGTTTTTGCAAAATTTATGTAGTCCCATACTATTAGGAAGTAGTCTACATAGCCCATTTTTTTGATTACACCTAATTCGTATTCTGATCTTTTTGTTATTTCTTCTGGTAGGGAATTATATGCTTCCTCTAGGTTAGCCTCATTTTCTTTCCCATATCTTTTTATTAAACCTTTTTTGGTCAAATTCTCTATATAATCATAGTGTGTTTCAAAACCTTCTGGCACATCATAATTTGGTAGTATTGTATGACCAAATTCAAATTCCACATTACATTTTTCTGCTATTTTTACTGTGTTTTCTATCGCTTCTGGTACATTTGAGAAGTAATCACTCATTTCTTCTGGTGATTTTATATATAGTTCATCTGTTTCAAAACGCATTCTGTCTTCGTCTGACATTTTCTTCCCTGTTTGAATACATAGTAATACTTCATGATTATATGCATCTTCTCGTGTTGAATAATGAGCATCATTTGTTGCTACTAGTGGAATGTTTAGTTCTTTTGATAATTCTATTAATTTTTGATTTACTAGTATTTGCTCTTTTACTCCATTGTTTTGAATTTCTAGGTAGTAGTCTTCTCCAAATAGTTCTTTGAACCATAGTGCTACTTTTTTTGCCTCTTCCATATTGTTATTTAGTATTGCTTGATTTACTTCTCCTGCTAAACATGCACTACAGCATACTAGACCTTCATGGTATTTTTCTAGTATTTCTTTATCTATACGTGGTTTATAATAAAAACCCTCTGTGTAGCCTATAGAAACTAATTTTGATAAGTTTTGGTAACCTTGTTTATCTTTTGCTAATAATATTAAGTGGTTATATTTACTATCTAAATTAGGATCTTTATCATGCCTTGTTCGTGGTGCTACATATACTTCGCACCCTATAATTGGTTTTATATCATTTGCCTTGCAGGCTTTGTAAAAGTCTATAACTCCAAACATAGAGCCATGGTCTGTAATTGCTATTGCATTCATTCCTAGCTTACTTGCTATAACTGGTATATCTTTTATTCTATTTGCTCCATCTAGTAAGCTAAACTCACTATGTATGTGTAAGTGTACAAAATTCGACATCCTTCTTCTCCCTCCGCACAGTAGGGACGGTCTTTTTCGTTCCGAAATCGGAACGGTAGGGACAGTCCTTTTATTATTGTATTATTTTTTATATCTTATATATTATATATTTTAAGGAAAGTATATCATAATTTAGGTTTCTAAACAATAAAAAAGTAAAAAAGAATTGGTATTTTTCCAATCCTTTTTGCGTGATAATATTTTTATAATATCTTTATTAATTCTCCCATATCTTTTCCTGCAACTTGTGGTATTTTTATAATTTCAAATTTAGATATTTTATCTCCAAATTTTATTTCTACAATATCTCCTACTTTTACTTCATAGCTTGGTTTTACTATTTTTCCATTTACAGATACCCTACCACCATCTGCCGCTTCATTTGCAACAGTTCTTCTTTTTATTACTCTTGAAACTTTTAGAAATTTATCTAATCTCATTTTTATTCTCCTTTCGTGACAATGGGACGGAGTTTTTGTCACTAGTTGTTTAGAATTTTTTTAATTTAAAAGTCCTAAAAGGCTAGTGACAAAAACTCCGTCCCATTGTCACTTATTTTATATTGTATAATTTTTTATTTCTTCTTGTATGCGTTCTATAAATTCTTCTACTGGAAGTTGTCCTATGTCTCCTTCACTTCTTGATCTTACTCCTACTGCTTTTGCTTCTATTTCTTTATCACCTATTACTAATATATATGGAACTTTTGACATTTGCGCTTCACGTATTTTGTAACCTAGTTTTTCTTGTCTTGAGTCTAGTTCTACTCTTATTCCTTTTTCTAGTAATTTGCTATTAACTTCTTTTGCATAATCTAATTGTTTATCTGTAATTGGTAATACTTTTACTTGTAATGGTGCAAGCCATATTGGTAATGCTCCTTTTGTTTCTTCTAAGTAGTATGCTATAAATCTGTCTATACTTCCAAATACTGCTCTGTGAAGTACTACTGGCATTTTCTTTTCTCCGTCTTTATCTATATAGCTTAAGTTGAATTTTGCTGGTAAGCAGAAATCTAGTTGACATGTTGATAATGAATATTCATTTCCTACTGCTGGTTTTACTTGAACATCTAATTTTGGTCCATAAAATGCTGCTTCTCCTATTTTTTCTACATATGGAATTCCAATATCATCTAAAACTTTTCTTAATTTGTTTTCTGCGTTGTTCCACATTTCATCATCTGGGTGATATTTTACTTTATCTTCTGGGTCTCTTAAAGATAATTCAAAGTGATAGTCTGTAATATTTAGGTCTTTATATGCTTCTAATATTAAGTTTACTACTGTTTTGAATTCTTCTTCTATTTGTTCTGGTGTTACAAATAAATGGGCATCATTTTGGCAGAATGTTCTTACCCTTTCTATTCCTTTTAATGTTCCACTTGCTTCAAACCTGCAGTCTCTTGCTATTTCTCCTATTCTTATTGGTAAATCTCTATAAGAATGTATAGTATTTGCATATATCATCATGTGGTGTGGGCAGTTCATTGGGCGAAGTACGAATTCTTCTCCTTCTACTTCCATTTTAGGGAACATTCCATCTTTGTAGTGGTCCCAGTGTCCTGATGTTTTGTATAGGTCTACTGTTGCTAGTGGTGGTGTTAATACGTGTTTATATCCTAGTTTCTTTTCTTTTCCTTTTATATAGTTTTCTAATAATTCCCATACAATATATCCATTTGGTAAGTACATTGGTAAACCTTTTCCTACTAAGTCATGTGTCATGAATATTCCTAATTCTTTTCCTAATTTTCTATGGTCACGTTGTTTCGCTTCTTCTAGCTTTGTCAAATATTCTTCTAATTCGCTTGCTTTTGGGAATGATATTCCATATATCCTTTGAAGAGATTTGTTTTTTGCGTCTCCTCTCCAATATGCAGATGACATTGATGTTAATTTTATTGCTTTTACTTTTCCTGTGCTTGGAAGATGTGGCCCACGACATAAGTCTACAAATTCACCTTGTTTATAGAATGATATTACTTCTCCTTCTGGCAATTCTTTTATTAATTCTACTTTGTAAGGTTCTTCTTTTTCCTCCATTAATTTAATTGCTTCTTCTCTTGGAAGTTCAAATCTTTCTATAGTCAAATCTTCTTTTATTATTTTTTTCATTTCTTCTTCTATTTTTGATATATCGTCTTCTGTAAATGGTTTTTCTACATCGAAATCATAATAGAAACCATTTTCAATTGCTGGTCCTATTGTTAATTTATAGTTTGGAAATAGCCTTTTTACTGCTTGTGCTAGTATATGGGCTGTTGTATGCCAATACATACTTTCTTCTATTTCCATTGTTCTTCCACCTTCTAATTTAATTTTAAACATTTTCTTTTCCTCCTTCACGTGAAGCGTATATTATTCATTATTTACTCCTCACTATTCATTATTCATTTTAGGATTTTTACACCGCATTTTGAATTTTCTTTTGTCGAAATATATTTACGTCTTTCGGGTCGCCCATGGGTGCCACCCCTACCTTAAATCTTTGATTTGTATTCTTCTCTAGGGTATTTTCTTAGAAAAGCGGGCGATTAAGCTAATGCATAACTTATCTGTAACTCGCTTTGCTCCAACAGCTAAGAAATAATCGCCTCTACAAATTAAAAACGATTTTATTTTCATTCAAAAAAGCACTCACTATGCTTTTTGAGCATAGGAGTGCTTTTACACGGTTCCATCCTATTTTTTTACTTAATTTATACTTTTAACGCAAGTAATACGTCTAGCTTTTTTTCTAGAAACATTGAGGTAGTTTTTCAAATATGTTTTCTTTAAGTTTGCTTTCAGCCGGTGGCAAACTCTCTCTTTTTAAGTAACCTTTATTTTACTTTGTCTCAATTTTGTTTTTTATATTCTAACTAATTATTATTATAAACTTTTATTTTATGTTAGTCAATATATTTTATTCAAATTTTAATTAACATTTTTTTGTAATTATATGTTGTTTGTTGTTTCTGGGTTTTGATCTGTTGTAACTTGTGGTGTAGGATTAACAACTGTATTTGATATTCCTATCATTTGTGCTTTTTGATTAAATACTGTTATTATTTGGTTCATTAAAGCTTGCATTAATGTATTTAAGTCTTGCTGTGAATAATCATTTAATATTGCACAATTAGTTTCGTTTAATTCTTCTATATTTTCTAATTCATTTACAAATTCAGTAGTTCCTGTGTATACAAATTCATATATTTCTTCGTTTTGCATAACAGTTCCTGTAATATTTGTATTTAAATTTCCCTCTACTGCTGAACCTGTATTGCTTATATCTAATGTTACTTCTGTTTCGTCATCTACATTTGCTTTAATATTTAAACCAGATTGTGCAAATGTATTGATACTTACTATTTCTATATTCATAACATTAAATTCTGCATCATCTTCAAAGTTTTCGTATTTTATTTTAATTGAATTACCTGTATATATAGTTGTTTTAGAAGTATTTTTTAATAACACTTCTGTCATTATTGTTTCTCCTTTATAACTATATACTACAAATGATGTATCTACAAAATTAACATTTTCTAAATTATTTATAATATTATCTATTCCATTAATTACTCCATCTACAGTTGCATATTCTTCTATACCTAACCCAGAAGCTTTTGATGCTATTAAATTTAGAGTAACAGTATCTGTTTTTAATGTGTTTAAGATATTTAGTGTAATATCTGAAATTAAATCACTACTTAAGTCTAACCTATATGATGTTGTAGTATATGAAACTCCATCTTTTTCTACTACTGCCTCTGTTTGTCTGCTATAACAATCTTTAGTAATATTTTGCATTATTACATTTGAATATGTTTCTTTTAGGTGATTTTCTTCTTCCTGCGTCAAATTATATATGCTAGAATAATCTATTGGAACTATTTCATCTGGAATATCAAAGGCTAATGTTATTCCTAGTTTTTGCATTAGAACATTTAAATTTTTATTTCTTACACCTACATATACATTTACAATTTCATCTGATTTTAAAGCATATATATCTTCATCATGTACATATTTTAAGTTAAATATTGTGCTATTGCTATATTCTAATTTATTTTCTGAATATGCATAATTATTTGATTTATCTGTTTTTCCTTCAGAAATTAGTTTGACTTTTTCTAAATTATTATTAATTTCATTGTTAGTTGAAGAAAATTCAACTTTTCCATTTGTTATATATGGATTTTGTTGTTTCTTTTTTTGTATTTCTTGCATTTGTGTATTTGGTGTTATTCCTATGCTTTCTACCTGTTTACTCATATATTTCCAGAATAGTTTTTCATTAGATTTAAATAAATCTGTGAACATATATAAACATGTTCCTACTATTCCTACTAATAATATTATAGCTACCACTATTATTGCAATTATTATTCCTTTTTTTCTTCCGTAATACATTTTCTTTTCCTCCTTCGCACGAAGCGTGTACTATTGATTATTCACTCTTCACTTTTCATTTTTCTTTTGGGTAATTTCTTTGTAGAACGGGTCGCCCAAGGGTGCGACCTCTACAATTAATTTCTTTGTTTCATTGCTTCATATATTACTATTCCAGCTGATACCGAAGCATTTAGTGATGTTATTTTACCCTTCATTGGGATTTTTACTAGAAAGTCACAATTTTCTTTTACTAGTCTACTCATTCCAAAGCCTTCGCTTCCAATTACTATTGCTAATGGGCCTTTTAGGTCTTGGTTATAATAATATGTTTTAGTGTCCATAGCTGTACCGCATATCCATAAACCTTGTTCTTTTAAGTATTTCATTGTTTCTACTAGGTTATTTACTCTAGCAACTTTCATATGTTCTACTGCTCCAGCTGATACCTTATTTACAGTGCTATTTACTGAAGCTGCTCTTCTTTTTGGTATTATAATTCCGTGTACTCCTGCTGTTTCTGCGGTTCTTATAATTGAGCCTAGATTATGAGGGTCCTCTATTCCGTCTAATATTACTACAAATGGTTCTTCTTGTCTAGTATTTGCCTCTAATAAAATATCTTCTATTTCACAGTAGTCAAATGGCGGTACTATTGCTATAACTCCTTGATGATTTTCTGTTTGTGCCATTTGGTTTATTTTTTCTTTACTAACTTCTGAAATTAATACTTTATTTTCTTTTGCCATTGCTATTATTTTATTAATTGAGCCATGTTTTTCCCCAGCCTGTATGAATATTTTGTTAATATCTCTACCTGATTCTAATAGTTCTATTATAGAATTTCTTCCTTCTACTTGGTCAATTCCCATTAGGGATGTTTCCAAATGGGGCAATCGTCCCTTTTGGGTATCGACTGTTAAGGCTTTGCGTGTTCCAGTCGCATTATGCAGTAGTTTAGAAGGTTTTTTATTATTTTTTTGTTTCATTTTTTATTCCTTTTCTTATATTTCTATTTTTTCTTGACTTATGTTAAGTTTTGTTATATACTTACTATATTCTAATATATTTTCAAAAATATTTCAATAGGAGGTATGCATTATGGGTATAATTACATTTTTGAAAAAACGGCGCAAAGAGGTTTTAGTATATAGGTTAAATAAATTAAGAAAACTTGCTAAAGGTTATAAATCTTACATTAATTATTACAACAGTTCAATAGATTTAATTGTTAATAAGTTAAATAATAATACTTCGTCAAAAACTTCATATTTTCTGAATCCATCTTTTAGTGGATATTCTTATGTAGAATCATTAACTGAAAAATATGATTTGTATAATTATTATTGTTCTCTATATAATAGAGTCGTAGCTAAAATATCACGATTAGAGAACAGGTTAGAAGCACTTAATTAAGTCAGTATACTTATTTTTTGGAAGACTATTTTTTAGTCTTCCTTTTTTATTTAGGGGCACAGTACCCCATGCCCCTACGAAGTAAAATTTATTATTCTCCTAATTTTTAGAATATCATACTTTTTATTCTTCATCTAATTTTAATACACTTAAAAATGCTTCTTGTGGTATTTCTACATTTCCTATTTGACGCATTTTCTTTTTACCTTTTTTTTGTTTCTCTAATAATTTTTTCTTTCTTGTTATATCTCCACCATAACATTTTGCTAGTACATCTTTTCTCATTGCTGATATTGTTTCTCTTGCTATTATTTTTCCTCCTATTACTGCTTGAAGTGGGATTGCAAATAATTGCCTTGGTATACATGTTTTTAATTTTTCTATCATTTTTCTTCCTCTTTCATAAGCGGAATCTTTATGTACTATAAATGATAGTGCATCTACTCCTTCTCCATTTACCCATATATCTAGTTTTACTAACTCTGAACGTCTATAATCTTTTATTTCATAATCAAATGATGCATATCCTTTTGTTCGTGATTTTAAATTATCAAAAAAGTCATATATTATTTCATTTAGTGGTAGTTCATATATTAATGTTACTCTATTTTCATCTAAGTATTTCATATCTATATATATTCCACGTCTGCTTTGACATATTTCCATTATATTTCCTACAAATTCTTTTGGTGTTAGAATTTCAGCTGTTACAAATGGTTCTTCCATATATGATATTTCGTTTGATGGTGGTAAGTCTGATGGATTATATAGTTCAATCATTGTACCATCTGTTTTATATACTTTATATATAACTGATGGTGATGTTGTAATTAAGCTTAGGTCAAATTCCCTATCTAATCTTTCTTCTATTATTTCCAAGTGAAGTAAACCTAAGAATCCACATCTAAAACCAAAACCTAGTGCATTTGAAGTTTCTGCTTCGTATTCTAGTGCTGCATCATTTAGTTTTAACTTTTCTAGAGCTACTTTTAAGTTTTCATAGTCACTTCCATCTATTGGGTATAAACCACAATATACCATTGGATTTACTTTTTTATATCCTGGTAGAGGCTCGCTTGCCTTATCATTTTTTAATGTTATTGTATCACCAACTCTTACATCTGATAGGCTTTTTATACTTGCTGCTATATAACCTACTTCTCCTGTTTCTAACATTTCACATGGCTCATAACTTCCTGGTTCAAAGTGCCCTACTTCTGTTACTACAAAGGTTTTATTTGTAGCCATAAGTAATATTTCGTCTCCTACTTTTACACTTCCATCTTTTACTCTAACATAGGCTATTGCACCTTTATAGTCATTGTATATTGAATCAAATATTAAACATTTTAATTTTTCTTCTTTATTGCCTGTAGGTGCTGGTAGGTCTGTTACTATTCTTTCTAATACTTCATCTACATTTAACCCAGATTTTGCTGAAATACATGGTGCGTCCATTGCAGGTATACCTATAATATCTTCTATTTCTTGTTTTACTTCATCTGGTCTTGCATTTGGCAAATCTACCTTGTTTATTACTGGCAGAATTTCTAGGTTATTATCTATTGCTAAATATACATTTGCTAATGTTTGTGCTTCTACACCTTGGCTACTATCTACTACCAAAATTGCTCCATCACATGCCGCTAAACTTCTTGATACTTCATAGTTAAAGTCTACATGACCTGGGGTATCTATTAAATTAAGCTCATATTCGTTTCCATCTTTTGCTTTATATTTCATTCTAACTGCTTGAGATTTTATAGTAATTCCACGTTCTTTTTCTATATCCATATTATCTAAAACTTGTGCTTCCATTTCACGTTTTGAAAGTACTCCTGTCATTTCTATTAATCTATCAGCTAGTGTTGATTTTCCATGGTCTATGTGTGCTATTATACTAAAATTTCTAATGTATTTTTTCTTGTCTTCCAATTTTGCTTTCTCCTTTTTTCCCATTGGGGACGTTTCCTTTTGGGAACTTTTTTATATTCTTTGGAAAGTCATCCACGTAAGTAGGTGTGTTTCCTTAGAAGATAGTTATGCAAGAATTAGATTTTCTTATGTGGCTTTACCACTTAGAAAATTTTATTCTTGCTTATTTATATTGGTATTTTAACATATTGTATTTTTAAAATCAATAGAAAAATAGCCTTAAGTTTTGAATTTAAGGCTATTTTACATTATTATTTCAGCTATTTTCTGCTTTAGACTCAAGGAAATCAATTATAGAATCATTCACTCTCATTTTTATTCCAATCGGGTTTAATTTAATAATATTACTATCTACCTCAATTGAAATAACATTAGCTAGATTTGATAAAATAACTGCTCTTTCAAGTATTTTAGCACCAAACAAACACCGGTTTCTTCCTATTGCTTTTAACTCATCTCTTTCTTGCGCACTTATTAAGAAATCTGCTAATTCTTTTTTTCTTATTTCCCATGTTCCACAAAGTCTCTCTCTTACTGTTATCGTTTCGTCAGCATCAAAAATCATTTTCATAAGTTTACCTCCTATTTAATAATAATTATTTACAGGAGGCAAATTATTACCTCCCGAAGTTACTTCGAAAGGTATACTACCTTTTCATGTTTTACATTATATCACATTATGTTCCATTATTCAATAGTCTATATGAATTTTTCTACTTCGATAAATAGTCTTCCTTTTCTACTATTTCCTACTATACTTTTTATTACAAATCTTCCTTTTCCACGAATTGTTACTATGTCATTTTCTTTTACTTCTTTTGAGGATTTTTCTATTATTTCATGGTTTAATAATACTCTTTCTTGTGATAATAATTCATTTGCTTTTCCTCTTGAACATCTTGCAAGTTCTGAAACTATATTGTCTAACCTCATTGAGGCAACTGTTATTTTTATATTTTGTGTTTTTATTTCTATTTTCCTTAAATTTTGTAATTCTATTTGTTCTACTCTTGACTTACTAAATCTTGTTAAACTAGAAATATTTGTAATTAAAAATTTTAACATTTCTGGCATCACTAAAATATCTGCTCCATTTTTTTCTACTAAAATGTCGCCTATTTTTTCTCTTGATATTCCTAATTTCATTAGTCCACCTAAGTAATTTTTATGTGTATATTCTCCTTGCATTTCATTTGGCAATTGTATTCTTATACAATTTATATATTCATTTAGATTAATATTTCGTATTATATCAGTTAACTTTTCTGGATAAATTACTAATATTTTTCTTTCCGCTTCTTCAAATCCACCTGTGAAAAAGTAATTAGATATTTTTTGTGATTTCAAAAAATTTTCTAATAACTTTTGCTCCATTTCATCTAAAAAATCTGTGGTTTGAATTTTATTTTTAGTTTCACAAAACCTTATTTTATCCATTACTTTTGATATTAGTAATCTATCCTTTTCATTTTTATATTTATTTATGATATTTCTATCCATATTTTCTCCAATTTTATTTTTAGTTGTATTTTTAAAAAAGTCAAATTAGAAATTTCCCAAAAGGGACAGATATCCCAAAAGTGCCAGATTTCTCATTAGGAAACGTCCCCAATGGGAACTAAAATAAATATTTTTCCTCTAATTCTCCTACATTTCCAGCTTCTATAAATTTATCTGGATAAGCATAGCATTTTAGTTCTACATTTTCTAGTTTGTTTTCTGCTATTACCTCTTTTACTTTTGTTGCTAATCCACCTATTATACTAGCATCTTCTATTGTTATTACATTTTTTGTTTTTGTAATTGTTTCTATTATTGTTTCTTTATCAAATGGTTTTAAAAATCTTGCATTTATTAGTTCTACACTTTTTCCTTGTTTTTCTAATTCTTGCGCTATTTCCATACCTTTTACTACCATTTTCCCTATTGTTATTATACTTATATCTTTTCCTTCTTTTAGTATTTCTGCTTTTCCTCTATTTATCTCTTCATGTTTTTCAAATTTTACTTTTTCACTTTCCCCACCTCTTGGGTATCTTATTACTACTGGTGAATTTAATGTTATTGCATATTCTAACATTTTCTCTAGTTCTTTAAAATCTTTTGGTGCCATTATGCTTAAGTTTGGTACTAGGTTAAAGAATGCTAGGTCTAATAGCCCTTGATGTGTTTCTCCATCATTTCCAACAACTCCTGCTCTATCTACGCACAAAACTACTGGCAAGCTTTCTATGCATATGTCGTGTATTACTTGGTCATATGCTCTTTGGTAGAATGATGAGTATATTGGTACTACTGGTTTTAAACCTTCTTTTGCAAGACCTGCTGCTAAGCTAACAGCATGTTGCTCTGCTATTCCTACGTCAAAAAATCTGTTAGGATATTTTTCTTTAAATTCTTTTAGCCCTGTTCCATCTGTCATTGCTGCTGTTATTGCTACTATCTTTTCGTTATTTTTAGCTAAGTCTACTAATTTTTCTCCAAATACTGTTGAATAGTCCTTTTTCTTTTCTTTTTTTGATTTTCCAGTTTCTATTTCAAAACTACCTGTTGCATGAAATTTGTCTGGGTTTTCTTCTGCTGGTTTATAACCTTTTCCTTTTTTGGTTATTATATGTACAAGTACTGGCTCTTGCTCTTTTTTTGCTAATTTTAAAATCCATTCTATTCTTTCTATATCATGACCATCTACTGGTCCTAAATATTTAAAACCTAAATCTTCAAAAAACATATTAGGTAAAACTAATTGTTTTAAGCTATATTTTATTCTTCTTGCTACTCTTATTATTGGTGTTCCTATTTTAGGTGCTTTTTCTAAAGCTTTTCTTATGCTGTTGTTAGATTTTTTGTAGAATTTTCTAGTTCTCATTTTAGTTAAAAATTGGGATATTCCACCTACATTTTTTGAAATACTCATTTCGTTATCATTTAATATTACTATTAATTTCGTTTTACTATTTCCTGCATCATTTAAAGCTTCTAATGCCATTCCCCCTGTTAAAGCTCCATCTCCTATTATTGCTATTACGTTATTGTCTTCTTTTTTTATATCTCTTGCTCGTGCCATACCAAGTGCTACTGATATTGATGTACTACTATGGCCTGTATCAAAACTATCGTATTCAGATTCTTTTATTTTTGGAAAACCAGATATACCACCTAGTTGCCTTAAAGTATGCATTTTATCTTTTCTGCCTGTTAATATTTTATGCACATAAGTTTGATGCCCTACATCCCATACTATTTTGTCTTTAGGAGTATTAAAAACACTATGAAGTGCAATAGTTATTTCTGTAACACCTAAGTTAGAAGCTAAGTGTCCACCTGTTACTGATACTGTGTTTATAACTTTTTCTCTTATTTCTTTTGCTAGTTGCTCTTTTTCTTTTATATTAAGTTTCTTTAAATCTTCTGGATTATTTACTTTATCTAATATGTTATCCATTTCTACATCCCTTCTCCACGCGAAAGCGTGTATTATTCACTATTCATTCGAGCCATGTCTTTGAAGTGCAACCCCTACAATTTCATTTTTACATTAGGAATAATAATGTACATGCTGATATTGGTATTGTTATGTTATCTGTTCCTTTTATTGATACTGCTTCTATTATAGTAAGTATTATTGCTGTTACTATTGATTTTATTGCCCATAAATTTATTCCTGTAAGCCCTAAATATATTGCTATTGTTATGAATGTTATTACAAACATTGTTAGTGAGCCTACTAATGTTTTCTTAGTATTTCCTATTTTGTATTCATAGCTTTTTACTTTTTTCCCTATAACCGCGGCTAATCCATCTCCATATCCCATTATTAATACACTACATAATCCTATTTCTGGCTTATTTGTTATTCCAAATGTTATTATTGCTAATATTAATAGTGAAATAGCATAATACACTGTCCCTAATCCATCTTGACTTTCTCGTTCCATTACTAATATTAAGTTCTTCTTATATGAAATATAATTTATTACTACAAAGCTTAATGGTACTATACTTGCCCATAATGCATTTTCAAAAAAGTACATTGCTATAAACCACCAATTAGAAAGCATTATATGTATAAATTTTCTACTTGCCTCTTCTCCTATTTTTTTGAAAAATTTTGCAAATACTATAATAATTCCTATAAATATATATGATACTATTATTCCTAATATATTTTTCATTTTCTACTACCTTCCATTTTTGACTATTATTTTATCACAATTATATACATTTTTCTATAAAATATTACATTTTTATTTCATTTTTATTAAAATATTGAAAACAGATATTGGTTATACTATAATTTAATAAGAATATTTATATATTTAAGAAGGGAATTGATTAATTATGAAAAAATTTAAAAGAATAGCTTGCGTAATTTTGTTAATATTATTACTTTGTTCAAGTGTTTTCGCTGCAACTACTAGTTCAGAAAAGGCAAAATTAGAAATAGTAGAAAATAATATTTGTACAATTAATATTACAGATAAAGCTGTATTTGAAAAGAAAATTATTGATTATGATTTAGACAAAAAAGAATTGACTATTGGTTTAAAAGTGACTAATAATGCTGTTAGACCTTTAGATAAACCAAGTGAAATTGTTCTAGTTATAGATAACTCATTAAGTATGGATGAAACAATTTCAACTGGTGGTTCGAGAATGGAAGCTGTTGCAGATTCTGCTAAACTTCTTGCAACTGAACTTTTAAAATTAGATACTGTTAAATTAAGTGTTGTTAGTTTTTCAACAGGAACTAATGAAGGAACTATTACAGATGCAAAATTAAGAACTGGTTTAACAAATTCTAAAGATACTGTAATGACAGCTATAACTGAAGTTGCTAACGATGCTTCTGGTGTAAGAACTGACATTGAAGCAGGTATTACTCTTGCAAGTCAGCAATTTACTGGTACATGTGATAACAAATTTATAATTTTATTAACAGATGGTGTTCCTAATATATCTTTAGGAAGCAATAAAATTTTATATTCTGGAGCAACTGCAACTAATACAAAAAATGCACTTAAAAAACTTGAAAATGATGGAATTCAAATATTATCTATGATGACTGGTGTTACTACTGATGTAGAATCTCAAACAGGCAAAACTTATAAAGAATTAGCTGAAGAAGTTTTTGGAACTCCTGAAAAACCTACTGTTGGAAAATTCTATTATATTACTGATAGTGAAATTGAAGAAACTGTTTCTAAAACAATATTAACTCAATTAATAGCACCAGAAGATGGAATTTTAACTGATATTGATATTTATGATTATTTTCCACAAGAAATAGTTAATAACTTTGATTTTGAATATGTAACACTTCCTACTTTAGGAACTGTATCAGAAGATATTGATTTACAAAATAATATGATAGTATGGCATATTGATAGTTTAAGTTATGGAGAATCAGATACTCTTTCTTATAAATTAACTTTAAAAGATAATATTGATGAATCAATAGTTGATGTTGTTTTAGATACTAATGAAAAAGTTGATATTACTACTGAAAAAGTATTAGATGAAAATGGCCAAAAGAAAATTATAACATCTGATGTTACTCCAAAGGTAAAGGTAACTTTAGTAGAGGATACTACTAAAGCTCCAGACCCTATTCCTCAAACAGGTACAACAATAACATTAACTGTTATATTTGGAATTGCATTAATTGCTTGTATAATAATAGGAACAAAATTATATATAAATCATAAAAATATGAAATAAACTAATAACGCTATTTAGGAATATCCTAAATAGCGTTATTCTATTTTAAATCTTCTTCTATATTTAATAATCTATTATATTTTGCAACTCTATCTGTTCTACATGGTGCTCCTGTTTTTATTTGTCCAGCATTTGTTGCTACTGCTATATCTGCAATTGTTGTGTCTTCTGTTTCTCCTGAACGGTGGGAAATTATAGTTCTATATCCTGCTTTTTTAGCTATTTCTATACAATCTAAAGTCTCTGTTAAAGTTCCTATTTGATTTGGCTTTATTAATATTGCATTTGCTACCCCTTTATTTATTCCATTTAATAATCTCTTATTATTTGTAACAAATAAATCGTCTCCTACTAATTGTACATCTTTTCTCATTTTTTCAGTTAATATTTTCCAAGAAGACCAATCATTTTCTGCTAGACCATCTTCTATTGATATAATTGGATATTTATTAGTAAGTTCTATAATATAGTTTATCATTTCTTCTTTTGTTTTTAACATATCTTTTTTCCAAAAGTAATAACCTTCTTCTCCAATTTTTCTTGCTTCTTCCCACATTTCTGTTGCTGCTACATCAAGTGCAATATAAATATCTTTTCCTGCTATATATCCCGCTTTTTGTATTGCCTCTAATATAAGTTCTATTGCTTGTTCTTCTCCTTCTAAGTTTGGTGCAAAACCTCCTTCATCTCCTACTGCTGTACTATATCCTTTTTCTTTTAAAATTTTCTTAAGTTTATGGTATACTTCTACTCCCATTTCCATTCTTTCTCTAAATGTTATTGCACCTATTGGCATAATCATGAATTCTTGCATACTAATATTGTTGTCTGAATGCTTTCCGCCATTTAATATATTCATCATTGGAATTGGTAGCTCGTGCGCATCTATCCCTCCTACATAATTATATAACTCCATTCCTAATGAATTTGCTGCTGCCCTTGCTACTGCTAATGAAACTCCTAGTGTTGCATTTGCACCCAAATTAGATTTATTTTCGCTACCATCTAATTTTATTAGTTTTTCGTCTATTTCCCTTTGATTATATACATTCATATCTTTTAAATTTTTTGCAACTTTTTTGTTAACATTATCTACTGCTTTTTGAACACCTTTACCATTTAGTCTATCACCTTCATCTCTTAATTCTACCGCTTCATAGCTTCCTGTTGAGGCTCCTGATGGTACTAATGCTATTCCACTAAATCCGCCCCTCTGTTATTACTTCTACTTGAACTGTTGGATTTCCTCTTGAATCAAATACCTCTAATGCTTTTATATCTTTAATACCTAAATAATCTTTCACTTTTTACTTTCTCCTCTCATCTCTTTTTTATTATATTATTTCCATATTTTCCAAAATATTTCATATAAAATAAAAAATTATAGTAGATTTTCAGGATTATTTATGGTATTATATTTCTTGTATATAATCCAATACACATATTGGGGTATCGCCAAGCGGTAAGGCATCGGACTCTGACTCCGACATTCCTGTGTTCGAATCACAGTACCCCAGCCAGAATATTTAATTATATTTATACTTAAAATAGGGCATAGTTTTGCTATGCCCTATAATATTTTATTATTATATTATTTGTAAGTTATTTTAATTTATAAATTCTCTTTTACACAGTTTAAAGCTTCCATAATTACCTTATCCATATCAAAATATTTATATTGACCTAATCTTCCCCCAAATATTACTTTATTATCATTTTTTGCAAGGTTTGTATATTTTTCATATAAACTATTATTTTGGTCATTATTTATTGAATAATATGGTTCTTTTCCTAAAGTCCATTTATCTGGATATTCTTTTGTTATTACTGTTTTAGGTGATATTTGATCAAATTCAAAATGTTTATGCTCTATTATTCTTGTATATGGAACTTCATATTCTGTGTAGTTTACAACTGCATTTCCTTGATAATTTCTTTCATTTAGTATCTCTGTTTCAAATTTTAAGCTTCTATATTCTAACTCTCCATATTGATAATTATAGTATTGGTCTATTGGACCTGTGAATATTATTTTATGTGCTATGTTTTCTAATTCTTCCCTATGTTCAAAGAAATCACAATTTAGTTTTACTTCTATTCCTTTAAGCATTTTTTCTATAATTTGTGTGTAGCCCCCTATTGGAATACCTTGGTAGATATCGTTAAAATAGTTGTTATCATATATGAAACGAACTGGAAGTCTTTTTATTATAAAGCTTGGCAATTCAGTTGCTTTTTGCCCCCACTGTTTTTCAGTATATCCTTTTACTAATTTTTCATATATTGTTTTTCCTACTAAGCTAATTGCTTGTTCTTCTAAGTTTTTAGGCTCTACTATTCCCGCATCTTTCTTCTCTTCTTCTATTTTTGTTTGTGCTTCTTTTGGAGTTACTACTCCCCATAGTTTGTTAAATGTATTCATGTTAAATGGCATGTTATATAGTTCATCTTTATAACGTGCTACTGGGGAGTTTGTATAACGATTAAATTCCGCAAATTTATTAATATATTCCCATACTTCTTTATTGCTTGTATGGAATATGTGTGCACCATATTTATGTACGTTTATTCCTTCTATGTTTTCTGTGTAGATATTTCCACCTATGTTAGGGCGTTTATCTATTACTAGGCATTTTTTGCCTTTTTTGTTTGCTTCATAGGCAAATATTGATCCAAATAGGCCTGATCCTACTATTAGGTAATCGTAGTTCTTCATATGACTCTCCTATTTTATAAATTTTAATTTTATTTTATTTAATAATAAATATGTAAATTCATCTTTTTGTAATAATAACATTATTCCATATGTTCCTATTCCAACTATAACTTGTGCAATTATACAATATAAATTATTTTTTATGAAATTTTCTATAATTATACATATTGCAAACATTATTAATGATGCAATGATATATTTAATTGATAGCTTCAATATTTCTAATAATTTAAAGTCTTTTTTTACAAAAACAAATTGTAATATTGTAACAGATATTTCAGCTATCACAGTTCCTACTGATGCACCAAGAGCTCCACATCTTTTTATTAATACTATATTTATACCAAAATTAACGATTGCGCCAACTATAACTGAAATTGTATACTCTTTTTGTCTTTTTGTTGGTAATAAATATTGTGTTCCTATTACATTACTTAAGCCTATTGCCAGTACAATTGGACTAATTACACACATTAGTATTGATACTTTTTCGTATCCTTGTCCAAAAAATAGTGGTACGAAATTATTAGATACTGCAATTATTCCAAATACCATTGGAAATGCTATAAAAAATACAAAATTAAAAGCTCTTTTCATATATTCCTGTATTTTTCTTGTATCTCCATTTATAAATGTATTCGCCATTCTAGGAACCATAACAGTGCCCAATGATGTAACAACTGTAAGTAACATTTTTATTACTTTTTGGCTTTGTTCATAATAGCCTACTTCCGACTTGTCTGTTATAATTGCTCCTATCATTACTTTATCTAAAACAGTATATATTTGTACTGCTATTTGTGGAATAAATAATGATATTGTAGGCTTTAAATGCTTAATAATATTTAATTCTTTAAATTCTATTTTAGCTAAAAATTTATGCAAATATGTCCATAGTGTTATATTTCCAAATAAGGTAGATAATACATATATTATAAAATATATTATTAAATCATTACTATTTTTAATAAAGATAAATATCAATACAATACTTATTATTTTTATTATTATATTTCTAATTACAACTTTTTTAAATTCTTCTAAACCTTGAAATAACCAACTTATATCTAAACAATTAGCTATCATTTCTAGTAACAATATCTTATAATAAACACTATACTCACCGTTTCTAGTAAATATTAAATAAAATATTGCCATAGATATAAACATTGTTATAAACCTTAATATCAAAATTTCCCAAAATGTTTTACTATATTTTTGCTTATTATCTTGTAGATATGCTATTTCTCTTTGCCCATACATTGCTATCCCTAATGAGCCAAATAGTATAAAATATGTTACAATTGATATTGTATAACTATATATCCCTATATTTTCTGCTCCTAGTACTCTTGATATATATGGTGTTGTTATTAATGGTAATATAATTATTAATATTTGATATATTAAATTATATATGTAATTTTTAGTTATTGATTTTTTCATTCTTTATATCCTCTATAATTTCTTCTAGTACTCTCTTTGTATAATATCCATTGATTACCTTATTTTGTAATTCTTTAACATTTTTTCTTTTTTCATTATAATCTTTTATATTCAAATTATTTATTTCATATAAGTTTTCTATTGTATACCCAACATTATATTTTTTTACTAAGTTAGCAATCGCAGATTTTTCCCATACAATTACAGGAACTCCCATTGCTAAATAACATGATAGTTTATGTGGGTTGTTATATTTAGTATAATTTTTGAATCCTTCATTTTGATCTCTCTCGTCAAAATTCCCATCCCATATTAACCCTATATCTCCATTCATTTTGTTTGGTAGTTCTTCTGGCTTAAAAGCTCCTTTATATAGTATTTTATCATTTATACTCTCATCTATACCTTTTCCATATAGGTTAATTGTATAATCCATTTTTTCTTTATTTAATTCATATATAAATGGAGATTTATTTTTAGCTAAGTTTCCTGCATATATTACTGTTAGTCTATTTTCTATAGTTTTATTATATTCTATTTTTTCTTTATCATCACATATATAATCAAATAATTCTAATATATATATTTTACTTTCATTAATTCCTTTTTCTACTAAATATTGTTTCATTATTTCATTATGTACTATAATATATTTAAAGTGACTTATAACTTCAATTTCATCTTTAAACATATTATTATTTGGGATTCTTATACTATTTAAATCATGTATTAAAAGAATATTATTTTTTGAAATAATTTTCATTGCATTTTTACTTTTTGCAAATGGATATTGTATAACACATGTTTCTTTACTAAGTCTTATTTTTAAAATAAGAAAAATTTTATCAATTTTTCTTATTTTTTTATCATCAGAATAATATGTCTTTTCTTTTACATCAAAAAATTTTCTTAATATTGTTATTATATCTTTAGGTGCTTTTGGACCTGCATTTAATTTATTTCTATCCATATATGTTATAACTTTCATTAATATTATCTCCTTATAATATTTTTTATATATTTTTTTATAAATATAATATAAATTCTAACTTTGATATATATATTAAATTCTTTATATTTTGCATCGCACCATTTACATATATCCTTTATATTTATATATGACGGATTTGAACCTTCTATATAATACTTTAATGTTAAAATTAGTTGCTTGTTCCACCATTTTTTTGAATTAAATATATTCTTTTCTTCTATCATGTTTTTGATTATATACTTTTCTTCTATATTTTGTTTTAGAAAATCAACTTTTATATTACTTGATATATTTTTTGAATGTACTCTATATATTCCTACTGGTTCTTTTATTGCATAAGCATTATTTCCATATACTAAGGCTCTTAAATATATTGATGAGTCATTAACCATATTCATCTCATTTAATTTAGCCATATCAAGAATTTTTTTTCTAAATACTGTAGAAAATGTAGATGTAGGTTTAACAAGTTTATATTGGAATTTTTCAAGATACTCTTTACAAGGTATTAATTCATTAAAGTTAAATTCATTATCCTTTAAAATATTTTGTTTTTCGTACATAGTAGTTGTATTTCCTAATATTAAAGAAATTTTATCATCTTTATCTAAAATATCTACAGCTTTTTTAAAAAAGTTAAAATCCGTATAATAATCATCATCATCGCAAAATATTATATATTCTCCTATAGCTCTTTTATATCCTATTTTTCTGCCAAAACCTGCACCTTTATTTTCTTTATTCTTATAATATTCAATGTTTATTTCATTTTCTTTTATCTGATTTATGTAATTTTCAATGTTTTGCGTTGAATTATCATCAATAACAATAATTTGAATGTTATTATAATTTTGTTTTAAAATACTTTCTATGCATTCTTTTAATTGCTTTTCTCTATTATATGTAGGTATTATTATTGAAATTGTATGATTATTCACTATTTTTACCCTCTTTCTCTAAAATTTTATCTAATTCATAAAATTGCTTATTTGCACTTTCTCTAACTTTTTCTAAGTTTTCAATATAATTACTATCTAAATTTTGTGGAATACTTGATGGAATGTCATTTATTCTTATATATATTCCATTAAATTTTATATCTTTTAATACATTAATCATTTTATCACTATATATTATAGGTAGTACTTTTTTATTAAACACCAATCCTAATATCATTGCATGAAATCTCGTTGCAATAATAATCTCAGCTGTTGATATTTCTTCAATTGCTTTATTTATATTTCCTTTATATTTATGTATTCTAATGTTATTCTTTGTATTATATTTTTTTAGAATTCTTTTTATTGCTCTTTCGTCACCCTCTGATTTGCAAAAAGACATAAGTACTATTTCATACTTATCTTTTTCAAATTTTTCTATTAGCTTTATTATAAAATTTTCATACTGTTGCATATATTCTTTTAGTTTTGGATTATTTATTAAGTCAATTATAGAAATTACTACTTTCTTATTTTTATTAACTGTATAATTTGAATTATTTAGGGAAAATACTATGTCTGATTCGTATCTAACATTTTTCAAGTCATTAAACATATCATATGATTTTTTTTCTCTAAAACAAACATCTTTATTTTTGCTAAAAATTTCATTTTTTATTATTTGCAAATATTCTTGTGTTTTATATGGTCCTACATTACAACCTAATGTATAATTATTCGCTCTATTATTATAATAATCTCTTTTTAGATTTTTCCTTATTTGTTCTATATTTCTATCATCTTGTATAAAAATCGAACCACCTAAGTTTATATGTATTGATTTATTATATCCGATAATAGTATTTAAACTTACTTTTTCTTTTGTTATTACTCTAATAATTTTATTAAATATTTTTAATATACTGCATCCATATATTTTTACATTTTTATTTAACTTCTTATATCTAAAAAATGAGTATGAATAAAACATATTTTTATATCTATCTGATATTATCTTTATAAATAAGTCATCTCCTAAATTCTTTTTTAAATATGAATTTAAAAATACTTTGTTTAATTTATTTTTTTCTTTCATTAATTTATACCTTTTATCTTCTTTCTTATTATCTATTAAAAAACATCTTTACTATTTTGATAATATTAAAACAGTTCAAATATATTAATACGCACATTATTTTTTTATTTTTTGATATATATTTATTTTTTAATATATTATATACATTATCATTATAATGTTTTTTTATAGTTCTATATATTTTTTTATTTTCTTTAAAATTTACTGAACCTTTTATTTTCTGTAATATATTAGTTAATTGTAAATAGTAATATGAATCTGCTTCTTCTTTTAAGTCTGGATATGTTTCATATATGAATTTTCTTATTTCATCTGAATAATATATCATATCTAAATGTCTTTTATCAAATTTAGTATTTGTAAAGCTATTTTCCCTAATAATATAATGGTATCCTGAATATTTTATATGTACAGTTTTATTAGTTTTATATAATAATTTATATAATGTAGCTAAATCCTCATATTTTCTGTGTATTGGATATTTTATTGTTTCAAATAACTTCTTGTCAAATAATTTATCACAACAACTTCCATCTATATCATCTATTAAAAGTAGTTTTTGTAACGCTCCCTTGTTATTTACACAAAAGTTATTATTACAGTTTACAATTCTGCTTCTTCCATTTTTCTCTATACTTTTTCCACAACAAGAAATTTGTGCATTATTTTCTTTGCAAGCTAAGTATAATTTTTCAATCATATCTGGCTCTATATAATCATCTGCATCAATAAAAGTTATATAATTACCTTTAGCTTTATCAATTCCTATGTTTCGTGAAACACTAACACCTTGATTTTTATTATGAATAACAACTACATTATCATAATTTTCTTTATAGTTATCACATATTTTCCCACTATTATCTGTAGAACCATCATTAATTAATATAATTTCTATATTTTTGTATGTTTGATTTATGATTGAGTCTAAACATTTTTTTAAATATTTTTCAACATTATATATTGGTACAACTATACTTATTAAAGTTTTATTCATATTATTTTCTCCATTAAATTTATTCAATACTTACTTTATTTTTTATAATTTTTGTTTCTATTATATGTTTCATCAAAAATAGTAACGGAATGAAATACAGTAAACCTATTTCTACATATATTACTCCATACCAGCATATTCTAAATATTGCTACAATTATAAAACAATATACATAAAATCTGTAACTACTTTTCATATTTAATATTAAATTAATTATGAAAAATTCTAACAATGAAAATATTATTACTCCTATTATTCCAAAATTTACTAGTGGCTCACTTAATAAATAACTTCCGCCTGGTGTATTATATTGTTTTTCTAAAAACCTTTCTATTCTTTGTTGTGATGGGATTAATGGAATTGCTTCTACAACATATGCTAAATATGTTTTTCCTTTTAGTAATTTTTCATTTTTTGCATATTCTACTGATACATTATATATATATCCCAAATCAGAAGCGGTATTTTGTATTAATATTTTTCGTATAAAATTAATATTAGATTTGTTATTTACTCTTGCCTCTCCAATAAATACTAATACTAATAATACCGTTATTAATATTAACCCATATTTCATAATTTGCTTTATACTTATTTTGTTCTTTATGTTACATATTGAAAGTATTACAATTAATATAATAATTCCTATAATGTCAACTCTTTCATAATGTGCTAAAAACCATAAAATACAAAATATATAAGAAAATTTTACCATTTTGCTCTCTTTTAAATTTGGATATGCAAATATTAATGAAATTATCACTAAATGATTCCATGCATCACCTGGTAACAAATGATTAAATCTTACTGTTTCACCAAAGCTTTTGAATGGCAATGATGGTATAGCTACTATTGCAAATATTATTGCTATAATTGAACAAATATTGGAAAATACTTTACTTGTTTTTGGTCTCAGTTTTAGCAATTCCTTTTCTTTTTCTAATATATTTGAATTTATTAATACTAAACAAGTTATAACATTATATATTATCAAAATAGTATTAATTTCAACATAATATAATGGTATATTGCTTGATTGTAATACACCATAAGAATTGCCAAAATTATACTGAAAATATATAGGTGATAAAATATAATTTAGTATTAATATTTTTATTGTAAACATAGAGTATTTCGCTTTAACTATTATATATATAACAATTAATATATTAAATAAAAGTAACAAATTAGATTGCTTTGTAATATAGTATGTAAATAGAAATATATTTAATAAAATTAAAATTATTATACTCTCTATTATATTTTTTTTAGTCATTTTTTCATTATTCTTTTTCACTGTTTAATACCTCATTATAAAATTCTCTTAAATCTTTCTTATATCTGCTTATATCGAATGGATTATTCCAGTAAATCTCATATGCACTTGTATTAAGTCTTTTCAAATACTCATTATCTCTAAATAATTTTATTTTGTCTTTTAAATCTTCTGCTGAATTTCTTTTGAAATTTACTCCTGTTATTCCTTCTTTTATAAATTCAACAGCTGCACACTCATCAGATACTATACATGGCAGACCTATAGATAATGCTTCTAATATCGTTAGTGGCGCACATTCATACCATAATGATGGAAATATTAATGCTCTTGCATTTTTCATATATTCTATAACTTGTTCACTTTTTTTCCATCCTAGGAAGTCTATTTGTGGATAATCTTTTTTTAGTATTTCTAATTGTTCTCCATCTCCAATTACTATTCCTTTTTCGTGTAAATTAGTAATAGCTTTACAAAAAAGTTCTACTCCTTTTTCTTTAGATAATCTTCCAACATAAAGATAATAATCATTTTTTTCAATGTTATTTATTTTATTTTCTTTGTTTGTTTGTATAGGATTATATACCCTTTTTATTATTGTATTTGGTTGTAAATTTATTCTCATTTGTTTTATGCTAAAATCTGAAATAGATACTACATATTTTATTTTTTGATTCATCTTTACTAATTTATTTTGTACAAATTGTCTCACAATTCTGTATACTTTAAACATATAATTTCTTGAATCACAATTGCATTTTATACATTTATATGACATTGGATTTATATTACATATTTCTTGTTTTGTATAATTATATAATCCTCCATTAGGACATAAAGAGAAATAATCATGTAAAGTAACTATAATTTTAAAGCCTTTCTTATTAGCTATATAAAACACACTACTTGAAAGAGCCTTGCTCCAACTATGAATATGTATTATTGTATCATTCTTATCAAATTTCTTTAATAGTTTTCCAAAATCTCTTTTAGCTTTTATATTCCATATTCCATTTATGGCTCCTCTTATTTTATTTTTATCATGTAATGATTCTTCTTGATTAGTAGTTATATAGTGTATTTTTTCATTCTCTTTGTTTGTATTTTTATCAACACTAGAAAAGAAATATACATTTATTTTTTCGTCATTCTCGAAAGCTTTTGCAGTATTTATTGCTACTTTTGCTGCTCCCCCATTTATGTAGTTTATATCATTTACTATTATTATATTTTTTAATTCACTCATTTAGCTTTCACCACCTTACTAAAAGAATATTATTCTTTATATATCTTTTTATATTCTTCTATAGTATTTTTCATATTATATTTTTCTATTACATCTTGTTTAGCGTTTTCAGTTATTCTTTCTATATTTTCTATATCAAGTTCATTCATTATTTGCGTATAATCATTATGACTTTTAGCTATAAAACCATTTTGTGAATTTTCTATTACATCTTTATTTCCTATAACATTACTAACTATACAAAGTTTTTTCATATACATTGCTTCTAGTAGTGCAATTGGTAATCCCTCCCATAATGAGGGTAATATAAAAATATCATTATCATTTAAAATTTTTATAACCTCTTTACGTGTTTTCCAACCAGTTATATTTATATTTTTACCTTTTAGTTCATTTTTTAAATTTCCATCACCAATCCAAGTAAATTCTTTGTTTATATTTTCAGTAGCTATTTGATTGAATTCCTTAGGATTTTTTTGATAGTTTATTCTACCTATTGTACATATTTTTAATTTATTAATATCTATTTTTCTATTTTCTAATCTTTTTATTTCTTTATCTATTTTTTCTAAATATATACCGTTATTAATGCAAATTGAATTTTTTGTAAGTTTTTTTGCCTCTTCATATTCTCCTTTTGAACATCCTATTATTATACATTTTTTTAATGTCGCAACCTTCTCAATTAGCCAATATGTAATTCTTTTAATTTTTTTCGTATTTTCCATTAGAAAAGAGAATCCATGTGGGTTATACAATAGCTTTATTTTTTTATTCTTTATCGCTAGTCTTCCTATAATTCCTGCCTTCGAAGAATGTAAATGTACTATGTTCGGTTTTTCTATATTTATAATATTTTTTATTTCTTTTATTGCTTTAATCTCATTTTTTATATTTATATCTCTTTTTAAATAATTAGATTCTATAAATTTTATATTTTTATTAAAATAATCTTTAAAATTCTCTGGCGTTTGTTCTCTTCTAGCATATATTATAGTTATGTCATATTCATCGCTTGTTGAATTTACTAAATCCACTAAAAAAGTAAATACTCCTCCTCCAAAAGCTTCTACAATATGAACTATCTTTTTTTTATCCATATTTTTCTATTTAGCTCCTTCTTTTATAAACACTTTTCCAATTGTCCATATAAAAATTTTCGTATCTAATTTCAATCCTCTTTTTTCTACATATTCTTTATCAATTCTTAGTCTGTCTTCAAAAGTTGTTTCGCTTCTACCATTTACCTGCCATAAACCTGTTAGACCAGGTTTTACTTTTATTATTTCATTAAAGCTCTCTTGCATATCTGTTATTTCTCTTGGCAAATAGGGACGTGGGCCTACTAAACTCATTTGACCTTTTAGCACATTTATAAATTGTGGAAATTCATCAATACTTGTATTTCGTATAAATTTACCTACTTTTGTTATTCTTGGATCATTTTTTAGTTTTTTATATTTTTTATATTCTTCTCTTGCCTCCTCATTTTCTACTAAATATTTACTCAATTTGTCATCTGCATCTACTACCATTGATCTATATTTATAAAGCTTAAAAAATTCACCATCTTTTCCAATTCTTTCTTGCTTAAAAAATATTGGACCATTATCTTTAACTAGAATATTTGCTATCCAAATTATAGATGTTATTGGTAATAGTAATATAATTCCTATTATGCTAGCTAATATGTCTATTGTTCTTTTTACAAATTTATACATTACATTTTTCATTTTCTTTGTTTTCTCTAATTTGTTAGTAACTGATGTTACATTTTTTTGCAATATTTCTTCATTGCTCACTTGTACATTCATTACTAATCCCCCTTTATAACTTTTTAACTTATATGTACTAATTTTTTATTCGTTATTTTCTTTTTTATTTTATAACAACAATACATAATAGTCAAGAAAAAGAGAGATTTTATTGTCGTTTTTTGTTTTAATTTAATAGGAGTTTTACATAAGAAATGGCATAATTGGTAGTTTTTACCAATTATGCCATTTCTTATTTTCATTATTGTCTATATCCTGTTTTATTAACTATTTTATCACTTATTTCTTTAATATCTTCTGGTACTTCATAATCTTGTTCTTCAAATATCTCTTGATGAAGTTGTTTTACATTAGTTTCTAATGTTACTGGCACTCCATACCATCTATCAAAAGTTATACCTTGTGTTTTATATGGCCAGCCTACACTTCCTTTTATATTATATTTTAATAAATCTGGTACCATAGCTATTATACTTGGAGCTGTAATATTTGTATATACCTTTGGTAGAAACTTATCCATTAATGAATTTATTTCACCTATGCTCTTTGTTTTTAGTTTTTTAAGCATTGCTTCTAATACATCCCTCATACGTTCTGTTCTTTTATAGTCTCCACCTGCTGTGTACCTTATTCTTGAATATGCTACTGCTTGTACACCATCTAGAGTTTGTTTTCCTGCTTTTGTTACATTTGATGATTTTATTCCTGTTGATTCTTCTGTTCCTTTTATATACTCATTTATATATTGAAGTTCTGATTGCTCTATAGTAATTTCAATTCCTCCTAAAGCATTTACTGCCTCTGCTACTAAGTCAAAATTTACTGTTACAAATTCTGTTATATTTAAATCTAAATTTGTATTTAAGGTTTTTATTGCAAGTGGTGCTTCACCATAAGAATATGCGTGTGTTATTTTATCTAATCCATATCCTTCTATTTGTACATATGTGTCACGATATACTGATAATAACCTTACATCTTTTGTTTTTTCGTTTATACTAGCTATTATTATACAGTCACTTCTATTTCCTTTGCCTAAATTACTATCTCTACTATCTACTCCAAATAATGCTATATTTCTGTATCCTGAAAGTTCTTCATTTATGTCTAATTCATCAACATTTATATCTACTTGTTGCATTTTATTTAATTTATTAACTATATATGAGTAACCTCCTACTCCTATTCCTGCTAATATAACTATTAATATAAGTAATATTATCCCTATTACTTTTAAAGCTTTATTTTTTTTCTTTCCACTTCTTGTTTTTGTATTTCTACTATCTACTTTTTCTTTTTTTATATTTCCTGCTGAATGTTTTCCTGCCATTTTTTACCTCCTATTATAAAAATTAGTGTCAAAATATTTACTATAAAATATTTTAACACTAATGTCTATTTTTGTCTACTATCAGTTTTATACTTTTGACCAAAACCAATTTAAACTATCATCTATACTCTTCTTTTTACCTGATTTTGCTTCTATATCATCTATCCATAAATATGACATAAATGATAATAATATAAATACAAAGTCAATAGTTATACATCTTGCATATATATTTTGTATTTCTATTTGATCTACAATTGAAAATTCGATTGTATGACCTGCTATTATTAATAAAAATATCCCTAACATAATTGCTAAAAATATGCTTTTTTTAGTTTCTCTTCCTAGAAATAGTACTAATACAAATAAAGCAAGAGCAGTAAGTATTGCAAGTGGCTCAGTAAAATTAATTAACGGCATCATTATTCTTTTCCTCCTTTTATCTTTTGATTAACTAGTATTTTATATGTAATTTTGTTTTTTTGCAATAGTTTTTAAAAGAAAAGTGTCTTTGATGCAGCTAAGTAATGCTCCCCCTATAATTCAAAATTGATTTTTCCTATGCAATAGTAAACCCACGCTACTTAATTTATAAGTAGCGTGGGTTGGTGTTTTACTTTCTTAATTCATTTAAATCAATAATATAGTCTATTTCTTTAAATATTTTAGATCTTTCCACTTTATATGCAATTGCAATAGAGTTTTGTTCATTTAAGCATATAGAGTCATACATATTTCTTTCTAAGCAACATTTTACTAACTGATGCAATGCTTCTTTTCCATATTTTCTTTCCATACATTCATTAGGAATAGAAATATCTATATTTGCAGTTGTTTTGTTTTTTGATTCACATACATATATTAATCCAATCATTTTTTTGTTTACATCATATACTGCTAAGTAATAACCAGCCTGTTTAATGTCCATCGCTTTTTCTTCGCACAGTTTGTAGCCAATAACCTGCCTCTTATATTCTTCAAAGTCAAACCTTTTAGCTTCCTTTAATGTTACTCTCCGTGCCTCAAATGTTTTAAAACTCATAAAGTATAGCCCTCCTTGTGTTTTAGTTATGTTATATTATACTATATTATTCACTTAATTTCAAGTCATTTTAAGTTTTTTGAGACTTTTTTGTGTAATATTCATCATATAAATAAAAAATACTGCTTAAAAGGTATCTTTATAAAAAAACAAATCTTTCAGTTTTTTCTCTGAAAGGTTTGTTTTTTATTTTATATTTTTTAAATTTATATATATTGATTAATTATTTAGTTTATTTTAATTTATATTATCTTCTACTTCTGTTTTAGTTGTAGAGTCTTGTGATTCTATCTCTTTTATTTCTTCTTTTTTTGTTTCTGTTTTAGATTCAGTAGAATCGCTATTTTGTTTTACTGGTAAAGTCTCGCTTTCTGTTACTGATAAAGTTTCAATTTCTGTCAATTTTGCAGATTCTTTTTCTGCACTAACATTAGTAGCTTTATCATTTTTGTTATTTGTATCATTTTCTTCTACAGCATTTGGTTTAGTTTCTTCTACATCGTTTAGTTTAATTTCTTCTTGAGTATTTGTGCTTAAATCCATAGCTATGTCTTGTTCTTCAGCAGTTGTTATATATTCTTTGCTAGTAAAG
>JAAVZD010000026.1 GCA_022791475.1 Clostridia bacterium | reverse complement strand
TCGACCTCTAGCGTGACAGGCTAGCGTTCTAACCAACTGAACTACCAGGCCGTAAAAAAATGGTGGTCGCTATAGGGCTCGAACCTATGACCCCCTGCTTGTAAGGCAGATGCTCTCCCAGCTGAGCTAAGCGACCTTGTTTCTTTCGACGAGATTAAGTATACAGGATTTTTTTATAAATGTCAATACCTATTTTGAATTTTTTTTATTTTTATATATATTTTTTCAATGTTACTATTAAAATGGGTTAATTGCTATAAGTTTAACTTCTTAAATACTATAATTTTTATTAATTATTACATATTTATAGAAGATATTTCTTAACTAAATATCTTCTATAAATATCTATTTTTTCTTTTTACCCAAATGTTATTAATAATATTAATGCACTAATTAACATTGCTACATTCATTTTTGGGTCAGATATTAGTTGCTCTTCATCTATGTTTTGTGGTATTTCATTTACTATGTCTATTTTTGCATTATCTACTCTGCTATAATTAAATCTAATCTCAAATTCTTGTTCTTCATTTGTTTCAATTTTTATGCATTTGGTTCCCATTAATACATCATTTTTTGAATAACAGTCTATTTTTATATATTTGTTTTGTGCTCCTGATTTTACTTTGCATTTAGCGAAACCATTTATTGATGTTGCTTTTACTTCTGCTTGTGTTATTAAGGTTGAGTATGATTCTACCTTTTTATATTTGTATGTTGTATTTATGGCTATAAATATCATAATTTGTGAAAATATAAAAAATAGTAATACCCAAGAACCATACATTAAAAATTTTTTTAGTGTTTTCATATTAGTTCTCCATTCTTATTTAATTACATTTTTCTAAATACTCCTGCTACTTTTCCTAGTATTTCACAGTTTGGTACTATTATTGGATCCATTGTGCTGTTTTCTGGTTGTAACCTTATGTGGTCTTTTTCTTTATAGAATGTTTTTACTGTTGCTTCTTCTCCTATTAGTGCAACTACTATTTCTCCATTATTAGCTATATTTTGTTTTTTTACTAGTATATAGTCTCCATTTAGTATTCCAGCTTCTATCATACTTTCTCCACGAACTGTAAGCATGAAACTTTCACTATTTCCTACAAAATCAATTGGAATTGGGAATGTATCTGTTACATTTTCTACTGCTAATATTGGCTCTCCTGCTGTTATTTTTCCTATTACAGGTACTTCTACCATTTCTCTTCCTGTATAATAGTTTTTAGGTTCTTTTGTTACTTCTTTATTGTCTGCTCCTTTTAGTAATCTTAAAGTTCTTCCTTTTTGATTTTCCTTTTTGATATAACCTTTTTCAGTTAATTTTGCTAAATAACTATGTACTGTTGCTGTTGAACTTAAGCCTACTGCTTTTCCTATTTCCCTTACTGATGGTGGATATCCTTTTGTTTCAACGTTTTTTTGTATGAATTTTAATATTGCTTTCTCTCTTTTATTTAATTCCATAGGGTCCTTTTTTGTTCTCATATTTATCACTCCTAATTCTTATTTTTTATATCATATCACACAAACAAAAGAATGTCAAACAAAAGTTTTAAATTTGTTTGACATTTTTAATGTTTAGATATTAGAGTTTTTTATAATTTATAAATTTCTAATTAAATCGTTATATTCATTTACTAATTTTTGTGTACTAAATTGTATTTGGTTTCCTTTTACTTCCCATTTTCCTTTATTATTTATTAATAAATTTATAACCTTTTCTTGAGTATCTAGTATATTATTTATAGTAGTACTTGCTTCTTCTAAACTTTTTACCATTTCTTTTAAGTCTTCTTCCATTTTGTCTCCTAGCATTAGCTCTCTATATAATTCTACAAAATTACTATCTAAGTTTTTATTTTCTATTTCTTGCATCATTTTTTCTTCACTTGTCATATTTATTAGTAGCTCCATTTTTTCATTAAAATCTGTTTTGGCTTTACTAATATATTCTTTTGAATTTGTAAATTCTGGTCCATCATTTTTGTAATTATCTACTGTTAATATCTCTGCCATTTTTTTGTCTTGCATTATATTCATTGCTTCTTTAATATTAATAGAATAATTATTTAAATATTCTTTTATTGTTTTTTCTACTACTGCATAATCCCCTTTTGTTTTTATTGTCATATCTATTTCATCTTTAGTTATGTCTAATTTTCCTATTGTGCCTACTTCTTTTCTTAAAGTAACTCCTTGTTTTAAATCTAATGTAGCAAAGTAACCTATTACCCCTACTATAATTAATGCTAATATTGCAACTATCACAATCATTTTCTTTTTCATTTCATTTTCCTCCTTTTATTTTTTAATCATACCATTCAAGTTCCCAGTCAACTACTCTTACTGTGTCTCCTTCTTGTACTCCCGCTTCTTTTAAAGCCTTGTTTACCCCTAATTCATCTAAACATTTTTGGAAATAATGCATTGATTCGTTATCTTCTAAGTTTACTCTTCTCATTATTCTTTGAACTCCTGGTCCATCTACTACAAATATTCCGTCTTCTTTTTCTATAGTAAATTCTTCTTTTTCTTCTAAGGTATAAAGTTTTCTTTGTTTTATTTCTATATTTTTTTCTTTTGGAAGTGTTTTTAGAACCTCTGTTACCCTAGTAAGTAGCTCTTTTAAGCCTTCTCCTGTTACTGCTGATATTTTGAATATTTCTATATTTTTTTCTTTTGCCATTTTTTCTAATTCTTTATATAATGTTTCATCTTGCATACTATCTATTTTATTTGCTACTATTATTTGCTTCCTATTTGCTAATTTTTCACTATATTGTTTTAATTCTTCATTTATTATATTAAAGTCTTCTACTGGATTTCTTCCTTCTACTCCTGATACATCTATTACATGTAATAATAATCTTGTTCTTTCAATGTGCCTTAAAAATTGAATTCCTAAGCCTACTCCTTGGCTTGCTCCTTCTATAATTCCTGGTATATCTGCTATTACGAAACTATCTCCATATTCTGATTTTACGACTCCTAGGTTTGGCTCTAAGGTTGTAAAATGATAATTTGCAATTTTAGGGTTAGCTGATGTTGTTCTTGATAAGAATGTTGATTTTCCTACATTTGGGAAACCTAACAATCCTACATCTGCTATAAGTTTTAGTTCTAGTATTAGTTCTTTTTCTATTCCTTTTTCTCCACCTTGTGAAAATCGAGGTGCTTGCCTTGTAGATGTTGCAAAGTGTGAATTTCCTTTTCCTCCTCTTCCACCTGGAAAAATTAGCTCTTTTTGATCTTTTTCTGACAAATCTGCTAAAACTTCATTCGTCTCAGCATCTTTTATTATTGTTCCTATTGGAATTCCTATATATAAGTCATCTGCTGACTTACCATATCTGTGGTTTCCTTCTCCATTTTTACCATTTTCGGCTATAAATTTCTTTTTAAATCTGAAATCTATTAGTGTATTTAAGTCTTGATCTACATAGAAATATACATCTCCACCTTTTCCACCATCTCCACCATCTGGTCCGTCCAGCTGCTACATATTTTTCTCTTCTAAATGAAACAGCACCATTCCCGCCGTCACCAGATTTTACTAATATTTTTACGTAATCTGTAAACATTTTATTCTCCATTTCTATAAAGTATATTCTTTTATTTCACAATTTTTTAATCCTAAGTTTAGAAATCTTCCATCTTCTGGTATTCCATTAAAATATCCGTAGAATGCTTTTGATATCCCACTATGTGCTACTATGAGTACACTTTTATAATTTTCTTGTTTTAGTTTATCTAAAAATTTATATACTCGTCCAAAAAACAATTTTATATTTTCAGATGTACCATATTGTATAGTTGTATAATAATTCCAATATTCCTCTCTGTTTGTTACTTCTAATGGCTTTCCACTTAAATCTCCACAGCTTCGTTCTCTTATCATATCATCATAAATAATTTTATTGTTATTTATATTTAATATATCTGCTGTATGTTTTGCTCTCGTTAGTGGAGATGAAATAATAATATCAAATTTCATATTTTTAATTTTATCTTTTAATTCTTCTGCTTGAGCTATTCCTAGTTCTGTTAAATCTTCGTCCTCTGCATTGTATTGACTTATAGCATTATGAGGAACTTGGCCATGTCTTACTATATATACTTTCATTTTACTTTCCTTTATATTTTATTTAAGTAATTACATTGGAGTGCGGGCGATTATTAATCGCCCCTACATCTTTTTAGGCTAAATTTTAAAAATCAAATTTTAGTTATTATTTCGAATAAGTTGCCAAAATTCTGACCTCTAACTTCAGTCTTCTTGTTCAAAATAACTTAATTTCATTGCTCCCTTTACTTTTTTCATTGTTTGTTTTGCTACTTGCTGTGCTTTTTTTGTTCCTTCCATTAGAATTTTATCTACTTCTTCTGGGTGTTCTTCATAGTATGCTCTTTTTTCTCTTATTGGTTTTAGCGTTTCTGATATGTTTTTTGCAAGTTGTTTTTTACATGCCACACAGCCCCTTGCTCCAGCTCTGCATTCTTCACATACTGTTTTTACTTCGTTTTCTGTACTAAATAATTTGTGGTAGTATGATACCATACATATATCTGGGTTTCCTTTATCATCTTTTCTTATTCTTCCTGGGTCTGTTACTGCACTCATTACTTTTTTTGTTATTTCTTCTTCACTATCTGATAAGTATATTGCATTTCCTAAAGATTTTCCCATTTTTTCGTTTCCGTCTAGTCCTTTTATTCTTTTTCCACTTGATAATACTGGCTCTGGCTCTACTAAAACTTCTCCATATATACTATTAAATTTTCTTACTATTTCTCTACATTGTTCTATTAGTGGAAGTTGGTCTTCTCCTACTGGTATCAATG
>JAAVZD010000025.1 GCA_022791475.1 Clostridia bacterium | reverse complement strand
TTTTCTCTAAAGTCATTATCATATTCCATAAATTTTTGACCTTTTTTTGCCATAAAAAATACACCTCCATTTAGTATTTTAACATAGGTTCTTTTTTCTATGTCTACTAAATGGGGTGCATTTCATATTAAAGCTTTCTCTCTTTTTTCTTTTTATTTAGCACGGTGTCCTTCTAATATCATAGTAAATTTACTACAATTTTGATTTTTTCCATATTTTATATTATTATATATTTATACTAAAAATATATATTGTTTAAAGAAGATTTCATTATGTATAATTTATTAGTTACTTACTCTAAACGCACTTCATCAGTTTTATGTCCTAACACTTCTAGTCTGAAAGCTAACATTATTACTTGCCATGGTGTTTGGGTAGAAAGTGAAACCTTAGCATATGAATGTTTTATCTGTTCAGCATACCACTGGTATGCCAAGGACAAATTTCCTAACAAATAAAATGCATGAAAACGCGGTGGCTAATAGCCTCCGCGTTTCTCTTTACATATCTTTTAATAATTCTTTTCCATTTTTAATATATTCCCAACCTGAAAAGATTGTTGCTATTACTGATATTGTCATTATTAGTGTAGTTGTTAAATTTAGTGCAAAGCTAAATGGTGTTAGTTCTTTAGTAAATATTGCTCCATATTGGTTTATATCTATAAATGCTAATATTATTGCTATCATTTGTGTTACTGTTTTTATTTTTCCCCATATGTTTGCTGCTATTACATTTCCGCTTGATTGGACTGCTACTAGCCTATATCCCGAAACTATGAATTCTCTAAATACTACTATTGATGGTATCCATGCTGGCAACCTTCCCATTTCTACTAGCATTATCATTGCTGTAACTACTAATACTTTATCTGCTATTGGGTCTAAAAATTTTCCGAAGGTTGTTATTTGGTTTCTTGAACGTGCGATATGTCCATCTAACTGGTCTGTTATTGATGCTATAACGAATATTAAGTCTATTATTAAACAACTTACTGGTATTCCAAATAGTTCTCCTTTAATTCCTAAAAATGGTATTATTATCATTATTGGTACTAATATAATTCTAAATATTGTTAATTTATTGGGTAAATTCATAATTTTTTCCTCCATTATTTTTATATGCTAATTATATAATTAGATTCGTAAAAATGCAATATTTTAAGATGATTTAATAGAAAAACTACTGTAAATAATAATTTACAGTAGTTTTGTGGTTTACTTTAATTTTAGCCACCTAATTATAAAGTAGTCACCCCATTTGGTTAATCTCGTAACTAAGTTCAAGAGTTCTTAGAACATCTTTTACCATATTCTCTGAATAGTGATGTCCAACGAAAATTAATTCATCAGGGAATTTATCTCCATTTTTAAATACCTCTCCTACAATTATTTTTAATTATATGTTGTTTGTTATTTCGTTTACTGTGTTTTCTTGTACTGTATTTGTATTTTGTGCTTGTTCGTTGGATTTTCTTTGTTGTTCTTCTTCTACTAGAGTTTCTAGTTTATTTATTAGTTCTTGTAATTTTTTTACGTCCTTACCCATCATTTCCCAGTCATTGCTTCCGTTTGAGTTGGTTAGGTTTTTATTTGCTTTTATTATTGTTTCTAACAAATCTTCTATTGTATCTGTATTTTCTATTTCTAAGTCTACTGCATATTTAGAAACTAAGTTTGAAATTGCATCTTTTAAATTGTTTCCTATTGCTACTTTTGTTCCTGATGCTACAATTACTTTTTTAAGTGTTGGCAATGAATCTTTTTCGTTTATATATTGTGTATATATTGGTTCTACATATAATAGTGTGTTATCTAGTGGAACTACTATCATATTTTTACTAATTTTTATTCCTGTTACATTTAGGCTTTCAATTTCTTTTTGTATTGTTTCATCTTCTTCAATTTGCGTATCTAACTGCATTGGTCCTAATATATTGCTATTTGCTTGATATTTATAAATTTTTAAGTTTGTATTTCCATCATTGTTACATGTTCCTACTATGTATGAAATTAAGTTTTGTCTTCCATACATTGTATAAGGTAATATTAGACCTAAATTTGCTTCATTACTGTCTACTGATTTTACCATTGTATAATATGGTTTCATTTGAGTTCCTGCTTTTGTTGTTACTTTTCCTGTATTACTTGTTGCTATATCCCATACATCATCTCCTCTGTATAGTACATCTGGTTGAATATTGTGATATCTTGCTATTATATCTGCTTGAACATTATATAAGTATTTTGGATATACAAAATGACTGCTTATATCACTAGGTATATTTTCTTCTAAGTTAACAAATAGGTCTGGATATATGTTATAATATGCCATTACTATTGGGTCGTTTCTATCTGTAATATAGAATTTCATTGTTCCATCGTAGCTATCTATTAATACTTTTACTGAATTTCTGATATAGTTTAATTCAAGTTTTGTTGTTTGTGTTTCTTGAAGTATAGTTTTTTGTGAATATGGATAATTATTTGATATTGTGTATGCATCTAATACCCATACTAATTTTCCTTCTTCTGTTATTACCATATATGGGTCTTCATCATATTTCAAATATGGCATAACTACTTTTGCTCTATTTATTATATTTCTATTAATTAGTATTTTACTATTTTGTGTTACATTTCCTGAGAATGCTAATTTTAAGTCTCCTTCTTTTATTGAAAGAATTATTCTGTCTATAAAGTTTAAGTTTAAACCTGATTTTCCATTATATTCATTTTCTGCATTTTCTGCACTTTCTGAATCTAGTATAGGGTAATCAAATTCTGAATTTGAGTTACTTTTTGTAACAACTGTATCGTTTGTTTCTAAACCATAATAAATTCGTGGCTCTACTATTGCTATTTTTTGCTCTTTGCTTTCAAAATCTTTTTGTATATTTTCAATAGTTCCATTTTCATTCGTAGTTGTTGCAGAAGTTATTATTGTTCCATACCCATGAGTATGTTCATATGTTTTACTATTATAAGTTCCTATACTATTTACTATTTCTCTTGGTGAAATATATACTAGGGTTTCTTTTCCATCTACTATATATTTACCTATTTGAGAAGTTCTATATGAGTAATATCCTTTTGCTGTTTGACCATTATTTAAATCTTTTAGTACTATATCTTTATCTACTATTGCTATATTATTTAATACATTTTTGTAAGTTGTAACATCTTCTAATTTCATTGTTTCTGCATCTGATAATGATATTTCTTCTATATTAATTCCATATGCATCTTTTGTATTTCTTATATTTTGAGCAATATATTCTTTTTCTTTATCATATTCATTTGCATTTACATATATACTTTGTGTTCCTGCTAGTATTATGAATAATAATATTAAATAGACTGGTACTGAGAATATACATATAAATACTTTTTTGGTTTTATCTTGTTTAAAATATTTTATTCCCATATATACTGCTACTATTATGATAACTGCTAAAATTCTATATCCCCATACTTTTATATTTACGTCTACAAATCCTGAGCCATATAATGAATATGTTGTACTTTCATCTTTTAATGTCATGAATTTATCTGTTCCTATACTTTGTGAACTTAGGAATATTAAACCTGCAAGTAAAACCGAAAGTATCATTATTGTTGTTAATATTTGTTTTATTAGTTTACTATTTTTTAAAGTTTTTCTATCTATACCATCAAAAAACATATTAAAAGTAATAATATAATATACTACTTTATATATTAATAGTGCTATTACTACTATAATTAGGTACCAAAGCATTAATTCTATAAATGGCTTTTGAAATATAAAGTATCCTATATCCATATTAAATATTGGGTCTGTTATTCCAAATTGTGCTTTATTAAAACAAAGCATTGCTTTATTTAATATAAGACTTGAGGTTACTGCACTTATTACAATTCCACCTATAAATGCTATTGATTTATTTAATAGCTTTGGCATTTTTTTGTTTTCTTGGTCAAAAAATTCTTTTAATCCTACTCTTATTTTTCTATTTGTTATATATATTGATATATATATAAATGCAAAATTTATTGCTAATACTATTGCTGTATAACTTATATTTTTCCAATATACAGAAACATAATTTTCGCCTATTTCTTTCATTTCTAGGTAACTACCTCTAAATAAAATATACGCTACTATTATTGCAATTGTTAAAACTGCAAGCACAGTAATTAGTCTTTTCTTATTTTTAATTTTTATATTTTTTTTGTTTTCAGGCATATTTTTTTACCTCCATATTTTATTTTGTATTAGGTAAGCTTTACTTGTCCTACTTCTTTTTAATCTTCTAATAATGCATTTACAAATTCTTCTGATTTAAATGCTTCCATATCATCAATTTGCTCTCCTACACCTATAAATTTAATAGGCATATTATTTTCCTTAACTATTCCAATTACTACGCCACCTTTAGCTGTTCCATCTAATTTTGTAAGAATAATTCCTGTAATATCTACTGTTTCTTTAAAAGCTTTTACTTGCTCTATTGCATTTTGGCCTGTTGTGGCATCAAGCACCATAAGTACTTCTTTTGAGGCATCTGGCAACCCATTATCTATTACTTTTTTTATTTTTATTAATTCATCCATTAAGTATTTTTTGTTGTGAAGTCTTCCTGCTGTGTCACATATTAAAACATCTGCATTTTTTTCTTTTGTTATTTTTATTGCATCATATACTACTGAGGCTGGGTCTGTTCCTTCTTCCCTTTTTACTATGTCACATCCTGCTCTATTAGCCCATATTTCTAGTTGTTCTACTGCTGCTGCTCTAAATGTATCTGCTGCTGCTATTACTACTTTTTTTCCATTCTTTCTTAGGTTGTTTGCAATTTTCCCAATTGATGTTGTCTTTCCTACTCCATTTACTCCAACTACTAAAATGATTGCTGGATTTGTTTCAAGTTTTAAACTGCTATCTTCATTATCTAAAATTTCTTTTATTACTTGTTTTAGTGCTTTTTTTACTTCTTCTGTTTCATTTATGCTTTCTTTTTTTATTTTATCTCGTAATCTATCTATTATTTCTAAAGTTGTCCCACTTCCTACATCTGACATTATAAGAACTTCTTCTAATTCTTCTAAAAGTTCTTCATCTACTTTTCTAAAATTACTAAATACATCATTTATCTTTTCATCAAAAGATGTTTTTGTTTTACTTAATCCTTGTTTTAATTTATCAAAAAAGCCCAATTTTGTTTCCTCCTATTTAATATATAGTCTATTTTACATTTTGTTAGTGTTTTTACTATAACATAAAATAGAAAAACTATCAACCACTTTTCATATAAAAAATCGCCCGAATCATGGTCAAGATCTATTACAATGTTCTGCTCACTTGGCACTTCTCCTGTTTTTCTAATCTTTTCTTCGCATTCTTGTACGATTGAAATTGCTTCGTTTGTACTTTTGGCCAATATATAATCCTTATCTGGAATAGGCCTAACATCATCAACCCATATTTTCATAATCATAATGCTTCCTCCTTTTTATGTTTTAATTGTATGAATTATAATCGAGTTTTGATGAGAAATATAAATTCTTCTATTTCTTTAATTATAGTATAACAATATCATTATAATGTAACTTTATGTTAATCGCAAGTATAATTAATCATTTTATTATTGATTTTTTGGTTTTATTGTAGTAAAATAATTTTGTTAATGTGACAGCCAGTCTTCATTTAAACATATATAGATACGCTACTGTAGCTCAGTTGGTAGAGCAACAGATTCGTAACCTGTAGGTCGGCAGTTCGATTCTGCCCAGTAGCTCCAAACTTGCTTAAATTAAGAATTAATAGTAAAAAAACAATATATATGTGAAGTAATAAAATAAATGTAGACACAAAAAAATAAATGTAAACACTTTTTTGTGTCTACATTTATTTTATCACTTCATTAAAAACTCACTTTCTTTTTCATATGACTATTTAGAATGTCTTCCTTTTCCACGTTTTCTTTTAGGTTCATCATCATAATCTGCATACAAATCGTCTATTGTTGGTTTTTCATCTTTTTTTGTTTCTTCTTTTGCTGTTTCTCCAATTTTATTATTTTCTTTTTCTATTAGTTCTTCATCTTCTTTATTATCTAAATTATCATTATATACATAATCAATTTCTGCATTACTATTTCCTTTTACATACCTTACAATTAGTATTATAATTGCAACTAATACTACTAGTGCTATTACTGCACATATTAATATTGATTTTATATCTAATTCTTGTTTAGCTTCTTCTACTGCTAATTTATTCGCTGTTATTGTATATGTTGCAATTTGCTCTCCATCTGCTGATGTTACTATAATCGTTATTATATGTTCTCCTAATTCAGTTAAATTTTCATTTCCAACTATTTCAACTGTTGCACCTTCTTCATTTGCTATTGCTTCTATTTCTAATTGGTCTAATTCTTTAAATTCTATTTCATAATTAAATTTAGATGGTGAGAAATTCTTTAGTTCTACACCTTTTATAACCAAGCTTGAAAGTCCTAAACCTTCTTTTTCTTCGTTCGTTATAGTTATTTTATATACTTTTGTTGTTCCATCTTCTGCTGTTACTGTAACCGATATTACATTTTCTCCTATTTTAATTTCTTCATTTCCTTCTATTTTTAATGTTGATTTGCTATCCTCTGCTTCTGCATTTATTTTTAAACTTTGTTCTTTGTAATTTGTTAATTTTGCTGAATATTCTGTTATATTTGCTGAAAATGCTGGTGTTAACTCTACTCCTTCTATACTTAATAGTTTTAAGTTTGTATTGTTTGATTTCTCTTCTGGTTTTGTTTCTGTTATTAAATCTCTTGAAACATATTTTGTTTGTCCATTATATGTTACTCTATACCATACATATCCATTTACTTTCTGAGTAGATGTTCCTGTTAGTTTTAGTTCTGTTCCTTTTGATATTTTAGTAGCACTGCTAGAAGTTGACCAACTTGAACGTAGGTTTATATCTCCTGTTGCATATACTGTTTTATTTGCTGATGTAAATTTTGGTTCTGTAACTGTTGTAGACCCCCCATTATTACCTCCAGTAGATCCTCCTCCATTGTTTCCTCCTGTTGAATCTCCAGGATTAGTTGTTGTTTTTGCTTTAACTGTTACAGTTGATGTTGCAGTTGATGCTGATACTGGATTTCCAATTTCATCTGCCATATCTTGTGAAGAAAATGTAACTTTATATGTTGTATTTGCTGTTACTGTTGGTACAGTAAATGTATAAGTTGCAATTCCTGAAGTTTTATTATTTGCTTGTGAAAAAGCTACTAAACCTCCATTAACTGTTCCTCCAGTTGCACTTTTTAATGTCAAACCTCCATTTGATGTCAATTTTATTGCACCTGAAGCTACTCCTTCCTGACTATTTACTGTTATAGTAACAGTTCCTCCTGATTCAACAGTAGGATCATTTGTAGTTATTCTTGCATATGATTTTGCACATAATATTATTACAAATAGTAAACTTAATAATAAAATATATCTAATTTTCTTTTTCATTTTAAATAATCTCCTTACTTGATTATAATTTTATTTCTTGTAGCTTAACATAGTTTCTTAATACTATAGTTGAATCTGATGGTGCCACTTTTCCATCATGATTAGTGTCTGCCGCTATTCGCTTTGTATCACTTAGTTTATTTAATCCTACATAAGTTCTTAATATTACAGTTGAATCTGCTGGAGTTATTCTTCCATCTCCATTAACATCCCCAAGTTTTATAACAACATATATTTTATTATCAATTGTAACTGTATAATCAGTTCCAATATTTCCTGTTGTTATTATTGTTCCACTTGAATTTTTTATAATAGCATTCGCATGTTGTGCTTTTACATTTTCTACTGTTGTATCTGGTTCACAAATTAAATTATTTCCATCTATTTTAAATGCATCATTTTTAGGTACTAATTCTAAGTAATTTGAAGCAACATATCCTTGTAATCCACTTGAAGTTATTACTCTATCCCAATACAAACCATCTAAATTATATTTATTCTTTTCTATTCTTGTTAATATCTGACCTTTATTTAAATATTCTTTTACTGTTGTTCCTGATGTTCCTGGTCCATTTCTCAAACGCACATCTGAACCTGTCACTGTAACTGTTTCATTACAAGTTACTATATCATTTATTTGCTCTATAAAATCATTTGCTATATAACCTTTTGTTCCATCTGATAATACTATTTTATCCCAATAATATTTATCAATATTTTGTGTTCCTATTTCTATTCTTAGAAATTTTTCTCCTGAATTTATTTCTCTTAGTATTCTTGAAGATGTAGTTGCACTTTCTCTTACTTTTATTCCTGTATGCCCTGCTTTAATTTGAGCATTTTGTGTGACTATATGTTCTGTTCCTGGCATTGTACATGGTACTGAAGGCATATTTTCAAAAACTGGTATCAAAAACTCTATAGTATTATCTATAAATCCAAGGTCAGCATATGTTGATCTCATATTTGTACTTTCACTTTTTGCTGCTTGTAAATTTTGCATATATTGATGATAAAATAAACTTCCATTATCATCTACATCAAATTTTTGTAAATATAATGTATCTTGTCCATTATTTATATATCCACTTGCTAATTCTTTTGCTCCTGCTTTTATAGATTTTTCTGGGCTTGTCCATCCACTGTCTTTAGCCTTTTTTAATCCATTTCTAACAGTAAGATCTGGATTTCCATTTCCTCCAGTTGCACCTATATTTAAAAAATTATAATATCCTATGTATTCTGCTGTATATGTACCTGTTGCTGTTCCACTTGGAGATGAGCCTACTCCTTGTTCTTGCTTTATTCTAGAAGCTAAATGATATGGGCTAATACCAGCCTCTTTTGCTGCTTCATAAATTATTTGTGCATAGGATTTATTTATTGTTGCTTTTGCCCCAGTTGTTGTAGTATATGTAACTGTATTTCCTTGCATGTATCCAATTCTTGATGTGATTTTTTGCACTCCATCTACAGTTTGTATTGATTCATTAAATGATAGATTTTCAAATTGAAACATGTAATCATCATTTATCCAGTTTCTTGGATCCATAAAATATGCAACTATTGCTTCTGATGCACATACCCATGAGCCAGAGTCTTGTGGCTTTGAGCCACATTCTGGGCAAATCCATGAACTTATACTTTCTTTTGGTACTAAATTTCTAGTATGTGCTCCTGTTGTTTCATTTTGTAATACTGTTTTCCAATCTAAATTAGTATAGTGTATTTTAATTTTCCAATTTGGATGCTGTATTTTTATTTTTTCTATTAATTCTTTATATCCTGGATATTTATCAATCTTACTACTGTTATATTCTTCTCTAGGTTGTTTTGATTCACTAACATGCTTTGCATATGTTACATTTATATTTAAAAAATTTATTATTATATATATTAGTAAAGTTAGAATAGTTAGAATTGCAATTGTCTTATTGCTCATTATTTTTAATCTATTTTTCACTTTAATTCCTCCTTAAATTTTGTCATTTTTTTGACAATTTTCTACAATAGAAGTATATCATTAAGGAAAAATCAAGTCAATAAATTTGGTTAAACTTACAAAAATGTAATATTTTAGTAATAAACAAACAACAAGAAACTGGTTTTTAAGTAATAACCAGTTTCTTATTGTATTATCTTAGCAACCTCTGCCACATCCACAGCCAAAGTTTGTGAATAATAGTAAGAATACTATTATGAAGAATAATATTTCAGAATCTCCACAGCCACAGCCATTTCTTCCAAATAAATTTCCTAAAAATCCATTATTTCCACATCCGCAATTATTACATCCACAATTATTATTGCATCCACATCCATCATTGCAGCCACATCCGCAATTTCTTATTTCATCTTGCATGTTTTAGCCCTCCCTTTTTTATTTTCATAGTTTCTCTATGATTATTATATAATATAGTATGCATTTTCTGTTTTTTGTGTTACAATTAAGTTAGCTCTTATGAGCAAAGCAAATTAGAGATAACTTATGCAAGTGAGCAAAGCGAACTTGTAAACATTAGAAAAGCACTCACTCACTCTGGCTTATCTTTAAATAATATAATAAACGAAGGAATTAATTAAATATGAAAAAAATTGAATTACTTTCTCCTGTTGGAGATTTTGAATGTTTAAAAGCTGCTGTACAAAATGGTGCAGATAGTGTATATTTTGGAGCTGCTAATTTTAATGCTAGGGCTTCAGCTACTAATTTTGATTTAACTAACTTAAAAGAAGCTATTACTTATGCTAAGCAAAGAGGTGTAAACACACACCTTACTTTAAATACTTTAATAAAAAATGAAGAATTTGAAGATGCTATTATACTTGCAGAAAAAGCTTATGAATTTGGAATTGATGCAATTATTGTTCAAGACTTAGGTTTAGCAAAAACTTTAATAGAAAACTTTCCAGATTTACCAATACATGCAAGTACACAAATGACCATACATAATTTAGAAGGTGTTCTTGAAGCTGAGAAGCTAGGCTTTAAACGTGTTGTACTTTCAAGAGAGCTTTCGCTAGAAGAAATTACATATATTTGTGCACATTCTAATGTTGAAATAGAAACATTTATACATGGTGCATTGTGTATTTCATATTCAGGTCAATGTCTATTTTCTAGTATGGTTGGCGGAAGGTCACGGAAACCGTGGTAGATGTGCTCAGCCATGTAGGCTTCCATATAAACTTGTCTCAAAAGTGGCAGATACCCCAAAAGTGACAGATACCCCATTTGGGAACATCCCTAATGGGAATGGTTATTTGCTTAGTACTAGGGATTTGTGTGGTTTGGAGTTTATTCCTGATTTGATAAATAGTGGGGTTATGTGCTTTAAAATTGAAGGTAGAATGAAATCTCCTGAGTATGTTGCTACTGTTACTAGAATTTATAGAAAATATATTGACTTGGCTTTATCTGATAAACCTTATGTTATTGATGAAATAGATAAAAAAGAACTTATACAAGTTTTTAACCGTGGTGGTTTTTCTCGGTGGGCATCTTGCTAATACTGCTAATAAAGATTTGGTTTATTCTAAAAAGCCTAATCATATGGGAATTTATATTGGTAATGTTTCTAATTTTAAACCTAATAAAGGTCATATTTTCTTTAATTTGACTGATTCTATTTCTATAGGTGATACTATTGGTTTTGAAAATGAAACTACTAAATATACTGTTTCTGAACTTATGATTAAGGGCAAAAATGTTACTACTGCTAATAAAAAGCAATTAGTTGAAATTGGTAGAATGAAGGGTAATATTGGTATTGGCGATAAAATTTATAAACTTGCTAGTAAAGAACTTTCTGCAAATAGCAAACTTTCATATAGCACAGAAAATAGAAAAATTTTTCTATCAGCTTTTGTAAAAATTAGAGAAAATGAGCCTATAGAGCTTACTGTTAGCACTATTTCTAGTGACAATGACATTTTTAATAATATAACTGTTCATCATAAGTCAGATATTGTAGCAGTTAAAGCAAATTCTAGACCTATTGATGAAGAAAGAATTAAGGCTCAAATTTCTAAAACTAATAATACTATTTTTAATTTTGAAACTATTAACGTTGATTTAGAAGATAATTTATTTATTCCTTCTATTAGTGTTCTAAATGAACTTAGAAGGAACTGCTTAGATGAAATTTTATCTATTTCTAATTCTAGAATTTTTAGAAAAGGTAAAAGTGTAAAATTAAGTTTGACTTCTAATAATAAAAAGGTAGGAGCAAAAAATAGGAAGATTTCTCTTCTTCTTAATGTTATAAATAAAGATATTGATTATAGTTTACTTAAGAATGTTGATAATGTGTATATACCTTTAAAATATTTTGCTAATAAGAAACTTGAAAAAGAGTTACATTCTATTTGTGAAAACTTTAAAGCTTACATTTATTTGCCTACAGTTATAAAAGCTAATTATAAAAACCTTTTAAATAATATTGTTTCAAATTCTATTGATAAATTTAATATTAAAGGATTTGTTATTTCTAACATTTCTTCATGTGTATTTATTAGTAATTTGAAAGAAAAATATAGCGATAAGTTTGAGTATATTGCAAATTATACTTTAAATGTTTATAACAATTATACTGATAAAATTCTTCAAAATTTAGGTATAAGCAAAATTACTATTTCGCCTGAGCTTAATAGTTCTACTATTAATTCTATTTGTGAGCATAAGGTAGCTAATAATGAACTTATTGTTTATGGAAGAACTCCACTAATGACTTCTAACTACTGCTTGCTTGGCGGTACTAACAAATGCTACCCTACTTGTGGTAGCAAGTGTAAAGAAGATGTTAAATATTATTTAAAAGATAGACTTGGCTTTAGTTTTAGAATTATGCCTGATAGTATTCAAACTGTTACTACTATTTATAACAGTAAAATAACCTCAATAAATGGCTCTGACTTTAATGTTAATTCTTATAGAATTGATGTTATAGACGAAAGTATTGATGAAATAAATGATATTGTTAATGTTGTTTTGGAGGGCAATAGATTAGAGGGTAAGGATTATACTAATGGGAATTTGAATAGAGAAATTTAGAAAAGTAAGAAAGAATTGGGACTCATCCAAATTCTTTCCTACTTTTATCTCTTTAATGTTTTGCACTTAATTTTATTATTAAATCCATATTATCATCTTTTGCTGTTTTATTTTTTCTAATTGCTCCACATTTTTTGCATTTGAATATTATTACATAGCCTTTTTTGCTATCTATTTCTAGCCCAATTGGTTCTAGTACCCCATGGCACTCTTCTTCCCTATCTCCTGGGTTTATATCTACGTGTTTTGAGTGCAAACAGTGTGGGCAATGGTTTCTGCATGAGTAGCCTAGTTTTTCTACTTTTTTTCCGCAATTTTCACATATAAATTCTTCATCTATTTCTGTAAATTTACCTGCCATTTTTTGTCCTTTCTAATATTTAAATATTTTTATGTAGAGATGACTATTAGTCGTCCATGCTTAAACGAAATCGCCCTAAATTATATATTTATTTAAGCAATTTCGTTGGAGTAACAGGTCGCCGAAGACAGCGACCCCTACAGCTATTTTATTAACTATATTTATTATATCAAAAGGGTGTTCCCTCTGTGCCGTTTTTGTACGGAAATGGGCGTTCCTTCTGTGCTTATTCTTCAAATATACTATTTCCTAAGAACTCTTGTAACAATGAATTTTTAGGTATATATTCGGTATCTATTGGTTCGAAGTATTTTAAGAATTTGCATAGTCTTTTTGCTTCTGAGTATTCGTCGTCTTCTGGCGTTATTTGTTCAAATAGTGGTAGTGCATAATTTCTTAGTGCGTTTATTTCGTATATTAGTGAGGTGTTGAACATTACGTCTGCTTGTTCTTGATATGGGAATATGTTTTTTTCTTCTCCAGCTGTTACTGATGACCATGCCCCTAAAGTTCTTTTTGCGTTATAGCCTCTAAATTGGTTATCTCTTACTGTTCTTCTTATTATTCTTGTATCGGTTGTTGATATTCTGTTGTAGTAATCTATATTTAATACTGTTAATGCACTTATATATATTTTGAATTTTTGTTCTTTTGGAATTGCAGGTGTTAAATTATCATTCAAACAGTGTATTCCTTCCATTACTAGCACTTCGTCTTCTTCTAATTTCATTGTATTTCCTAAGTATTCTTTATGCCCTGTTTTGAAGTTAAAAGTTGGCATTTTTATTTCTTCTCCATTTAGAAGTTTGCCCAAATCATCATTTAATAATTTCAAGTCTACCGCTTCTAATGCTTCAAAATTTGGCTTTCCGTTTTCATCTAGCGGGGTCTCTTCCCTTTCTACAAAATAGTTGTCTACTGAAATTGTTTTTGGCTTTATTCCATTTAGTCTAAGCTGAATTCCTAATCTTTTTGCAAATGTTGTTTTTCCAGAAGATGATGGTCCTGCTATTAGTATTATTCTTTTTTCTTTATTTTTTGCTACTTCATCTGCTATTTGTGAAATTTTCTTTTCGTGAAGAGCTTCTGATATTAATATAAGTTCTTTCGCTTTCCCTTCTCTTATTATTTTATTTATTTGGTCTAAATTGCATACTCCTAATGCATTGTATATATCATCATATTCTTCTAATGTTCGTAGTAATTTTTTAGTTTCTTCATATGGCATAATTTTATTTGGGTCTTTTTTACTTGGATACCTTATTAAAAATCCATTATTATATTTCATAATGTCAAATAATTTTATAAAACCTGTTGAAATTGGCATAACTCCGAAGAAGTAATTATAATATTCATTACAAAAATATAAAGACATTTCATTTTTTTCTTTATCTTCTAACTGTGCTTTTCCTATAGTTGTATTTTCTTTTTTTAAAAATTCTATTGCCTTTTCTCTTGGTAGCTCTCTTTTTTCAATATCAATATTTGCATCTATTATTTCTTGCATTTTGTTACGTACATTTTCTATCATTTCTTCAGTAGGTTCAATATTTTTAAGTTCACATATCATACTACTTTTTAATTGATAATTTACTGTAAGTAATATTTCTGGATATAATTCTTTAAAAGCCATTGACATTATAAATAAAAGTCCTCTTGTATAAATTCTGGCTCCATCTCTATCAGTTGTACTTAATAATTCTATTTTATCATTATTTTGTAATTTATAATTTAAGTTCTTTACTTCATTATTAACCATACAAGCAATTATATTATTGTTTTCTTCTATTTTTTCTTTAAAAGCATCTATTACTCTATCATTTTCATTTATTTCAATTTCCATGTTTTTATATATTATTTTCATATGCATTTTTCCTTTCGATTATATTGTATGTAGTTAAAATTATTATATCCTATTTTATATAAATGTCAATATTTGAAACTAACAGAACTTTTATTAAATTAGTTGATATATTATATAATTTATGATAAAATATATGTATAAATTTTATATATAATTGCCTACTATAATTAGTAGAGGAAAGGATATGGATAATTTATTATGAAAGAAGATAGCTCTATTCCTATTGCTAATAATTCTTATATTGAAAGTGTTAAAAATTTAGTTAGTAATATAAGATTATTAGAATCACAGATTAAAGAATTAGAAAAAACATTACAAGATATGAAAAGAGAAAAACAAGATTTTGATAGCACTTGGCAAAAAAAATGCAATCATCCAGAATTTTTTAAAATTACTATAGCAGAAGAAAGAATTCCTTCTGCAGGTAATAAAAATTCGAAATATTATAGCCTTACGAAAGGTATGATCGAAAGAGGGTTGTTGGATGGTACAGTAAATCCACACCCAGAAATGATATTTTGTAGATGTAGTATATGTGGATTAGAGGTACGTGAGATAGAATCTGTAGAATATGTTAAAGAATTAGAGATAAAACGTATTAAGCATTATTGTAATATTGATTTTAAACCCATTTCTGATATCGCTACCAATTTATATCATAAAAAAATTGAAGAATTTGCTTCATTAGAGAAGCAGATTGAAGATTTGAATTTAAAGTTAAAAAGATTGCAAGAAGAATTAGAAAGACTCAAAAAAGAAGCTGAGGAAATTGCTGAAATATTAAATAGTGAATTAGGTATAAAACATACAGAATATATTTATTGTTATCCTTTTATAGACCCTATCTATAGTGATAGATTAAAAGATTAAAAACAAGCACTCTAACATTAAAAAAGTTAGAGTGCTTGTTTTCGTTATAAAAAAATCAATGTGTTTTTTTATTTACTAAACGCCTTTCTTTAATTATATAGTTCATAATACATATTTTATCAATTATTTGGAAAACATATACATATATTATATATAAAAAAAGGATTGAAATATATGGATTTTAAAAAAGTTTTTAATAATTTTTTTACTATTGAAAATAGAGAACAATACGATTTTAGTTTACCTGAAAATTATAATGAAAATAAGATTTCTACTAATGACCAAGATAAAACTATGGAACCTAAAAGTATTTTTCCTAGTATAGAACTTAATTTAGAATATATTAAAACTAGATATAATTCTTTAATTAATAGTGATATTGTTATTAGAGAATTTTCTCTTTATGCACGTAATAGACAATATAATGCATTTTTATTATTTATTGATGGAATGGTAGATACTGATTTAGTTAATAATTATGTTCTTAAACCTTTAATGTTAAGAAATGATGCAAATACTTATGAAGGTAATGAAGATAGAATTATATCTGAAGCTAAAACTAATAACATTACTGTTAGAAAAGTTAAGAAATTTAATATTCTTGACTATATTTCTAGCTGTTTAATTCCTCAAAATAGTTTGAGCGAGAGTTCTACTTTTGATGAAATTATAAGTGGCATAAATTCTGGAAATTGTGCTTTATTTATTGATACTTTAAATGTAGCTTTTAATATAGAAGTAAAAGGTTTTAAGCAAAGAAGTGTAGAATCACCTAAAAATGAAATTGTTATTAAAGGTCCTCATGAAGCTTTTGTTGAAAATATAAGAACTAATACTTCTCTTCTTCGTAGAATTATAAATAATGAAGGTTTAATTATTCAGAACATAGAAGTTGGTAATATTACAAAAACTAAGTGCGCTATATGTTATATAAAAGATATTGCTAATTCAGACTTAGTTTCAGAGGTCGAATATAGAATTAATAATTTGCAAGTTGATTCTATTCTTTCTGCTGGTGAATTAGAGCAATTAATAGTAGATAGTAATGATTTAGGATTACCTAAAGTGTTATCTACTGAAAGACCAGATACTGCTTCTAGGCATTTGCTTCAAGGTAGAGTTATTATTATTGTTAATGGTACTCCCTTTGCTTTAATTGTTCCAGCTACATTAACAGATTTTTTATCTACACCAGAAGATATAAATTTAAAACCTGCATATTCTAATTTCTTAAAGGGAATTCGTCTTTTAGGTGCAATAATTACCTTATTACTTCCTGGCGTTTATGTTGCTATAACAAGTTTTCATCAAGAAATATTTCCTACTGAATTACTGTTTTCTATACTCTCCGCAAGAGAAAACGTTCCATTTCCTATAATTTTGGAAATTCTTCTTATGGAAATATCTTTTGAGCTTATTCGTGAAGCTTCTTTAAGAGTTCCTTCTCCTATTGGCTCTACCATTGGTATTGTTGGCGCTTTAGTTATAGGCGAAGCTGCTGTTAGTGCTAGTATTGTTAGCCCTACTCTTATTATTATAGTTGCAATTACTGCTATTGCCTCTTCTACTATTCCAGATTATACTTTTAGTTTTCATTTAAGATTATTTAGATTTTTATTTATATTACTAGGTTTTATGGCTGGATTTTTAGGTATAAGTTTAGGACTTTTTGTGTATATTTCTTTAATTACAAATATGAAGTCTTTTGGTTTAAGTACTACTGTTCCTTTTGCCCCTTATGTAAAATCTAAAGGAAATAAATATTTCCTTCCTCCTATTTGGAAAAGAGAATATAGACCTCCTTATTTGGATCCTAAAATTTCTAAGGATCAAGATAATATTAGTATGAAGTGGAGATACTAAATGTGCAACTAACGTTGCAGTGAAGAGTGAATAATGAATAGTGAATAATTTTTGTTTTATTTATAATGCTCATTTAGTAATTATTCATTAAAAAGGAAAAATGCTTTTTTAAACATTTTTCCTTTTTCCTATATATATTACCTATCTAATTCATCATCTGACAATTCAAGCTTTGTTTTTTGTCTTTGTAATATATTTGAAAGTGTACTTCCATTTCTATAGTCTGCAAGGCAACAAAAGTCAACCATTCCATCAGAATTTAATTTCTCATAAATTTTATTAGTATATTCATATAATCCATCATTTTTATTTGGCTGATGGACAAAAACTGCCTTTCCACCATTATTATGTACAAATCTCATTGCTATAGCATCACTATATCCATCACCTATATAATATACATTTCGACAGTCATTTTCTTGTCTATTGTTTAGTTTTAATATTTCTTTAATTGCTAATATTTTTTTGTCATCTGTCATTACTTCTCCAATCCCTGTAATTAAACCATCTTGATTATGTTTTACAGGTGTACCATAAATAGTATCAAAATTATTTGCTATTTTAAGTTTTTGTAAAAACTCCTTTAGCCCTCCAGAAACTATGTAATTTTTTGCAGATGCTTTTTCAATAAATTCCCTTACACCAGGATTATATTGAATATATTTTTCTCCTTCCATAAGCTCTTCATATGTAAGAACTTCTTTATTATCAACAAGTAAATCATTAAAAAAGCCAAAAAATGTCTCTAATGCATCTCCATCATGTGTTCTTCTATATTCTGCTAATGCTCCTTCTAAATTATCATTTCTTTTTTCTCCGCTATATCCAAATTTCTTAACCCATACCCAAAACTTAGGCCATGTTTCTGTAGTTAATGTTCCATCAAAATCAAAAATATTTATTGGTTCAGTATTAAATTCCATTATATTCTCCCTTCTTATATCTAATTCTTGTAAACTCTGGATAGTTCTAGATATTTAACTTTTAATTTAGTATATATTAGCATATTTAAATTTGCAATAGTTTGGACTGAAATTTATTATACCTAAACTTTCATATTTAAATTATAATTTTTTTAAGAATTAGAATAATATATCAAACAAATTTCTAAAAATATTAATATAGATAAAAATTTAGAATTAATGAATAGTGAATAATACCTAAGTGCTCTTAGCGCTTAATTATAATTATTCATTAAAAAAGCACCTCATTGAAATAATTCCTTATTCCATAGGGGTGCACAGTATTGGAGCGAACGTCGTAGTTATCTACAACTTTTTTCTCTTAACGATTGATACAAATATCAATCAATTTACTAAAGTATATCATAATTTTTATAAATTGCAATAGTAGAATAAAAATATTATTTGCAAAAATTTGTTTTGTTCGCT
>JAAVZD010000162.1 GCA_022791475.1 Clostridia bacterium | reverse complement strand
CGCTTCTGGCAACGAACAGGCCCGGATAAACATATTCGGGGTCAAGGGAAGCCAATGGGAAATCAAATCCTGCAGAGACAGGGGGATTGTCCCCCAAAGTGCAGGTGTAGCCGTCGGAAGTTTTGCGGATTTCCAGGTGAAGGGCGTCCCCAGGCCGGTAAATGCGGGAAGCCTCCCCGCCTTGGGTAAGGGTGGAATTCTTCCGTGCAAAGCAGTTCCATGGCTGGGAAGAACCCATCATCAGGGGCCCTGCGGCCACGTAATCCCCCAAAGTATCATTGGTAATCAGGTCCAGGTAAATATCGTCCCGCACCATAAGCCCAAAAGAAGCCTGGTTGTTGGCGTCTAGCCGGTTAATAAAAACATCCGCGGATAAAGTGAAATTCCGCCCGGCCGGGACGGCCTGGTAATACATGGCAACCCCGTCCGTATCGGGGGAAATCTTCCCCACCCGGAACGTGGCACGGGAGCCGTCGTTTTCATCAAACCGCCCGGCCGCCATGTGGATAGAGCCGTTTTCTTCCGGCTCCATGGTAAAATAGACGTTGTTCATATATTCATAGGCCCCGATGTCGCCGAACACGGTCGCCTTCCAATCCCCGGCATTTGGCCAAAGGGAGCTTTCCTGGGACGGGCGGTTGAAAGTTTTCTCCTGGTACAGCGGGTTTACGGCCAGGATGGACGGGTCAGGGGGGGCCGGGTTTTCCACCAGGTACTGTTTTAACGGGCAATCGGTTTTTTGGAGTTCGTCGGCAATAAGCCAGGCGTTCCAGGCGGCGCCGTAGATATTGGTATGGGTGTTGTCAATGCTGACATCCCGGGAAGAAAGCCAGGCGTGGCGGTCTTTGACGCCCTGGGCCCCTAACTGCTGGTAGATTTCCCGGGTCCGTTTGGTTAAATTTAGGACAGGCACGCTTTTGGCGACGCCGGCGTTTTGGATAGCCTTGGCATAGTTGCCACCGGGAAAAGCACCGTCAATGGTGGACTGGGATTCGGTGATATGGCCACTGGCCCCGGTATAATTGTTCCCTAAATCCCGGCGGACAATGGGGGTACAAAGTATAGGGCTGGCCCCCGCTTCCCGGACCGGACGGATGTAATACTCAAACAGGTAATGCTGGATGGAACCTGGTGTGGAAATCGAGGTGTTGGGATTGGTGTAGCGCAGGGATTCCGGTTTTTCGTCGTTGTGCCCGAACCCGATGACCACATAATCCCCGGCTTCTATCTCCTGGAGGAGGCGCCGGTACTGGGAGGTCTGGAGGAAGCTTTGGGAGCTGGTGCCGGAGACAGCCAGGTTTTCAATGGTGATCCCCTGAAAATACCGGTCCAGCTGGGTGCCCCACCCATAGCGGGGGTAATAATAGTTGGTATCCTGAAAAGCCGCGGCAGTGGAATCGCCTACCACCCAAAGCGTAGGGGGGGGAGGCGTG
>JAAVZD010000161.1 GCA_022791475.1 Clostridia bacterium | reverse complement strand
TCGACGGAAAAGCCTGTGGGGGACGGGAAATGAAGTACCACCCCCAAAGGCAAGTACCGTTGAGATTTTATAAATGAGAAAGGGAAAACCTGTATGAAAAAGAAACTTATTGCATCATTTATTGCAGCATCCATGCTGCTTGTGCTGTCCGCTTGCGGCGGCAAAGACCCCGCGCCTGACAGCCAGCCCACAGGCACCGCACCTACGGAACAGGCCACAGATTCCGAACCCGTTGTGGACGCGACGGACGCACCAGATGACGCTGCGCCGGACAATGCAGCCCCTGTGAACGGCATCCAGCTTTACGACGGCAGCTACTTAGACCTGGACGGGGAATATGCCTCCGGCACTCCATGCAGGCGCATGGGCGGCAGCGGGATTGCCGCCAGCGACACGACCGTGAGCTTCATACAGAACCTGGGCATGAATCCCCATGAAGAGGGCTACCAGGAAGACGTCATAGTAGAATCCCTCCAACGGGACGTCAACGTCGCCAATGATACGCCGTTCGTGGGCATCCCCGCAGGGGAAGAGACCTGCCGGTACATGACCAGATTACAGGACGGTATCGAATATGTAGACGAAAAAACCGAAGACTATAAAACAAACGGTGCCAAACTGATGGAACCTGGCAAAACAGATACAATCTCATGGGACCTTAATGACTACACTCTCATCATCGCGAACGAGACCAGCGAGCCTATCGACAGATACCATTTCTCTCCCATCGTGCTGCAAATATCTCGCAGCTATGGCTGGGAGGACTATGATGACGACACCAGTGGGAAGCCCGGCTCATATTTCTGCATCGGCGGCAATGCGCCTCACAGCTTCGATGACATCATAGCTGCATATGGGGAGCCCATGGGCGTATATGGCAAAGAAGAACACGATGTCACATACGTCTGGAAAGCAACGGGCGATACGGATGTCTATGTGCTCGTGACCTACAACGCACAGGCGGACACTTCCAGCCTTCAAATCTGCTATATCAAAGACTGCGAAGCGTCCAAGTCCTGGATGGCTGGGAGTAACAACTACAGCAGCATTCCCGACAACCTGTATGACATCTTATCAGAGCTTGGGCTGTACAATGGCTGACAGCCATGCATCCCGTTACGCCCATCCTGCGTGATGGGCGTAATTTTTTCACGCCCTGCCGCGCTGCGCCCCGTCTGCCGCGGGGCGTTAGAAGTTTTTAGCATAGAAATCGCCCTGTTGTACGGAGGTAGATTGAAACGTAGGGAGCCGACGTTGTGCATCTGCCGCCCCTTGTCGCGCTTGTTCTGCTTGGGCTGCTAATTTCTGTTCTTGTTTCTGGCGGTATTCTTGCCATACATCATATACGGTTCGTTTGACGGTGGAGCCATCCGGCTGCTTCTGGTTTACCTTGATTTTTTGCAGAAATTCAATTAGCGGTCCATTTGCATCTGCGGCAGCATAGTGGTACTTGGTGGCAGCGGCGGAAAGCGCACCAAGGTGTTCTTGTAAATCGGTAGGGTAACTGTCGGCCTCTTGGCGGAGGTCTGCTATTTCTGCTTCTAAGTTCGCTTTCTGTTGACGGACAGCGGCAGTTTGTTGCTTGGCTTGCTGGGTAGCAGCAAGAGCCAAGTCACGGCTTAGACGCGCCTTTTCTTTTTCCTTTTCAATTTTTTCGATTTCCCGCCTTAATTTGTATGTTTTGGAATCCTGGCCTGTTTTCTGGGATTTTTTCTTTTGGATGCACTCCTGCTTGTATTCTTTTGCTTGACTTTCGGTCATTC
>JAAVZD010000066.1 GCA_022791475.1 Clostridia bacterium | reverse complement strand
TTTTTAAAAATAATCCATTTGCTGAATATATAATTGAGGATAATTACAACGATGCCGGCCACGATTTTGATTATGGAGTCATCAAACCCCAGAAGCTGCACAAATCCCCAAAGCATTGCGGTTTCTACTACAAGGGAAAAGACCCTTGCGGATACAAATTGAATGATCTGCCGAACCAGTGTTTTTATTTCCCAATCGTGTGAAACAAACACCAAAACTTTATTTAGCAGAAAAGCAGAAATAACACTTATCACCCATGCGGCTACATTGCTGGCCAGGTAATCAATAGACAGCCATTTTGTCCCGGCAAAATAAATGATGTAATTGACCACAGTGGTAGCTACGCCGCAAACCAGGTATAAAACCAATTCTCTGTTTTTTTCAGACACGCGCAAGCCCCTTTCCTTTTACCCGATCTGCCGTCCCTTTCCAATCCATACCCTTTCATGTTTTGCCATTGGGCCGGCTGCCTTTTGGCCCGGCCCTATATCCGGCCCCATGGCCATGTGCCATAGGGCCTATTATCTCGGCATAATTTTCCGGAAAATACCTCCGGGCAGGCATCCTAGCACCTTTCCCTGCCCGGGCAAGGCGCTGTTTGTCCCTCATAGGTTCCGTGGCGCCGGCCCAAAAGAATCAACTTGGTGATGTTACGCCAACGGAATTTGGGACAGCCCCTGCAAAAGGGGGCGCGCAGGCACAGGGGACAGGCTTTTAGGCACGCCTTTCATGGATTTTTGCTTCCGGAACGGTTAAAGTACCAATGACGGTGCGGAATAGGCCCGCCCCCCCAGCTCGCTGTCCAACAAATAAAGGGCCCTTGCGTCGGAACCAAACAGTTCGTATTTTTTAATAAGCCCCTCGGCGTTCGCTTCTTCTTCCCCCTGCTCTTTCACAAACCAATCCAAAAATTGCGTGGTGCGGAAATCTTTTGCTCCATGGGCTGCTTCATAAATGGTATGGATCAGGCCGGTTACATATTGTTCATGTTCGTAACCGGCTTTTAAAGGGTCGGAAAAAGAAGCTAACTTCACCTCCGGCTTGTCAATGGCCTCCAGGGAAACTTTGCATCCGTTATTCTGTAAATACTGAATAAACAGCATGGCATGGTCCCGTTCCTCTTGGGCCTGTATTTTATACCAGTTGGCAAAGCCGTTCAGCCCCTGGTCTGCATAATAATTGGAAAAGTCCAAATATAGATATGCGGAATAAAATTCTTTGTTTACTTGTACGTTTAATAATTCTGCTACTTTTGCATCTAACATGTTACGGATCCTCCTCGTTTATGGCTTAATAGGTATTAGCATGTATGGCCCATTGTATCACTGTTTCCGAAAAATGTCACTGGTTTTACCAAGTTTTCCCCAATTATGGCAATGGCTTTTTTTATTTGGAAATCTATGGTAAGATAAGGATGTAAAAGTGCACTTTTGAAATACGGAAAAAATGACATAATAATTACTTATAGCAATGGGATTGCTATAGCATGTCTGACAACTCATGGAGAAAGGATTTCAAACATGGATTTAAATTTTAAAAGGATACAGGCTGACGATATTGAGGCGTTATCACCGTTTTTTTGCCGCAGGCCAAACAAAACATGTGACAGCGTTGCGCTGGACAGTTTTTTATGGAGGGACTATTATAATGTACAGTTTGCCGTAAGCGGAGGCAAGGCGGTGCAGTGGCTTATGGAAGAAGACGGCGTCAAACATAGCGCCATGCCTATGTGCGAGGAGCAGGATCTGCCCCATTATTTTTATGAAATGGTAGACTATTTTAACCAAGTGCTCCACGCCCCTTTCAAAATTTACCTGGCAGATGAGGAAGCGGTAGACTATTTACATCTGAAAGAGTCCGGGGATTTTGAGGTGGCGGAGCAGGAAGATTTAAAAGACTACCTTTATAACGGGGATGCCATGCGGGCGTTGTCCGGCAGAAAACTGCATAAGAAAAAGAACCACCTCAACGCTTTTTTAAAGGAATATGAAGGCCGATATGAATACCGGCGGCTGCGATGCCAGGACCGGGGGGAGGTCTGGAATTTCCTGGATGTCTGGAGGGAAGAAAAAGGGGAAGTGGTTGAAAGCCATCTAGACTACGAAGTAGAAGGCATCCACGCGATCCTCAACCATTGCTGCCAGCTAAACGTGCGGATGTCCGGTGTTTATATAGATGGAAAGCTGCAGGCTTTCACCATCGGCAGCTACAACCCTTTTGAAAAAATGGCAGTGATCCACATTGAAAAGGCAAACCCGGACATCCGTGGCCTTTACCAATTTATTAACCAGCAATTTTTGATCCATGAGTTTCCGGACGCGGAGCTGGTCAACCGGGAAGACGACCTTGGCCAGGAAGGGCTGCGCAAAGCCAAGATGTCTTACAACCCTTGCGGATTTGCCAGGAAGTACCTGGTTATGCAAAAAAATTTCAAATAACAAAATAGTAAAAAGACGGGGAAGCAGATGATACAATACTTGTCAGGGCAGGATAAGCCGATCTGCCGGAAATTATGGGAAGAAGCCTTTCCGGAGGATTCCAAAACATTTTGCGATTATTATTTTCAGGAAAAATTAACGGACAACCGTATTTTGGCCCTTGTGGAAGACAATGGGGAAAACGGGCCAAAACAGGTTCATGCGATGGTCCACCGCAACCCCTACTTGTTGTCTGTGAAGGGATGCCGGTGGAAGGTGGATTACTTAGTTGGGGTGGCCACGCAAAAAGAAATGCGGCATCAGGGTTTTATGCGCCGGCTGCTGCTGCAGGTCATGGCGGACATGCGCCGGGAGCAAATGCCTTTTTGTTTTTTAATGCCGGCAAAAGAAGCCATTTACCGGCCTTTCGGGTTTACCTATATTTTTCGGCAGCCTCAATTATCCCTGGAAGGGGAAGGGGTACAAAAAGGGGAAAATATAAACGGGGATACGCCGGATGGCATGGCGGCGGAACAAGCCGCTGTTTGGATGAACCGGTGGCTGGCCCGCCATTATCAGGTATATGCTTTGCGGGATGAAGCCTATGTGCGGCGGTTGGCAAAGGAAATTGCCAGTGAAAACGGTTCCCTTGCCCTGCTTTATGG
>JAAVZD010000024.1 GCA_022791475.1 Clostridia bacterium | reverse complement strand
TGTTTCTTTCATTCCACCAATATATCCAGAATGATGTCTGTAAACTTTTTGATCTAATTTTTTTCCTGTTAAAACTGCATCTTTACAATTTAATATAATAACATGATCTCCAACATCCATATGAGGAGTATAAGTTGGTTTATGTTTTCCTCTTAATAATTTTGCAGCTTCTGTTGCTACTCTACCTAATGGTTTATTAGCAGCGTCGATTATATACCATTTTCTTTCAATTTCACTTTTCTTTACACTATATGTAGTATTATTCATGGTAAAAATACCCTCCATTCATTATTTTTTATATTATTATATATGAAACCACCTAAGTAAACTACCGGGGAGAAGTTACTTAAATTGGTAACATTTTCTTAATTCGCTATATTATTTTAATATAAATAGAAAAAAAAGTCAACAAAAAACTATAAATTTTGAAAAAATTTTAAATAGAAAGTCTTGATAATGTTAAACAATTATGTTACTATATAACATAGTAACTATTTTGAAATAAGGTATTTATAATTTATGAAAGGAGTAAAAAGATATGATTGAAAAATATTCTTTTGAAAATGGAGAAATTTATGAAAGACCAGAGTACATACGTTATGAAATAGAACGTAAAATACGGAATGGAGAGTACTATATACCATCAATACCACTTGAGGAGGCACGAGAGTTATTCTTTTTAGAACATGGTAGCAAAAGTGAAAATCAGGAAGAAAAGGTAGTAGAGTTTTCAAAACAACATGATAATGTAATGAAACGCTTAATTAAATTCTTTATTGGGAAACCTAAGAAGTTAGACACTAATAAAGAACAAGAAACATCAAAAGATGAAAATCGTAGAAAAGTTATACAAAAGCTTTCTAAACAGTACATTGCTGAACATACAAAATGCTTAAATGAAGTTTTTAGACAGTATTACCGAAAGACTATTATTTATAAAGAAAAACAAAATATTACTGTATATTCAAAATTACCTCTTTCGGATATGCAGGTATATGCTATTTCGCAATCTTATAAGAATACGAGAGCTTATAGAACACGAGAAGACTTTGTATGGTATTTTGAAAGGTATTATTCTGAATTTGATGACATTAGAAGTATTAAAAATAGAATTAGTCTTTATGATTATATTGATGATTATCTACTTATTATTCTAGATGTTAATCCTGAAGAACTAGGATTTGACCCTACTGTTATTAAAATGACAAAATTGTTTAATGTTAAAAAAGATAATGGGCAATATCAAACTATAATTAAGGCATATATTGATTTTGATATTATTGTTAACTCAAGAAAACCTATTTCTATCGATGAAGTTATAAGTATTTCAAAGGCATTTACAAAAGCTAATTCATTTATATGGGAAGGTGAAGATGGGGCGACATGTAGTGAATTTGTAAGTGCATTAAAAGATACAGGATGTTCTAAAAATATAAAATCATATAAGTACAATAATGGCTTAACAATTGAATTTGAATAAATTTTATGTTTTAAAGCTAATATAAGAGGATGTCTAATTTTAAAGACATTCTCTTTACATATAAGTTTAAAAGTAAAAATAAAGAATTAAATATTAAAAGAAATAACATAATACATTAAATTGAAAATTTTGAGGAAGTTAAATATGTATAAAATATTTAAAAAAGTATTGACTTTTAAAAAAAAATAAGTTATTATAGATATGTTCGAAAAAGAAGAAGTTATCCACTTCTCACCTTAACTATGTGGAAAAAGGTTGATAAATATCTTTAACTAGTGAATAACTAGTATTATATTTATGTGGTGGATTGGCTTCAAAGTCAATCTTTTTTATATTCTGGGAATTTTCGACCGTAAGGGAGAAAAGCTCCATAGAAGATAAATATGGGATATATTAGAGTTTTTTGCAAGTGAAACTTGCTTAGAAAATCTTAATATCGCTTTTTTGATGTAAAAAGAATTTTGGAGGTGTTTTTTATAAAACAAGATTTACCTATTAATGAACAAATAAGAGCAAAAGAAGTTCAAATAATTGATAACGAAGGAAATAAGGTAGGGCCAATTTCAATTCATGAAGCATTAGACATAGCATATGAAAAGAAATTAGACTTAGTACTAGTAGCACCAAATGCAGAAGTGCCAGTATGTAAACTTATGAACTACGGAAAATATAAATTTGAACAAGCAAAAAGAGAAAAAGAAGCAAAAAAGAAACAAAAAACTTTTGAACTAAAAGAAATTAGAATAACTCCTAATATTGAAGAACACGACTTTGGTTTCAAATGTAAAAATGCAAGAAAATTTTTAGAAGATGGAAACAAAGTAAAAATTACAGTAAGGTTTAGAGGAAGAGAACTAAACTACGTAAAACAAGGAGAAGCAGGATTAAACAAATTCATAGAAGAACTATCAGACATAGCAACTCCAGAAAAAAGACCAGTATTAGAAGGTAAAAATATGTTTATAATATTAGCTAAAAAGTAAAAGGTAAAATATAAACTTTAATACTTAATACAAAATGCTAATAAGAAATATATAATAAAAGGAAGTTAGAAGTTAGAAGTTAGAAGTTGAAATAAAGGGTAAATACTTCAATAAAATTACCCAAAGTTCCAATCTCCAACCTCCAATTTCCAACCTCTAGTAAAAGAAGGAGGAAACAATTATGCCAAAGCTAAAAACAAATAAAGCTGCAAAGAAAAGATATTCATATACAGCAACAGGAAAAGTTAAAAGAACAAAATCAAATAGAAGACATCTTTTAGCAAATAAAACATCAAGAGCAAAATCAAGAGGAAAAATACAAGATGCTTATGCAGACAAAACATGTGAAGCAGGAATCAAAAAAATGTTACCATACGGAAACTAATTAAAAAATAATAGAGAAACAAGATAAATTAAGGAAGGTGAAAATAAAATGGCAAGAGTAAAAACAGCAAGAATAACACGTAAAAAACATAAAAAAATATTAAAAAGAGCAAAAGGATATTATGGAGCAAAACATTATAGATTCAGAATGGCAAAACAAGCCGTAATGAAATCAGGAATGTATGCATATGTAGGAAGAAAAGATAAAAAATCTAACTTCAGAAAACTATGGATAGCAAGAATAAACGCAGCAGCAAGAATGAACGGAACAACATACAGCAAATTAATAGCTGGAATGAAAAAAGCAAACATAGTAGTAAACAGAAAAATGCTAGCAGAATTAGCAGTAAGCGATCCAAAAGCATTTACTGAAATTGCTGAAATAGCAAAAAAAGCATAGATTTAAATATATAAAGGTTAAATGTCAAAAGTTGAGGTAGACAACTTTCAAAATTGTCTACCTCAACTTTTGATACTGAAGTAGTAAAGCTACTGATAGAAGCAGGAGCAGATGTAACTGCAGATAATAACTATGCTATTATAACAGCAGCAAAGAATAATCATATAGAAACACTTGTGGTTCTTGTAAAGGCAATGAAATAGTGATATAACAAAAATGAGCACTAAATTTAGTGTTCATTTTTTTAAAATATAGTGTATAAATTAAAAATAAGTATTGACTAAATTTACATTTAAATATAATATAAAATATATTATAAGAGGGAGAGAAAAAATGAGAATAGGAATTGATATAGATGGAGTATTAACAGATGTAGAACAATTTACAATAGATTATGAGACAAAGTTTTGCTATGAAAATAATTTAACTTATAGAATAAAGCCAAATGAATATGATGATGCAAAAGCTTTAGGAATATCAGCAGAAAATTGTGAGAAATTTTGGAATAAATATATAAAATACTATGCAACTGAGTATAAAGCAAGAGACTTTGCATCAGAAGTAATAAAAAAACTAAAAGAAGACGGGCACGAAATATATATAGTAACAGCAAGAAATGAATATGGATTAACTGGTGAAGACTATGGAAAAATGAAAGAATTTGTAAAAGAGTGGTTAAAAGGTAATAACATATATTATGATAAAATAGTACATACAGAAGAAACTAAGCTACCATATTGTGTAGGAAACTATATAGATATAATGATAGAAGATAAACCAGAAAATTTAAAAGAAATATCAACAAAAATTCCAGTGCTATGTTACAATTGCAGTTATAATATAGATATAAAAGGAAAGAATATAACAAGAGTATATAGTTGGTATGACATATATAATAAAATAAAACAAATGTGCAATAAATAGCACATTTGTTTTATTTTATATTCTTGCCTTTTATTGTTTCTTAATTTTAGGTTTAGCAATAAGAGAGGCCAAATATCCAAAAAATACAGCAGCAGCAATACCACCAGCAGCAGCCTTAACACCACCAATAAAAGCACCGAAGTAATCCAGTTTCTTTAACAGCGTCAATAGCACCCTTAGCAAGGTTAGCACCAAAACCAGTAAGAGGAACAGTAGCACCGCAACCCGCAAAATCAATAACATATTTATAAATACCAAGCCCACCAAGAATAGCGCCCACAGTAACAAAAACCACCAAAATTCTAGCAGGAGTTAGCTTAGTTTTATCAATTAAAATCTGACCAACAATACAAATTGCGCCACCAACCACAAAACAACGAAGCAACTGCATCCAGTCAATACTCTGTAAAAAATCCATAAAAAATCTCCTTTCTCAATTAGGGACAGTCCCTAATTGTCCCATTTTCCCAATTGGGGACTGTCCCTAATTGAGAAGAATGGGACAGTTTGGGACGGGGTTGTCCTTTTTTAGTTTTCTATTGCTATGGCGTGGGCTATTCCGGGGAATGCTTTCGCCTTGTTGACTACTTGTTGCATTTGTTAGTGCTCCTGTTGCAACTAGCAATACTTTATTTATTTTCTTTTCTTGTAGCTGTTTATATATATAACCTGAAAATACAGTTCCTATACATGCACATCCACTACCGCCTGAATGTGTGTCTTGTGTAGATTTATCAAATATTAAAACGCCACAGTCATTATAGTTACCACTTATATTGTAACCTTTAGTTTTACATAGGTCTTTTACTATGTCTTTTCCTATATATCCTAAGTCACCTGTTAATATAACATCATAGTAGCTAGGCTTTCTTCCTGTGTCTTCAAAGTGTGTTACTAAGGTGTCAAAGGCAGCTGGGGCCATTGCAGCACCCATGTTGTTTGCGTCTTTAATTCCCATATCTACTATTTTTCCAGGTGTTATGTGTGTGATAAATGGGCCATTTCCATCTTTTGATAGAACAGCAGCACCAGAACCTGTTACTGTCCATTGTGATGTGGGAGGCCTTTGATTTCCTAATTCTAATGGAAACCTGAATTGTTTTTCAGCACTACAAAAATGGCTTGAAGTAGAACAAAGCACATTTTTAGCAGCACCTGATTCTATAAATACACTTCCTAAACACATACTTTCAACAAAAGTTGAACATGCTCCAAATACTCCAAAGAATGGAATATTTATTTCACGAAGTCCAAAACTTGAAGAAATACATTGATTAAGTAAATCACCAGCAAAGCAAAAATCAATATCAGAAGAAGGTATATTAGATTTTGCAATTGCCATATTTACAGTTTCTTTTATAATTTTACTCTCAGCTTTTTCCCAAGTTTTTTCACCCCAGAATTCATCATCTAAGCATTTATCAAAATACTTAGCAAGAGGCCCTTGAGATTCCTTAGGTCCAACAATAGAGGCTACCTCAGTTATTGTTGGAGGAGAGTCAAACTTAATTGTTTGTTTACCTAATTTATTCATTAAAAAATCATTCCTTTCTGGCTTCTTATTACGCAAACAGCGTAGCAATAATTCCAATAATTACCGAAGCAGATATACCATATACTAGTACAGGTCCTGCAACTGTAAACATTTTTCCACCTACACCCATAACATATCCTTCAGATTTATATTCAATAGCAGGTGAAACAATAGAATTTGCAAAACCAGTAATTGGTATTAAAGAACCAGCACCAGCAAATTTTCCAATTTTATTAAATATATTTAGCCCTGTTAAAAATGCAGCAATACCAATTAAAACTATTGCAACAACAGTGTTACAAGCTTGCTGTTCCATACCTTTAAATTTACAAAAATCAAATATAATCTGCCCAATAGAGCAAATTAACCCACCAACCCAAAAAGCATTAAAACAATTTTTAAGTATTGGTGAATTAGGTGACTTTTTATCCACATACTCACTATACTTTTGTGGATTCTCCAACGGATTCTCACCCAAAACAATCACTTCCTTTCAAAATTCTAAAAATCAGTATTTTTCATGATAATATAATTACAAGAATTTTCAAAAATTCTTTGGGCGAAATTCGGTAAATTTTTTTAGGTATTCCTAACCGATTAAGCCCATACATATCCAATTATTCACTATTAATTATTCATTCTTCACTATTCACTGCGAAGCGGAGCTGAGCACACCTAGTCTCTATCTCTATCAATAGTAAAAGTCAAATCCAAATCCACATAGTATTCAGCAATCTTCTTACCACTTACCTTTGCACGTTGCTCTATAATTTTTACACTTGTAATATAATCTATAGTTTTGGAAGCTTCTGCTATTGTTTGTAAAATTGCATCCTTCCAAGAAACTATTGATGAACCAGTTACAATAATATGTTTTTCCATAATAATTAAACCTCCATTTTTCACATTTGTTAAAATTATATTTTCCTAAAAATTCTATTTTATGCAAATTTATAAAATAATATTGATTTTATTTGAAATGAATATTACAATAGAATATGAAAAACAAGAATAAAATTTTCTAAGCTCATTCTTCGCTAAGAAAATTTAATTCTTCCATAACCATCTTCTTAGGAAACTCACCGCTGTCCGGATGATTTTCCTAAGAATATGAAAAAGGAGAGAAAATAAAAATGCCAACATGGGGAATGCATTTATTAGTTGCAAAAAAGTTAAATAAGAAATTAAAAATAAAAGATTACAATTTATTTTTAATAGGAAATATAATTACAGATATAAATAATGGATACTTAGTACAAAACGTTTCAAAAGTAATACCACACAAAGATACTCATTATTATTCAGGAAAGAAAAACGAAAAAACTGAAAAAATCATGTTTTATGACGTAGAAAAATTCATACAAGACAATAAAGAAAACTTAAAAGAACCACTTGTACTAGGATATATAACACACCTATTAACAGACGTATATTGGAATGACTTAACATATGCAGAACATGGAATACGTGATGAAAGCGGTAAGCTTATAGGTCTACAATTAAATAATGGACAAGAACTTTTAGGCGACGGGGAAGAAAGAAGAAAAACGAAAGTAAATGATTTTAAAATTTTTACAAATTACCTATATATGAATAAATTAATTGATTTACCACAATATGATGAAGAAGCCTATAATATAGCTAAAACAATAAAATGTATATCTTTAGAAAAAGAAGATATACAAAAAGCAATACACAATATAGATGTAGTAAAAAATGGAATTCCATCACTAAAGTTAGAATATAAAATTTTTACTGAGGAAGAAATACTAGAGAATATAGATAAATGCACAGAAAATATTCTAAAATATTTAGAAAATATAATATAAAAAGGAGCAAATTATGAGAGCAAAAAGAGCAGTAGAAAAGAAAAAAGGAAATATGTTAAAAAAGATAATAGTAACAATATTATTTTTAATTTGCATATGTGTAGTAATAAACATAGCGCCAAACTATGTTCAAAATGAAATAAAAGGAAAAGTTAATTTAATAATTAATAACAATAATGTAACAAAAAGCTTAAAATATGATGTAATAGTAGATGAAAATGAAGTTATATATTTATCATCAAAAGATATAGGAAACTTCTTTGACCAAAATATATTTTATGACAATGTATATAACCAAATAATAACAACTTCAGGAACAAAAGTTGCAACAATAGAGCCTAATAAAAAAGAAATGTATGTAAATAGCTCAAAAGTTAATATTTATGCTACAATGACAAAAAAAGATAATACATTTTATCTTCCATTTTCAGAAATGAAAAATGTATATAATGTAGATGTTAAATACTCAAAAGAAACAGGAATAGTAACAATAGATTCATTAAATAAAGAACAAAAAATGGGAAACAGTAGCAATGATACAAATGTAAAATATAAACCAACAGTATTTTCAAAAACATTAGATAAAATAAAAAAAGGCGAAAGTGTAGTTGTTATAGAAAAAAAGGATGGATGGAATAAAATAAGAACATCTAAAGGTATAATAGGATATGTTAAAGATGTAGCAAACATTCATAATATAAGAGAAAACATGGAGCAGGCTAAACAAATAGAAGGAAAAATAAGTTTAGTTTGGGACTATTACACAAGCACAGTGCCAACAAGAACAGAAAATATTGATGGAGTAAACGTTGTATCACCATCATTTGCATATTTAAAAAATACACAAGGAGATTTACAAACAAAAATAGGAGATGCAGGTAGAAACTATATTAACTGGGCACATAATTGTGGTTATAAAGTATGGGCTGCAGTATCTAATAGTGAAGTAGGGAGAACGGCAACTTCTGAAGTATTAAATGATTACAAACTAAGAGAAAAATTAATTAATAGTATAGTTTTATTGACAACAAATTATAATTTAGACGGAATAAATATAGACTTTGAATATATGAATGAAGAAGACAAAGGAATGTTTTCACAATTTTTAATTGAACTTGCACCACGACTTAAAGAATATGGAAAAGTACTTTCAGTAGATGTAACAGCACCAGACGGAAGCCCTAACTGGTCACTATGTTATGATAGAAACAAAATAGGACAAGTAGCAGATTATATAATATTTATGGGATATGATCAATACGGAGAATCTTCTACAGAGGCTGGAACAACAGCAGGAGCAGATTGGGTAGAAGTTAATGTAAATAAATTTATAGGTACACAAGAAGAAGTAGACGAAAATAAACTAATATTAGGAATGCCATTCTATACAAGGTTATGGAAAGAAAAAGATGGAAAAACAGAAAGTACAGTAGTATGGATGAAAAATATAGACTCAAAATTACCAGCAGGAATTCAAAAAAACTGGGATGAAAATTTAAAACAATACTATGTAGAATATGATCAAAATGGTTACACATATAAAATGTGGATAGAAGATGAACAATCAATAAAAGCAAAATTTGATATAATGAATAAATACAACTTAGCAGGTGCAGCATATTGGCAAAAAGATTTTGAAAGTTCAAATATATGGAATATAGTTAAAGAAGAAATTAATAAATAGCGAATAAATGAAAATCACCTACATATAATTTCGTAGGTGATTTTTATGTATATATATGTAAAAGAATTAAGTAATGACAATGAACTTAAATTTCAAAAAAATATTCCTAAATTTATTAAATATATAATTATAAAATTAATAAAAATATTTAATATAATAGTAATTCAAACTATAAAAGAAGATGAATATTTATATATAATTCCGCGAATATCTAATTTAAGAAAACTGAAAAAGGTTTTAAATAAAAATAAAGCAAACAAAATAATTTTATCTAAAAAATTAAAAACATATAGCAAACAACTTGGAATACAAATTCAAAATAGAATTTCAAAATATTTTATATATAATATTTTAAAATACATACAAAATATTACAAATACCAAAATAGAACTGCAAAGTATATATTTCCTAACCAATGTATATAATACTGAAAATATACAAACAATAGCAGTTCTAGCAGAAAATATTAAGTCGGTAAATGTAATAACAAATAAAATAAAAGAGTATAGTAAGTTGGAAAAAAGTCTATATGATAGCGGAAATTTAATTGCTATAACAAATAATAAAAGAAAATCTTTAAGAAAAGCTAATTTTATAATTAATTTAGACTTAAACAATGAAGAAATAAATAGTTATAATATAAATAGAAATTCAATAATAATAAATTGTGCTAATGAAAAAATTAGTAAACTATCATGTTTTGATGGAATTATAATAAATAATATAGAAATAAAAAATGAAGAAAATGAATTAAGTGATGATTTTGATTATATAGATATATTAGTAAATCATGTAATAAAAGGCAAAACGTATTATGAAAGTATGAACATAGTAAAAAATATAGAAATAGTAAATTTAATAGGGAGTAATGGAATAATAAACAAAAAAGAAATATTAAATATTAAAAAGAACTTGACAAATACATAAAAGTGCATTAATATAGAAAAGCGATATAAAAGATAAACTTTTAGCTAAATAAGGAGGAATTCTAAATGGAAGAAAAAGAAGTATTATTAACACAAGAAGGTTATAATAATTTAGAAAAAGAATTAGAATATTTAAGAACAGAAAAGAGAGCAGAAGTAGCAGAACGTATAAAAATAGCATTAGGCTTTGGAGATTTATCAGAAAACTCAGAATATGACGAAGCAAAAACAGCACAAGCAGAAAATGAAGCCAAAATAGCAGATTTAGAAAATAAAATACGTTATGCAAAAATAATAGATGAAACTGAAATAGATACAAAAACAGTACAAGTAGGAAATACTGTTAAAATATATGATATGGAATTTGAAGAAGAAGTAGAATACACAATAGTAGGTTCAACAGAAGTAGACTTAAGCCAAAACAGAATATCAAATGAATCACCAATAGGAATAGCATTATTAGGTGCAAAGAAAAATGAAATAGTAGAAGTAAATGCACCAGCAGGAATAATGAAATATAAAGTTTTATCAATAACAAAATAAAATAAAAAAATAGAAAGATTTGGGAACCAAATCTTTCTATTTTTTTATTTCCAAACTACTATCTAAAGCAAGCTTAATCATATTATTTAAAGAACTTTGCCTTTCTTCGGGTGTCATAGATTTATTTTCAAACATAGAATCAACAACAGTTAAAAGGCATGCTGCATTTTTATTTAATACATGTGCAGTATAGTAAAGAGCAAAAGATTCCATTTCAGAACCAAGTATATTTAATTCTTTAGGTAACCTATCAAATAACTTTTGAATATCTTCCATATAAGGGTCAAAATATTCATTACAAAGAATATTTCCTTCTATAATAGGAATATTCGTATCCTTGGCAACAGTTTTAATTGCATCAATAGTAGATAAAGCTCCATCAATTGTGTGACAAATTTCATTATTCATAGCAAATGAGAAATTACCTTCAGTATAACTTTTATTAATCAAAATAATATTTCCTGTTTTTACATCAGGTGTAAAAGTTCCACAAGAACCTATACGAATAATAGTATCTACATCATAAAATTTATAAAGTTCATAACAGTAAATTCCGATGCTAGGCATACCCATACCAGAAGCCATAACAGTTATTCTTTTTTCTTTATAATTACCAGTATATGCATACATTCCTCTTACAGAATTAACTAATTTATAATCCTCTAAAAAATTTTCAGCAATATATTTTGCACGTAATGGGTCGCCAGGCATAATAACAATATTTGCAATATCCTCTTTTTTTGCTTCGTTATGCAGTGTCATAAAAATCCTCCTTTATATAAATTTATATTATTATTTATTAGTAGTATATCAAATAAAGAAAAGAAATACCATAAAATTATAAATTTTTTTAAAATAGTATTAATAAACAAACTATTTGAACTGAAAGTTAATTTTTAGTTCCATTTTTTAATAATACCTAGCAATTAGCAAAAAAATATGCTATACTAAATAAAGTAATAAAAGCAAAAATAAAAGGAGAAAAAATATATGAAAAAACCAGAATTATTAGCACCAGCAGGCTCATTTGAAAAAGCAAAAACAGCATTTATGTATGGAGCAGATGCAGTATATGCAGGAACATCATCACTTTCATTAAGGACTAGAGCAGAAATGGGGGACAGTGATTTAGCAAATACAATAAAATATGCACATAGTATAGGAAAAAAAGTATATACAGCAATAAATATATATGCTTGGGATGAAACATATGAAGAAATAAAAAAACAAGCACAAATGCTAAATGATTTAAAAGTAGATGGAATAATAGTAGCAGATGGTGGAATAGTAGAAATAATAAAAGAATACGCACCAGATATAGAAATACATATAAGTACACAAGCAAATACAGTAAGTTATCATGCGGCAAAGTTTTGGTACAATAATGGAGCTAAAAGAGTAATACTTCGGAAGAGAAATGAATAAAGAGCAAATAAAAGAATTAATAAAAAATAAACCAGAAGGTTTAGAAGTAGAAATGTTTATACATGGAGCAATATGTTTTGGATATTCAGGAAGATGTTTTTTAAGTGATTTTTTAGCAGGAAGAAGCGCAAACTTAGGAGATTGTGCACAAAGCTGTAGATGGGCATATAACGTATATGTAGAAGAGAAAAATAAGCCAGGAAACTTAATGCCAGTAGAACATGATGATAAAGGAACATATATATTTTCTTCAAAAGATATGTGTTTAATTAAAGAAATACCAGAAATAGTAGAAATGGGAGTAGACAGTTTAAAAATAGAAGGAAGGCTAAAAACAGAGTATTATTTAGCATCAATAGTAAATATATATAGAAATGCAATAGATGATTATATAAAAGACCCTGAAAACTATGATTATACAAAATATTTAAAAGAAATAGAAAAAACAAAAACAAGAGGATTAACAACATTTTATTTTAATGATAGAAATAATAAAGACTTTCAAGAATATGAAGGCAAACAATATAATTTAGAATATGAGTTTGGCGGGAAAGTTATAGAATTTGAAGCTGACAAAACTATAATTGAAATAAAAAATAAATTAAGTGTTGGTGACAAATTAGAAATTATAATACCAGGACAAATAGAGCCTGAAAAATTTATAATAGAAAAACTATGGGATATTGAAACAAATGAAGAAATAAATACAATAAATCCAGGAAAAGCTGAGCAAAAAGTAAAAATTAAATTGCCAATAAATGTAGAAAAAGGTTGGATAATAAGAAGAAAAAAATAAATTTGACATAATGCACAAAGTGTTATATAATAGTTTTAACAAATTTTTAGGAGAAATAAAAATGCTTAAATGTATTCAATATTTTGCATACTTATTAGGCGTAGAACCATCTTGGGTATCACTAATTATTGCACTACTATTAATTTTAGGAATAGTAAAATGCATATACCCATGGAGACCAACATGGAAAGCAGAAGAAACGACAAAAGAAGATGGCAGTAAAGTCACAAAATATTATAGATTAGATGATTAAAAAAAAGAAAGTACAGGGAAATATTTTCACTGTACTTTCTTTTTGTAATTCAAATAAAATAAAAATTATACTTAAGCTGTCATATATATTATACAATATTCTACAAAATTTGCAAGTACATTTATACTGCATAAAATAAAATTATAAAAAAACATTGTAAAAAAACATATAAAATGATAAAATAAAAAAGCAACAATAAGAATAAAATTAAGTTAAAAACATAGATAAAATTAAGAGGTGTTATATTTGAATATAGAAGAAATATATGAAATTTTAACAAAAGAAATAAAAGATAGTACAGTATATAAAAACGAGCCAATGAGCAAACATACATCATTTAAGATTGGTGGAAATGCAGACATATATGTTAAAGCAAAAACAGTAGAAGATATAAAAATTGTTTTAAAAGTTGCAAATGAAAACAACATTCCAACTACTATTATAGGAAATGGAAGCAATGTATTAGTAAAAGATAATGGAATACGTGGTATAGTAATACGGAATAGATATACAAGACATAGATATTAAAGGAGAAACAGTAGTAGCAGGTGCTGGAGTAAAACTAGCAGTGCTAGGCACAATTATACAAAAAAATGAGTTAACGGGTTTTGAATTTGCAGCAGGAATTCCGGGTACCATAGGCGGAGCAGTAAGAATGAATGCAGGTGCTTATGGAGGAGAGTTTTCTAATATAGTAGAAAACGTTACATGTATTACACGAAATGGAATAATAAAAGAATTATCAAAAGAAGATTTACAATTTTCATATAGACATAGCAGATTTATAGAAAATGACGAAATTGTATTATATGCTACATTAAAATTAGAAAAAGGTAACATTCAAGAAATAAGAAATAAAATGGATGAATTAATGCTTGCAAGAAAAACAAAGCAACCATTAGAACTTCCAAGTGCAGGAAGTACCTTTAAAAGAGGAAATGACTTTTATGCTTCAAAAATAATAGAAGAAGCAGGTCTAAAAGGCTACAAAATAGGTGGAGCACAAGTTTCAGAAAAACACGCAGGATTTGTAGTAAACATAGGAAATGCAACTGCAAAAGACGTTTTAGACTTAACAGACTATATGAAAAAAGTAGTATACGAAAAATTTGGTAAAAAACTAGAGTTAGAAGTTGAATTAATTGGAGAATAATTAGAAAAATAAATCCGTAGGGGTTGGACTCATGGACGACCCGCTCTTCGAAGGAATTACACTAAAGTAGATATATGAATTCAAAAAAGAAAGGAAACAAAAAAATGAGAGGTTTTTTAAAATGGTTTAGTAATGGCTCAAAAATGAAAAGATGGCTAGTAGTAATACTTATAGGTATTTTACTTGCCTCATATGGAATGGTAAATATAGTAATAGAAAAAGAACTTAACTTTGGGGAAGTAGCAAAAATAATATTAAGTTTTGTTATAGGTTTTACATTTGTTATTGTTGGAATAATATTTATGCAAAAAAGAACTTTAGAGTTATTTGTACAAGAAACTGACACAAGAGAAGAAGCAAAAGGTGGAAATGTAAAATCACTAATATTCAATAAAAAAGTATATGATGAGGGTCCAAACATAGTAGTAATAGGTGGAGGAGCAGGACTAGATTCTGTTTTAAAAGGACTAAAAAATTACACAAATAATATAACAGCAATAGTTACTGTTTCAGACTATGGAAAAGAAGCAACTTCTTCAAGAAAAATGCTTGAAACACTTCCACTAGACGATATAAAAGACAGTTTTGTAGCATTATCAAGTAATGAAGCAGTAATGAGTGGACTATTAAATTATAAATTTAATTCTGGAAGACTAAAAGAAATGTCTTTTGGAGACATATATTTATTAGCAATGAAAGAACTATATGGAGATTTTACTTCATCAGTAGAACAAAGTAAACATGTATTAAATATGACAGGAAAAGTATTACCAGTAACATTAGAGGCAATACATATTTGTGCAGAATTAGACGATGGAACAGTAATAGAAAATAAAGATGAAATACCAGAAATTGTTACAAAAAAAGTAAGTAAAATAAATAGGGTATTTATAAGTCCATCAAACTGCATGCCAGCACCAGGCGTAATAGAAGCAATAAACAAAGCAGATGCAATAATAATAGGGCCAGGAAGTTTATATACAAATGTTATACCAAATCTTTTAGTTAAAGGTGTTGCAAAGGCAATTAAAGAAAATAAAGGGTTTAAAATATATATTAGTAATATAATGACAGAACCTGGACAAACAGATAATTATTCATTATCTGAACATATAAAAGCTATTCACGAACATGCAGGAAAAGGAGTAATAGATTACTGTATATATGACACAGGGGAAATTGTACCAGAATTTGTTAGAAGATATAATAGAGAAGGTCAAGACTTAGTAGAACAAGATACAGCAAAAGCAAAAGAAGAAGGAATAAAACTTATTCAAAGAAACTTATCACATATTGATGGAGAATTCATTCGTCATAATCCAGACGCAATAGCTTCTTCAATAATAGAACTAATATGTGAAGATATGAAATTTAGAGATATGGAAAATGATTCAAGATATGTAATGCTTAATTCAAAATTAAAAGACACTAAAAAGAAACTAAAAACAACAATGCCATCACAAAAAACATCTAAGTCAAAACATATAAAAAATGAAAAATTAAGCAAATTTGCAATGAAATATCAAGACAGAATAGAATCTATAAAACAAAGTGATGCAAAAACTAAAAGAAGAAAAGAAGAAAAAATAAATCAAATAATAAAAAGAAAAGAAAATGCAACAGTATCAGAATCAAAAGCAAAAGAAAAGAAACAACCAACAAAAAGGAAAAGTACAGTAAAACCAAAACATTAATATAAGACATAGTATAGTAAATGATTAGACGACATTGTAGGGGCGATTGATAATCGCCCCTACATACTATAAATTCTCATTTTTTCTTGTAAAAATAAAGGAGTTACAAATGAAATACGAAAATATACAGTTAGATGAAGGATTAAATAAAGAATGGATTATAACAAATGGCATAGGAGGCTATGCAAGCTCTACCATAATTCGGTGCAAACACAAGGAGATATCATGGTCTTTTAGTAGCGCCACTTTTACCACCAGGAAAAAGAAACTTAATATTATCAAAAGTTGATGAAAGTATAGAAATAGAAGATAAAAAATATGATATATATACAAATATAGGAAAAACATATATATCAGAAGGTTATAGATATTTAAGTAGTTTTCAAAAAGAGTATATACCAATATATACATATAAAGTAGAAGATGTAATTATAAAAAAATATATTAGTATGGAGCATGGAAAAAACACAGTAGCAATACTATATAAAGTATTCAACACTAATAAGAAAACAAAACTAATATTAACACCATTATTAAACTTTAGAGATTTTCATAGAGATTCTTGCAATCATCAATTCCATATAGAACAACAAGAAATAAATAGAAAACTAAAAATAATAATAGATAAAAACACGCAAACACCAATTTATATAAATGTATCACAAGGGAAATATATAAAGCATGAAAATGACAGTTTTAAAAATATGTTTTATATAGAAGAAGAAAAAAGAGGTTTTGGAGCAGAAGAAAATCATGCAATTCCCGGAAGATATGAAATAGATATTAATCCAAATGAGCAAAAAGATATAACATTTGTAGCTTCATTAGAAAATAACATAGAAGAAATAGATGCTTTCAAAATAATAAATAACGAAATAGCTAGAATTAGCGAGCTAGTATATGATTCTCATTTAGAAGAAACAAATAAAGATAAAACACTAATTAGAAATTATATAATAGCAGCTGACAATTTTGTTGTATATAGACCATCTTTTAAGCTTCATACAATAATTGCAGGTTACCCATGGTTTTTAGACTGGGGAAGAGATACCCTAATATCATTTGAAGGCTTACTTCTAAAAACCAAAAGATATGAAATAGCAAAAGAAGTATTATTAACTACTATAAGAGATATAAAATATGGCTTAGTGCCAAACGGATACTCAGGCTATGACAACAGGCCTTTATACAATAGTGTAGATAGTTCATTACTACTATTTGAGCAAATTCAAAAATATATAAATTATACAGGAGATTACAATTTTATAAAAGAAAAAATATACCCAGTATTAGAACAAATAATAGATTCATACTGTAATAGAATAGATATAGATGGCAATAATATATATTTAGATGAAGATGGTTTAATATCTTCAGGAACGCAAACGACCCAAAATACATGGATGGATGCAAAAATAGGAAATTATGTAGTAACACCAAGAAATGGAAAAGCAGTAGAAATAAACGCAATGTGGTACAACAGCTTAAAAATAATGGAAGATTTAAGCTCTAAATTTGAAACAAAGCAAAATAGTACAAAATATAAAAAGCTTGCAGAAAAATGCCAAAAAAGTTTTGAAGAAAAATTCTATAATAAAAGAAAAAAATGTTTATATGACGTATTAGGAGATAAAAAAATAAGACCAAACCAATTATTTGCGTTAAGCCTAACATATCCAGTAATACAGCCATCTTCAGAAATAGCAAAAGAAATGTTTGAAACAGTAACAAAAAAGCTATTAAACAATTATGGATTAAAAACATTAGCAAAAGGAGAAGAAAACTACATAGAAAAATACGAAGGAGATAGCTTTAAAAGAGATATGAGCTACCACCAAGGAATAACATGGCCATGGCTATTAGGAATATACTACGACAGCTTCAAAAAAATAGTAAAAGCTGAAAAAAATAAAACAAAAAAGAAAGAACTAGAAGATAGGTTAACAAAATTCATACAAAATGTGGAAAAAACCTTCACAAAAGAATTCACACAAGGAAAAACACTAGGCGGAATACCAGAACTATACGACTCCATAAAACCACACGAAGCAAAAGGAACAATAAGCCAAGCATGGAGCATAGCAGAAGTGTTTAGAATAATACTAGAAAACTAAGAATGAATATTAAAAATGGATGCTAAATTTTAGCATCCATTTTTAGCAAAAGATTAAAATTAATCATCTAAACTTTCATCAAGGTAAGCTTCAAGTCCTTTTAAAGTTTCTTGCACATTAGAAAGAATAGCAGATAATTTTTGTGCATCAGTTTTATTTTTGTAAATGTAAAGATAAGCCCTTCCTTCAATTGATGTAGCAAAGAAATAATCTTCGCCACTTCCCAAAGCTATATCTACATTTTCAGGCATATTAATAGTATGACTTGCACTATCATAGTCACAATTACCTAAAAACTTAAAATCATTAGGAAGTGGAGCATGCTTTAAAATAATAGAGACGCCTATTTCACCTTGAGTGTTTATAAAAAACACAAATTTACCATTTTCAAATAATTCATAATGTGAAAAAAATGCACAACCTGACATAACATCTTGTGGAATTACAATCCGTCCATTTTCATCCTTTTTTGCCATATAAAATACCTCCTTAGGTTTTTTTGATAATAACATTATAACACAGATGTGAAATTATGTAAATACTAAATTATAGAATTAAAAAAATGCAGAAATTTGTAGAAGTATTTTTCTTGTATTTGTTTACCATATAGTATATAATAGTGATAGTTAAGTAATATCTGAAAGGAGAGAAAAGCAATGCCAAAATTTACAATAGAAGATGAAAAAAGATTAATACCATTCGTAGAAGAAGCAATTAGATGTACAGAAGAAAATGGAACATATACTGAAGAAGAATTTTGGAAATTAGTAGAAGAAGACGAAAGGATGGAAGAAAATCAAATGAGAATACTTAGTAAAGAAGATATAGAGATATTTACCATGCTAGCAGAAGAAGCAGAAAGAGATATAGAACAAAATGGTGGAATGTCTTGGAATGAATTTTGGCAAAGATTAGAAGAAGATGAAAGGAGAGAAGGACTATACAAGAAAACAAATATGACAAAATTACGTTTAGCGAAATATTTTGGAAAGATATCAAAAAAATTCGTAAGAGTTTAAATTGTTTATATAAGAACTCTTACGAAACATTTAGAAATGAAATGGAACGAAAATTAATACTTTTACAAGAAAATCCATATTTATATCAATATTTAGACCATAATAAAACCAAAAGAAGATTTTTTATTCAAAAATATATTCTTATTTACAATGTAAAAAAAGACAAAATTAAAATTCTAAGAATATTATTTCAAAAATCAAATTACTATAAAAAAATTTATATCAAAAGTAAAAAACAAAAATCCCTAAAATAACTTGAATTTAACAATATAAAATGATAATATAAAAGCGTAAAAGAAAGGAATTTACGTTTATTATGCAAGTCACAATAGAAAATTTAGAAAATGAATTAAAACAAGGAAAATTAAACAGTATATACTTATTATATGGGGAAGAAACCTTCCTTTTAGAATCATGCCTAAAAAAAATAAAAAGTAATTTTGGAAGTATGGTTTCAGGTATAAACTATATAAAAATAGATGCAAACAATATAAATTCATTAATATCAGACATAGAAACACCAGCCTTTGGATATGAAAAAAAGTTAATAATAGTAAGAGATTCACGGAATATTTAAAAAAGATGGAAGAAAGAAAGTTCAGGCAAATATTGAAATAGTAAACAAAATAAATACATATATTGAGGAAAATATTGAAACAATAAATGAAACAGTAACAATAGTATTTGTAGAGCAAGAAATAGACAAAAACGAACTATATAAAACAATAGAAAAATTAGGAACAGTATGCAACTTCGAAGAACTAAAGCCTATGCAAATAATATCAAGAATAAAATGGATAGCAAAAGCATACAAAGTAGAGCTAGAAGACTATGTAGCCAAATACCTAATAGAATGTATACGGGTGTAATATGCAAGACTTAATAAATGAAGTAAGAAAACAAATAGAATATGTAGGCGAAGGAGGAAAAATAACAAAAGAAAGCATAGACATGCTTTGCATAAAAAAAATAGAAAGTGTAATATTTGACTTAACAGATAATTTAGGAAAGAAAAACACTTGGAAAGCACTAGAAGTATTAAATAACTTAATACATAACAAAGAACCACTACAAAAAATACTAATAACACTTTATAACCACTTTAAAAAGTTATATATAATAAAACTATGTGAAAAGAACAACAAAAATATAACCGAAAGCTTAAACCTAAAACTAAACCAAACCTTCCTAGTAACAAAATATAAAACACAATCAAACTACTTCAAAGAAGAAGAACTAAGAAACATACTAGAAGAACTAATAAACCTAGACTCAAACTACAAAATAGGACAAATAGACCTGCAAATTGGACTAGAATCAATACTATGCAGATACTGCTAAAATCAAATAAAATTGCCATCATTTTTGGAAATTTAAAGGATAATGTTTTGCAAAATTCGAAAAAAGTAATTTTTTAATATTGCAATTTTATGTAAAATGTAGTATAATACAAATATTGAAAAATATATAATTTCCTAGTTTTCTGATTTTAAATAATGAGTTTACACAATATTAAACAAGGCAACCCTATAATAAGGAGGAATATTAATGAAAAATGAATTCAAAGAACGGGCAAATGAAATAATCAAAATATATAATATACATAAAGAATTTTTAATCGCCAATGTTGTCTGGAAAGAGAAAATAACATATCCATATAGTAAATTCTATAAATTAGAGTTTAAAACAGCCGAAGAACTTGTAGGAAAGATCACTATAATGATTAGAGACGCTATAAAATGTTTTAAACAGCAAAGTAGGTTTAAACAAAGAAGAACTGAGAATTTATTGGATGAGTTAGATAATATTCAAAGACAACTAAGTATTATTTATACATTTGGAATGAAATAATTAAATAATAAGAATAAAAGCACCAGTCAAATTGATGGTGCTTTTTTAAAAAAATGAATAAAAAATACATAAAATCCCACAATAATAAAAAGGAGGGATTTTTTTATGTTTGAGTTTAGAACAGACTTAGCGGATGAAAGAAGAGATCTGTATAAAAAGGCAAATAAAATAGAAAATGAAGTTGATGGTATTGAGGCAGAGGAAGAAAAAATAACAGATAAAATAAAAGTAACAAGAGTGAAAATAACAGATGAGCAAGGGGAGCAAGCAATAGGTAAAAAACAAGGAAATTATATAACAATAGATATTCAAAAAATGAATATTATAACAGAAGAAGAAGCGGCAAAAGCTTCAGAAACTCTTGCAAATGAACTTAGGAAATTAGTGGAAAATAAAGTACAAAGTAAAGATGATGTGCTAATAGTAGGTTTAGGAAATGAAGAAGTAACTCCAGATGCATTAGGGCCAAATGTAGTAAAAGACATAGAAGTAACAAGACATATAATAAACTATTTGCCACAATATATAGACGAAAACGCAAGACCAGTAAGTGCTATAGCACCAGGAGTATTAGGAACAACAGGAATAGAAACCTTAGAAGTAATAAAAGGAGTTGTAGATAATATAAAACCAAAATTATTAATAGTAATAGATGCACTAGCTTCAAGAAGTATGGAAAGAATAAGTAGTACAATACAATTATCAGATACAGGAATAGTACCAGGAGCAGGAGTAGGAAACACAAGAAAAGAATTAACTGAAAGTACTTTAGGAATACCAGTAATAGCACTAGGAATACCAACAGTAGTAGAAACAGCAGTAGTAGTAAACGATGCACTAGATTTATTTATAGAAAAGCTACAACAAGAAGCAAAGTCAAATGATTACTTAAATCAGTTAAAAGAAGAAGATAACTACGAACAAATAAAAGAAGCACTATTACCAAGAGACTTTAACTTTATTGTAACTCCAAAAGAAATAGATGAGTTGATATTAAATATGAGTGAAGTAGTGGCAAGAGGAATAAATATGAGTATGTAAATTAAATAATTTAACATTATAAATAAAAAATACCACAACATATATAGTCATATATATTGTGGTATTTTTATAATTCTAAATGATATACCTAAAATTCTAATTCTCTCATTTTTTCCTGTTGTAATTCTCTACAAAAATTTTTCATAGGTCCTTCAGAAAGAGCATTATAAATGTTCTTTAATTCTTTAGGATTGTACTTAACAATAAATCGTATAGTATCACGACAAGCATTTATAAAATTATAATCACCTTTAGAACTGCCTCCTCCATTTCTGGAATCCCAACAACCAGTTTCCACTATTTCACCGTCTGTAATTGTTAAATCTTGATGATAATCACCATTATTAGCCTGAAATTTGTAAGATATTACTGGTACTTCTACTTTCCGCGTTCCATTGATTACTTCCATTATACTTCCTCCTTATTAATTAATGTGAAGGTACCTTGTTATTTATAAGGTAATATTAATAGTTTCGATTAATAATATATCACATTTTACATGACTTGTAAAGCGAGGTTTAAAAAATAAAGTACTAACAAATGCATAGGGTAAAATGCATAAAATAGATATTTTACTTTGGAACCTTGTTTTCCATTATACATACAAATAGGTACTAAAGAAATACATGTAAATAGCATATAACCTACATAATAAATATATAAACTAGGATAACTAATTATATTAGGTAAATATTTTAGTACAGTTATAAAAATAAATGTTAAACACATAAGAGTTTTATTATAAGGTATGGATATTCGACATTTATTTGTAGGGGTCGCTGCCTTCGGCGCCCCGTGTATATTCATTTTTTGAAGATATTTTATTAAATATATAAAATACAAATATAACAGCTATACCATAAGCTCCATAATCTACATGTATAAAATTAGCAACAACATAAATTAATATTGCAAATAAAATTCCTAAATATCTGTTTTTAATTTTACCAAACCCATATATACAAATAACACCTAAAAATAGTGTAAAAAATACATTTAAGTAATAGCTATCATAAAATGTCGATAAAAATAGCATAAATGGAATTTGTGAAATAAACGCAAAAATAAATAATCGTAAAGCATATTTTTTAATATTGTGTGTATGCATATAACCTTGTACAATTTGAAATGCAAATATAGGAAATGCAATTCTTCCAATAAGGTTTAAAAAAGAAAAGTGACCTATAAGGCTATCTCCTACATGATCACAAAGCATAGTAACTATTCCTATCATTTTAAGTAAAAAACTCGTCATATTATCACCATAAATATTAATTATACAATTCACAGTTATTGTTTAAAGTCCGCTCCCAGGAATTAATATATTCTATTTTTTTCATTTCGCCCTCCAAGACAAGAGGTATTCCACCGCTTCAAAGGGCTGCCTAAGACTACATTACAAAAATAAAATATATTAATCCCTTCACGCTAGTGTATAATAATTTAGCTGTGAATTATAATAATATTATCCTACAAAACAAACAAAAAAGCAATAAAATAGTTGCATAAAATATTTTATTGATATAAAATATAGCTTATAAAATACTAAGGAGGAAAATTATGCCAAATATTAAGTTGAATATAGAAAATTCAGGTATAGATTTAAAAAAGATTATGGAATATTCTAAAAAAGTAGAAGAAATCCATGAAGAGTTGCATAGCAAAAAAGATAATGAAAATGAGTTCTTAGGTTGGCTTAACTTACCTACAAATTATGATAAAAAAGAGTTTAACAAAATAAAAAAATGCGCTAAAAAAATAATAAGTGATTCAGAAATATTATTAGTAATAGGAATAGGTGGTTCATATTTAGGAGCTAGAGCTGTAATAGAGAGCTTATCGCATACATTTTATAATTATTTAGAAAGTAAACAAAGAAAAGTACCACAAATCCTATATGTTGGAAATAATATGAGTGGAACATACTTAGAAGAATTAATAGAATTAATAGGAGATAAAAATTTATCAATAAATGTAATTTCAAAATCTGGAACAACAACAGAGCCAGCAATTGCATTTAGAATATTTAGAGAGTTTTTAGAAAATAAATATGGAGTAGAAGAAGCAAGAAAAAGAATATATGTAACTACAGATAAAGAAAAAGGAGCGTTAAAGAAATTAGCAGAGGAAGAGGAGTACGAAACATTTGTAATTCCAAATAATGTAGGAGGAAGGTATTCAGTATTAACAGCAGTAGGTTTACTACCAATAGCAGTAGCAGGAATAGATATAGATAAGCTAATACAAGGAGCAAAATTTGCAGAAGAAAAGTATTCAGATAAAAACTTAAAATATAATGACTGCTATAAATATGCAGTATTAAGAAATATTTTATATAAAGAAGAAAAAAATATAGAAATATTAGCAACATATGAGCCAAAAATGCATTATATTATAGAATGGTGGAAACAACTTTATGCAGAAAGTGAAGGAAAAGAGCAAAAAGGAATTTTCCCAGCAGGAGCAGAATTTACAACAGATTTACATTCCATAGGTCAGTATATACAAGAAGGTAGAAGAAATTTATTTGAAACAGTATTAAATATAGAAAAAACAAAATCTGAAATAACTATAAATTTAGATGAAGATAATTTAGACGGCTTAAACTATATTACAGGAAAAACACTAGACTATGTAAATAAAAAGGCAATGGAAGGAACAATATTAGCACATGTAGAAGGTGGAGTACCGAATATAGTAATAAATATAGAAAAATTAAAGGAAGAAGCAATAGGGCATTTAATATATTTCTTTGAACTAGCATGTGCTATGTCAGGGAAACTACTAGAAATAAACCCATTTAATCAACCAGGGGTTGAAAAGTATAAAACTAATATGTTCAAATTATTAGGAAAACCAGGATATGAAGAATAAAAAAGTTTAGAAGATGAATTAAAATTCATCTTCTAAACTTTTTTACTAAAACTGCAATTCAGCTATTTTTTGCGTTTGTATCTTTTTACAAAAATCCTTCATTGGACCTTCTGCAAGAGCGTGATAAATATCTTTTAACTCTCTTGGATTAATATCAGCAATGTGACGGATAGAAGTTTTGCATTCAGCAATAAAACCAGACTCTCCTTTTAACACGCGATACCCACTACAATCTTCTGTCCATTTACTTGTGCGAACAATTTCACCATTTACAATAACTACATTACGAAAAATTCCTGAATCACTTTCAGCGCAAATTACTTGTTCTTTTTTGCTATTTTCCATACTAAATCCTCCTTGTTAATTAACTAAAAGTTTTTACAATAAAATATTGTGATAAATAATTGCTACTAATACTAATAATAACATATTTTACATAAAATAGCAAGAAAAATCTAAAATGAAACAAAGCAAATAAACAACATTCGAATTATAACTCAAGGTAGTGATATTAGTATTGATGAATTATTAGCTTATACAGCAGACATTGAATTTATTGATGTTACATTTAATGGGAAAATTTATAAGACATAAATAATAGAATAAATTATACTAAACTTATTATATGTTGCATAATGTTATATTAAATTATAAAAATGGTGCTATTTAAATATATTTTAGATAACACCATTTTTATATTGTTAGTGAATATATTAAAAGCTAATTAGTCACATTTTTCAGAACAACATGGTTTATCACATTTGCAATCATCTTTGTGTTCTGGTTTGCAACATTTAAAATCATGTTTGCAATCCATTTTTACACCTTTTAAACATTTTCCTTCATGTTTAGTTTCAGTACATATTTTGCAGTGTTTTACGTTATCTACCCATATTTCAATAGCATATTCTTTGTTAGCACATAAAGGTCCGAAAACGAATTCACCATCTTTATCTGTAAAAGTATGAGAAACAGGTCTTCTTTCATCTTTACCACATTCACATACAACTTCTATTAATTTAACAACAGCGTCACAAACTGGATCTCCATAACAATCCTTTACAACACCATATATAACATTTCTGTTATCCTCTGGAAGTCTTATTTCTAAGTCAAATTGTTTTCCTGAAGCTATAACACCATCCACGTCAACTACTGGGCATACATTCTTATCGTATTCCATAATATTACCTCATCCTTTCTAAAATTTATCTAGTTAACATATAACTAATATATATTATGAAAATTTTTAAAAAAAGTGTACTATTTTGTAATATTATGATATATAATTTAATATATAAATTTAGGAGGAAGAATAAATGGATTCAAGACCAATAGGAATGTTTGACTCTGGTGTAGGAGGTCTAACAGTATTAAAAGAAGTAATAAGAAAATGCCCAAATGAAAGTATAATATATTTAGGAGACACAAAGCGCTTTCCTTATGGAAGTAAATCTAAAGAAACAATAATTGAACTTACGAAAAAAGGAATAGAATTTTTAATAAGCAAAAATGTAAAAGCAGTAGTAATAGCATGTGGAACTGCAACATCGCAAGCATTAGAAGAAGTTCAAAAATGCTATAATATACCAATTATAGGAATAATAAATTCAGCAGTAAGGTACATAAAAGAAAAAGAATATAAAGAAATAGGAGTAATAGCAACTACAGGAACCATAAGAAGTAAAGGTTGGCAAAATAAAATAAATGAAATAATACCAGAAGCATCCATTTCATACAAAGCATGTCCACTTCTAGCTCCAATGGCAGAAGAAGGCTGGACAGATAACGAAATTGCAAAATTAACAATAAAAGAATATTTAAAAGGACTAGAAAATGTAGAATGCTTAATATTAGGCTGTACACATTATCCATTATTTAAAGACATAATAAGTAAAGAATTAGGAAAAGATAAGGAACTAATAAATACAGGAGAAATGCTAAGCAAAAGGTTAAATTATATATTAAAAAATAATGACATAGAAAATACTAATAAAGAAAGCAAAAAGCACCAAATATATTTAACAGATTTAGAAACTAACTTCATAAAAGTAGCAAATAAATTATTAAAAGAAGAAGACCTAACAAAGAGTATAAAATTAGCAGAAATAGAATAATTGACATAAATTTAATATTATGATAATATAATAATACCTTATAAATAACTGTAAACAATAATTTTATCAACAAATGGGGGTAGAAATATGGAAAATACAAAGATAAAAGGAATATCTACTATTATATGGGACTGTGATAACACAATATGGATACATCGGGAAGATGAATTAGAAGCTTTAATTGCCAAAGGTGTTGGGATACCATATACCGAAGAACTAAAAGAGCAATATTATGGCTTTTTTGATGCATTTAATAAAAGGTTTGAAAATGAAAAAGTAACATTCAAAAAAACAGCTAAACTTATAGAAGAAAGAATGCCAATACTTTCAATATATGGAGTAACAGGATCTTACTTTTTAGACAAATGGATTCCATTAGAAACTAGCTTTGTAAATGAAGAAGCAGTTGAAGTATTAAAATATCAAAGAGAAGAAGGGTATAAAATAGTAATATTAACGGATTGGTTTATGGCTTCACAAGTAAAGCTACTTAGCAAATACGGGGTTTCACAATACATAGAAAGGATATATGCATGTGATAATCAATATATGAAAATAAGCCCCAAATCAGTGGGAAGAATTATAAAATCCGGAAACGAAAGCGAATATGTTATTATAGGAGATTCCTTAAACTCAGACATAGCATTTGCACAGCATGCAAAAATAAGCTCCATTTGGTATAATCCATCAAAAAAGGAAAACACAACACAGTATATTCCAACAGCAGAAGTAGAATCTTTATTAGAAGTTATAGATATTATAGAATAATAATAAAAACCTAGAGAAATAATTTTTTCTCTAGGTTTTTACTTAAAAAAGTATTGCATTTTATAAAAAAACATGCTAATATTAAGTACATAAATAAATGAAAAACTATTAACAAGGACAACACAAATAAAAAAAGCCTAAAAGAGAGCTAGATACATGGTGAAATTCTAGTAAGAAACTATTTTATTTGTTATCACCTATGTTGTTGTTAAACTGAAAAAAATAGAAAAGTAAGTTTAGCCGTACCTTCTGCGTTAAAGAAAAGATAAGTGGAAAATTAAACAAAAAAATAAATTAATTTTCAAATTAGGTGGTACCACGAAATTACAAACTCTATTTCGTCCTATGTTAGGGCAAAATAGAGTTTTTTGATATTCGTCACAATTAGGGACAGTCCCCAATTGTAACAAATGGGACAATTTGGGACGGAGTTATAATTGTCGAATCTAACCACAGACCAGCTGATTAAGAGTCAGCTGCTCCATCGACTAACAAAATGGTACTAATGTAACCTTTGGGTTATGATGCCAACGATAAGACAACGGGGCTACGTATAGATAAAAAAAAGGGAGGCAAGAAAATGCAAGAAATAAAAGTAAAAGCGATATACAAACATTTTAAAGGAGATTACTATTTAGTAGAAGATATAGTAACACATAGCGAAACAAAAGAAAAAATGGTACTTTATAGAAGATTATATGGAGACTGTTCACTATATGTAAGACCATACGAAATGTTTGCAAGCGAAGTAGACCACGAGAAATATCCAAATGTAGAACAAAAGTATAGATTTGAACTACAGCATATAGAAAGCAAAAATAAATAAAAAGAAAGGAGAAATTTAAAAAATGTACAAAAAAGTTGAACTTAAAGAAGATGGATTTGTTGGAATGGAACATGAGGTTTCAAATTTATGGAAGGAAAAAGATGTTATCAAAAAGAATTTTGATATGAATAAGGGTAAAAGATATTTTACTTTTTATGATGGACCACCTACAGCTAATGGAAAGCCACATGTTGGTCATATATTAACTAGGGTTATGAAAGATATTATCCCTAGGTATAAAGTAATGAAAGGTTATGATGTAATTCGTAAAGCTGGTTGGGATACTCATGGTCTTCCAGTTGAACTTGAAGTTGAAAAGAAATTAGGAATTTCAGGTAAAGAGCAAATTGAAGATTATGGAGTTGAAAAATTTATAGGTGAATGTAAAGAAAGCGTATTCAAATATGTTTCTATGTGGGAAGATATGACTAACCAAATTGGTTATTGGGTAGACATGGAAAAACCATATGTAACTTACCATGATGATTATATAGAATCTGAATGGTGGGCTTTAAAACAAATGTGGGAAAAAGGTTTATTATATCAAGGTCATAAAGTTATGCCATATTGCCCAAGATGTGGAACAGCACTTTCTTCACACGAAGTAGCACAAGGATATAAAGATGTTCAAGACTTAACATGTACTGCTAAATTTAAAGTAGTTGGAGAAGAAAACGTATACTTCTTAGCATGGACAACAACACCTTGGACATTACCTTCAAACTTAGCTTTATGTATTAACAAAGCTTATACTTATGCATATGTAAAAGTAGAAAAACCAGTTATAGATGGTAAAATGCAAGAAGAAGGAAATGAAGAAGTTTATATTTTAGCAAAAGACTTAATAGAAACAGTACTAAAAGATATTCCTTATGAAATGTTAAAAGAAGTAAAAGGAACAGAACTTTTAGGAATGAAATATGAACAATTAATGCCATTTGCAGAAGTAGAAGGAAAAGCATTTGAAGTAATACATGGCGACTATGTAACTTTAACAGATGGTACAGGTATAGTTCATATAGCACCAGCTTATGGTGAAGATGATAGCTTTGTTTCAAAACAAAATGGAATAGCATTTGTAAACTTAGTAGATAAATCAGGAAACTTCGTACCAGAAGTAACACCATGGGCAGGAAGATTTGTAAAAACTTGTGATAAAGATATATGTATATGGCTTGCACATGAAAATAAATTATTTAGCTCAGCAAAACATACACACAGCTATCCACACTGCTGGAGATGTGACACACCACTTCTATACTACCCAAAAGAGAGTTGGTTTGTTAGAATGACAGAAGTTCGTGATAAGCTATTAGAAAACAACAACAAAATAAACTGGATGCCAGACACAATACGTACAGGACGTTTCGGAAAATTCCTAGAAAATGTTATAGATTGGGGAATTTCAAGAGATAGATACTGGGGAACACCACTTCCAATATGGAGATGTGAAGGTTGTGGTCATATGGAATGTATAGGCTCTAGAGAAGAACTAAAAGAAAAGGGAATAAATGTACCAGAAAATGTAGAACTTCATAAACCATACCTAGACCCTATCCACATAACTTGCCCAGATTGTGGAAAAGATATGATAAGAGAAAAAGAAGTTATAGATTGTTGGTTTGACTCAGGTTCAATGCCATTTGCACAATTACACTACCCATTTGAAAATAAAGAATTATTTGAAAAGAACTTCCCAGCACAGTTCATTTCAGAAGCGGTAGACCAAACTAGAGGATGGTTCTATACTTTACTTGCAATATCAACATGTATATTTGACACAAACCCATTTGAAAACTGTATAGTACTAGGTCACGTACTAGATAGCAAAGGTTTAAAAATGTCAAAACACTTAGGAAATGTAGTAGACCCATTTGAAGTATTAGGTTCAGTAGGAGCAGACGCAACACGTTGGCACTTCTACACAACAAGCGCACCATGGCTACCAACAAGGTTCTCAACAAAAGATGTAGAAGAAACACAAAGAAAATTCTTATCTACACTATGGAATGTATATTCATTCTACGTTCTATATGCAGAAATTGATAAATTTAACCCAGTAGAATATTCAGACTTCGAAGTTACAAACGTAATGGATAAATGGATAATATCAAAATTAAACACATTAATAAAAGATATAGAAGAAAAATTAGACAACTATGATATAACATCAGCGGCTTTAGAAATTGAACAATTTACAGACGAACTTTCAAACTGGTATGTACGTAGAAACAGAGAAAGATATTGGAGAACAGAGCTTTCAGAGGACAAAATAGGAGCATATGTAACTTTATATAGAGTACTAACAACACTTGCAAAAGTAGCAGCACCATTTGTACCATTTATAACAGAAGAAATTTATCAAAACTTAGTAGTAGGTTTAGATAAAACAGCACCAGAAAGCATACACCTATGTACATGGCCAGAAGTAAATGGAAGTGCTATTGATAAAAAACTAGAAGAAGAAATGGGATTAGCATATACAATAGTAAAATTAGGAAGAAGTGCACGTAATAGTGTAAATATCAAAAACAGACAGCCACTATCAAAAATGTTAATATCAGCAAACGAACTTCCAGAATATTATGGAGATATAGTAAAAGATGAGTTGAACATAAAAGAAGTACAATTAGGGGCACAAATGGCAGAGTACGTAAACTTCGAAATAAAACCAAACCTACCAGTACTAGGAAAAACTTATGGAAAACTAATTCCACAAATAAGAGCAGAAATAGCAAAACAAAATCAAATGAAATTAGCTAGCAAAGTACAAAATGGAGAAAGTGCTATAATAACAGTAGAAGGACAAGAAATTGAACTAAACCAAGAAAACTTACTTGTAACAATGCAAGGAAAAGAAGGCTACGCTTTTGCAGGAGAAGGTGAAATAGGAGTTATATTAGATACAACTATTACACAAGAGCTAAAAGAGGAAGGTTATGTACGTGAAATACTTTCAAAAGTACAAAACATGAGAAAAGAAAGCGGATTTGAAGTACTAGACAGAATTAACCTATATGTAGTTGGAAATGAAATGTTAGAAGTAGTAATTAGAAAATACAGTGAGCAAATTCAAAAAGACACATTAGCAGATAAAATTATATACAATGAAGAAGGAAAAGAATATACAGAAACTTCTATAAATGGAGAAAAACTAAATATAGCAGTAGAGAAAAAATAATAAGAAAAATATTAAATCCCTTAGATTAAATATTCTAAGGGATTTAATTTACTTAAAACACCTTGTTTTTACCACTAAAATACTGTATAATATAATTACTTATTTTAGGAGGAAATTTAATGCAAAAGGCAATTAAAATAATAAAAAATATAATATCAATGTTGATAATAATAGGTTTATTATTTGTACTATATAAAGTATATAAAAGTAATAATTTTAGTGAATATATAAGAGCAGAATTTAACAGTGGAATATCAAACTTTTCAAGGGATAGCCAAGAAAAATATTCAAAAATGGATAGTTATAAAATAGAAAATACAGATTTTAATGATGCAATGTTTTTTAAAACAATAAATGTAATTCCAAATACATCATATAAAGTAAGCTGTATGGTAAAAACTAAAGATGTTATAAATAAAAATGAAAACACAGATGCAGGAGCACATATTTGTATAAATGAAACAGTAGAAAAGTCTGACAATGTTACAGGAACGTCGGATTGGACAAAAATAGAATTCATATTTAATTCTAAAAACAGAGAAGAGGTTCAAATAGGATTTAGGCTAGGTGGAAATTATGACGATTCAAAAGGAACAGCATGGTTTTCAGATATGACAATTGAAGTAGGAACAGCAGATTCATCAAATACATGGAACTTCTTATGTTTGATATTTGATAAAACAGATGTTAATTTAAACATAAATGGTACTAGCAAAAACTTTAATTTAACATTATCACAATCAGATGTAAATGATATGAAATTATGTATTAATAGGTTCAAAACATCAATGGAAGAAATGTCAAAAGGAAAAATAAAAGTAAATTATGATATAAAAGAAATTCAAATACCTATAACATCTATGTCATACGATGAAGAAAATGGATATTTTGTATCACCTTATGATGTAAAAAATGTAATAGATAAATATATAGCATTAGGAAAATATGACCACATATTCATAGCATTTAGAACAGGAGATATAAACGCAAAAAATGAAATTCCAGTAAATGATTGGATAGGACTAGGGAGTATGGAATACAGAAATATAGGTTTTTCAAATATAAGACTTCCAAACAGTAATTCAAATTACATATACAAATATGATGAAAGAATAAACATATTCCCAGAAGAAGTATATGTACATGAATTTTTACACACTCTAGAGAGAAATAGTTTAGAATATGGATATGAAAGACCAGAACTACATGACTATGAAAAATACGGATACAAAAGCCAAAATAAAACAGGATTAAGTAAATGGTATGAAGATTATATGAACAAAAATATAAAATCGACCAATAAAGGTCTAGTTGGACTTCCAGAAGAGATATACACAAAAAAGCCAACAAAAACAACTGATTTTAAACATTCAAGAAAATTAGATTACTTTGAAGAACCACAAAATATAATAGAAGAATTAAATGGGGTATATAAAAATATATTAAATATATTTAATATGACACAACTAAAAGAACAAAAAGTAGAAGATAGGGGATAGAGGATAGAATTGTATGGGCGATTAGTAATCGTCTGCTCTTCAAAGAAATTACCCATAAATTTGATATTCAATATCCAACTTCCAAAAAGAAAAAGGAGCAAAAAATGAACGTATCAGAATTTAATTACGAACTACCAGAAGAACTAATAGCACAAGTACCTTTAGAAAAAAGAGATGAATCAAGACTAATGGTACTAAACAGAGAAAAACAAACAATAGAACACAAAACCTTCAAAGACATAATAGACTTCTTACAACCAGGAGACTGCCTAGTACGAAACAACACAAAAGTAATACCAGCAAGAATATATGGAAAAAAAGAAACAGGAGCAAATGTAGAATTTCTATTACTAAATAACATAGAAGGTGACATATGGGAAAGCATAGTAAGACCAGGAAATAAACTACACATAGGAACAAAAGTAATATTTGGAGAAGGCCTACTAGAAGCAGAAATACTAGATATAATGCCAGGCGGAACAAGAAAAGTAAAATTCCACTACAAAGGAATATTTAACGAAATACTAGATCAAATAGGCTTAATGCCACTTCCACCATACATACACGAAGAACTAAAAGAAAAAGACAGATATCAAACAGTATACGCAAAATACAATGGCTCGGCAGCAGCGCCAACAGCAGGCTTACACTTCACACCAGAACTTCTAAAACAAATAGAAGAAAAAGGAATAAACATAGCAAATGTAACACTTCACGTAGGAATAGGAACATTTAGACCAGTAAAAGAAGAAAAAGTAGAAGAGCACGAAATGCACTCAGAGCACTACTACATAAAAAAAGAAGACGCAGAAAAAATAAACACAGCTAAAAGAACAGGTCACCGAGTAATAGCAGTAGGAACAACATCATGCAGAGTACTAGAAACAGTAGCAGACGAAAACGGAAGTATAAAACAGCAAGAAGGCGACACACAAATATTCATATACCCAGGCTACAAATTCAAATGCATAGACGCACTAATAACAAACTTCCACCTACCACAATCAACCCTGCTAATGCTAGTATCCGCACTAGCCGGAAAAGACTACACAATGCAGGCTTACCAAGAAGCAGTAAAACAAAAATACCGTTTTTTCAGTTTTGGCGACGCAATGTTCATAAATTAAAAAAACGAGTCAAAAGGGACGGCCTTTTTTGACTCAAATATGCCAAAGGGGACAGGCCTTTGACAAAAAAATAGGGGCTAATTAAATAGGGGCAATTTAAAAACGAAAGGAAGAGACGCTATGCCTAGATTAGCCAGAAACTTATTAGAAGGTAAAAAATTATTTCATGTTATGGTACAAGGAATAAACAAGGAAAAAATATTTTTCGAAGAAAGAGAGAAATATGAGTATATTAAATTAATTAATAAATATAAAGAAGAATATCAATTAAGTATATTAGCATATTGTATTATGCATAATCATGCACATATTTTAATAGAAGTAAAAGATATTAACAAATTGACTCTATATATGCACAAACTGAATACATCTTACGCAATTTATTACAATAAAAATAAATCAAGAGTAGGATATGTGTATAGAGACAGATTTAAAACACAAGTTATAAAGGATGAAAGACATATGTATAATTGTATATTATACATACACAATAATCCAGTAAAAGCAGGAATATGTAAGCAAGCAAAAGATTATAAATTTTCAAGTTATGAAAAATTTCTTTATAAAAGCAATGAGCAAATGTTAATAGATATATTTGTTAATAGAAAAGAATATATAAATGTACATACAGTTAAAGAACTAAAAGATATGAATTTTATAGAGGATGATGAAGAAAGAAATATAGATATTAGTAATACAATAAATCAATATTTGATTGAAAACAAAATACATTTTGTAGAATTAAAATCAAACAATAAATTATTAAAGGCTATTAGCCTAAAATTAAAGAACACATATAACTTATCAAATAGGAAAATAGCTGAATATTTAGAACTAGATAAAGAAAAAATAAGAAGAGTATTAAAATAATTAGTAAAGAGGGTTGTCCCTTTTGGCTCATATGAGTCAAAAAAGGCCGTCCCTTTTGACTCACTTTTACTCAAGAAGGAGAAAGAAATGGAGAAAGCAATTACGTATGAGTTATTACATGAATGTAAACAAACAGGTGCAAGGAGAGGGGTTATTCATACTCCTCATGGTGATATTCAAACACCTATTTTTATGCCAGTTGGTACTCAAGCTACGGTTAAATCACTTACACCAGAAGAACTTAAAGAGGAAGTTGAAGCACAAATAATTTTGTCAAATACTTATCATTTGTATTTGAGACCTGGTAGTAAAATTGTAAAAGAAGCTGGTGGTCTTCATAATTTTATGAGGTGGGATAGACCTATTCTTACTGATAGTGGTGGTTTTCAAGTGTTTAGCTTGGGTGATTTGCGTACTATTTCTGAAGAGGGTGTTACTTTTAAGTCTCATTTGGATGGAAGTAGGCATGTTTTTACTCCTGAAAGTGTAATGGAAATTGAGGAAGATTTAGGAGCAGATATTATTATGGCTTTTGATGAGTGTTGTCCTTATCCTTCTACTTATGAGTATACTAAAAATTCTATGGAAAGAACTACTAGGTGGGCTAAACGTTGTAAAGAAGCCCATACTACTACTGATAAACAAGGTTTATTTGGAATTATTCAAGGTGGTTTTTATAAGGATTTAAGAGAGCAAAGTGCTAAAGATTTAATTGAACTTGATTTACCAGGTTATGCTATTGGTGGAATTAGTGTAGGTGAACCTAAAGAAGAATTTTTAGATATTTTAAGATATACAACTCCACTTATGCCTAAGGACAAGCCTAGATATTTGATGGGAGTAGGAACACCAGATTACTTAATTGAGGCAGCTAAGGCTGGAATTGATATGTGTGATTGTGTACTTCCAACAAGAATTGCAAGAAATGGTACAGCAATGACTTCTAAGGGAAAGGTAGTTGTAAGAAATGCTACTTATGAGAAAGATTGGGGACCATTAGATGATGAATGTGATTGTTATGCTTGTAAGAATTATACAAGGGGCTATATACGTCATTTAGTAAAAGCTAATGAAATATTAGGAATACGTTTACTATCAATACATAATTTAAGATTCTTGACTAAATTGATGGAAAGAGTTAGAATAGAAATAGAGAATGATAACTTAGGAACATTTTCAAAAGAATTTTATAAAAAATATTATGGAGAAGAGTAATATTTCACATAAGAGGAGGGTGTTATGGATATAATTGGAACTAACATGGAAGAAAAACAAAGGAAGAGCAAAAAAGCAATGATAATAATAACTGCATTAATAGTATTTTTATTGATTGTAAGTATTGTGCTATTTGTAAGTATTTATTATTTAAAAGAAGCTCAGTTTAAATTTAATATAGATGGAAAAGCAATATCAACCAAAACAATGCAAACAGATTTATTTTTATATGAAGGAGATAACGTATATATTTCATTACCAGATATTGCTGAATTAATTGGCTACAAATATTATAATGGTGGATATAAACAATATACTGAAGATAAAAATCAATGTTACTTAGAAGGAAAAGATGAAATTGTAACATTTGAAAATGAAGAAAATACAATTTATAAAACACCAGTAGATGATTTAGATTATACTTATTTTACAATAGATGAGCCGATAAAAAAGATGGCAAATGGAAAGCTATATATAAGTGCAAAGGGCTTAAATTTAGCATGTAACCTTCAATTTGCTTATAGTAAAGAAGAAAATGAAATTAAAATATATACTTTACCATATTTAACTAATTTATATGTAACAACATATAAAAATGCAGCAATAGAAGAAAACTTCAATAATCAGAAGGCATTATTATATGGACTATTAGTAGTACAAAATGTTGATAATACAGAAAAGACATCTTCAAATAACAACATTAGATATGGAATACACAATTTAGAAAATAAAGAAATAGTAGGTATGAAATATACAGATATTGAGTTTAATGAAGGTTCAGAAGAATTTATAGTAAAGACTGAAGAAAGCAAAGTTGGAATTATAACTTCAGAAGGTGATACAAAGGTTAGCCCTCAATATGACGCATTAAAACAAATAGATAAAAATCTTAACTTATATATGGCAACTTCGAATGGTAAAAAAGGTGTAATAGAAAAGAATGGAAAAATATTAATATACCTAGAATATGATGAAATAGGAATAGATAGTACAAAATTCCCAACAAATGATATAAAAAATAAATATATATTATTTAATAATGCAATTCCAGTAAAACAAAATGGATTATGGGGAATGTTTAATATAAAAGGCGAGAAAATTTTACCAGTAGATTATTATACATTAGGTTGTATATCAGAAAGTGGAAGCTCTAATAGAAATGCAAATAATATATTAATAATACCAGAGGTTAAAGGTATAGTTGTATCTAAGCAATTTGATATAAATAACAGAAAGACACCATATTATGGAATTGTAAATTCTAAAGGACAAGAAATGATAAATATGGGACTAGAATCAGTATATTCAATAATTTCTAATGGTCAAGAACAATATACAATGATTTATCAAGGAAAGTCATATGATCTTATACAATATATGGAACAATATATAAACCCAGACTTATGGAGATATAATGAAAATGAATATGATGATAAAAACAATACAATTGTTGATATAGATATGGACATTAATAAAAACCAAAATACTATAACAAATGAAACTACCAATGTTATACAAACAAATACAACTAATACAGAAACAGTAAGTTCAAATGTACAATCAAATGAAATAAATACAAATATGGAGTTAAATTAAAAAAATATAACGATTGACTTAAAAGCCAATCGTTATATTTTTTTAAGCATTTTTAAGCATAGCAAAAAAGCTCTCCAAATAAGTACCATCAAACTTAGGCTTATCTGCTTTCCAGAAAACATCCCAAGCAGTTTTAGCACAATTTTCTATAATTTCCTGAATCTGTTTAATACTTATCATTTCATAAGTAGCTTTTTCAATACTACATCGATTATCATTACAATATAATCGTGCTTGCAAATCAAAATCTAACTTATCGCAAAGATATGCAAATTTAGCCTCAGGTGTTTCTTTAGCTTCAAATTCATCAAAAAGAGATATAAGAATATCGCCTTTTTTTAAATTAGAACAAATAGAAACAACAGCTTCTCTTTCACGTTTAGCTTTTGACTTAGAATCAACACCATCATATGCGGTAATATCTCCAATTATTGATTCACCAATTTCATGAATAGAAAGCATTGCAATTACATGCTCAATATTTACATCAATATCATATTCAGAATAAAGAGCCCAAGCCAAATGTTGAGCACTTGTAGTATGGTCATTCACTGATTCACGTCTACCTGTAATATTCCATTTTATCCAACCAGTCCGTTCTTTTTCTTTCAAAACAGAAAGATTATCATAAAAGTCAAGTACAGTAAAGAAACTCATTAATTCACTTTTTTCCATAAACAATTTCCTCCTTAAAAATTTTTTTACAATGAAGTACACATTAAGCTGCAAAGAGGACTTCTTAATTATTATTGCATAGAGTATATCAGAAAATTATGTGAAATACAATACAAATATTTTAGTTTGATGAAAGAAACAAAAAAATAGTTATACTCATATAGTATACTAGGAGGTTTTATGCTATGAATCAAATAGAAAAAAAGACAATAAAAGGAGAGATGAAGTATAAAAATATAGTTATACTTACATACAAAATAGAGTATCCTCAAATAATTTCTTCTAAATATACGTTTGGAAAAGAAATATTTAATAATTATAATAAAAATAAGGCAATTAACTTAGAAAAATATGTAAGAACAGACTTATATGAAAATGCCAAAGAAGTATATGAATATAATATGGAAAATGGATACCCAATAATGGTATATGAAGTAATATCAGAATATGATATAACCTATAATGAAGGATTTATTGTAAGTTTATACCAAGACGAATACCAATTTACAGGAGGAGCACACGGAAGTACAATAAGAACTTCTCAAAACTGGAATTTAAAAGATGCAAGTATAATACCATTATCATACTTCTTTCCTAATAACCAATATTATACAATTGACATATTAAAAGAAATAAATAAACAAATAAAAACACAAATACAAGAAGGAAAAAATCAATATTTTGAAAACTACTGTGAACTAGTATTAGAAACATTTAATTTAAATAGCTATTATATCACACCAAATGCAATAGCAATATATTTTCAACAATACGATATAGCACCATACTCAAGTGGAATACCAGTATTTTTAATTAATAAAGTACACTAGGGGTGGTCTTTTGTTATATTCTAAGAGCTTTTGAACTAATAGATGAAAAGCTCTTAGAATATAAATATGACAATTTTAAGAATTGATTTATAGTTTTTGCTATTTAGCAATTCTTAAATTCATTTTTGCTCCGAAATTATAACAGTGGGGACACTCATTAAATAAAGAAGCAAATAGAAAAGGGTCATTGTAAACTGTTAAAGATTATGATAAAATCAAAATATAAAAAAGTATCGAAAAATAAATAAAAAATATGTAAGAGAAGGAAAAATTGAGCATATGATATAACAAATAGAATTATATAAAGAAAGATTATTTAGTAAAAATGCTTAATGACTTTTTATATACCAATTAAAAACATTAGACATATTTTTAATAAAATAAATTATATAATTAGGAGAAAAAATGGAATATTGGAATACATATAAAACAAAGATAGGAACACTTATAATAGTAGAAAATGAAGATAGAATATCAAAGATAGAAACAGTAAAAACAAATATGGAATATTCTAAAGGAGAAAAAGTAGAAACACGACTAATAAAAAAAGCCTATGAGCAAATAACAGAATACTTAGAAGGAAAAAGAAAAGAATTTACATTACCACTATTAATAAAAGGAACTACATTTCAAGAAAAAGTATGGAATGAACTACTAAAAATACCATATGGAGAAACAAAAACTTATGTAGAAATAGCAAAAAAAATAGGAAAAGAAAAAGCCTCAAGAGCAGTAGGCGGAGCATGCCATAACAATCCAATTATGATAGTAGTACCATGCCATAGAGTAATTGGCAGTAATAAAAAATTAGTAGGATATGCAGGAGGATTAGATATAAAAGAAATGTTATTAAAATTAGAGCAGAAGTAATAATATGGAAATAAGAAAGATGATATGTTCATCTTTTTTTGTTGTATTGCATAAAAAAGATTAATAAAATTATTGTAAGGGAGTCTTCTTTTATTATAAATAACAGCAATCAACTTAAAATTCATTATGTGAAAACTATGTGAAATTGCTAGAAAAGTGAATATAAATATGATAATATAGAAAAATATCTATAAGAGAGGAATGTATAAATGGCATATATAGAATTTAAAAATGTAAATAAAGAATATAAAATGGGAGAAGTAACAATAAAAGCTTTAGATAATACAAACTTTAGTATAGAAAAAGGAGAGCTAGTGGTTATAGTAGGTCCAAGTGGAGCAGGAAAAACCACCACACTAAACATATTAGGTGGAATGGACAGTGTAACATCAGGCGAAGTAATAGTAGACGGAAAACAAGTAAATAAATTAAGCAACAAAGAGCTAATAAAATACAGAAGAGAAGACATAGGCTTCATATTCCAATTCTATAATTTAGTACAAAACCTAACAGCAGTAGAAAATGTAGAACTAGCAGTACAAATATGTAAAGACTCATTAGACCCAGAAACAATAATAGAAAAAGTAGGTTTAAAAGAAAGAAAAGGAAACTTTCCATCACAATTATCAGGAGGAGAGCAACAAAGGGTAGCAATAGCAAGAGCAATAGCCAAAAATCCAAAGCTACTATTATGTGACGAACCAACAGGAGCGCTAGACTACAAAACGGGAAAACAAATACTAAAACTTCTGCAAGACACATCAAGAAAAGAAAAAATGACAGTAATAATAATAACCCACAACACAGCACTAGCACCAATGGCCGATAAAGTAATACACTTCAAAAACGGAAGAGCAGAAAAAATAGAAACAAATGAAAAACCAACATCAATAGAAGAAATAGAGTGGTAGTTCCCATTGGGGACGTTTCCTAATGGGATATCTGTCACTTTTGGGAACTTAAAATTAATTAAGAAGAAGGAAGAAAATGAAAAAAGCGCTATTAAAAGATAGTTTGAAAGAAATTAGAAATACATATAAAAGGTTTATTTCCATTTTATTAATGGCTTTTTTAGGTGTGGGCTTTTTTGCAGGAATGAGAGCTGCAAGCCCAGATATGATAACTACTATTGATAATTATTTTGATAGCCAAAATGTGTATGATATACAGATTCTTTCTACTTTAGGATTAACTAATGAAGATATAGAAGCATTAGAACAGGTAGAAGGTGTACAAAAAGCTTATGGCGAATATAGTGAAGATATTTTAATTAATTATGAAGATACAGAAATTGTAACTAAAGTATTGCCAATAGATGATATAAATAAGGTAGCACTAATAGAAGGAAGAATGCCTGAAAACAAAAATGAGTGCTTAGTTGAGAAAACATTTTGTAGTACAACAGGAAAGAAAATTGGAGATAACCTTATTATTGAGGAAGCAGATGACAGTATAATAAAGGAAAAAGAAATTACTATTGTAGGAACAATGAATAGCCCACTATATGTTTCAAGGCAAAGGGATACTTCAAAATTGGGCTCTGGAATGGTAAGCTATAATATGTATTTACTAAAGGAAAGCTTTGACTCAGAAGTGTATACAGGAGTATATATAGAGCTAGAAAATTCTAAGCAAATGATAACAGATTCAGAAGAATATAATAACTACATACAAGAAATGACTAAGAAAATAGAACAAATAAAAGTACAAAGGGAAACTGCAAGGTATAATCAAGTAAAAGATTTAGCACAAGAAAAAGTAGAAGAAGGAGAAACAAAATTAAAAGAAGAAAAAACGACAGCTGAAAATAAATTAAAAGAAGCAGAAAATGAAATTATAGAAGGAGAAAAACAATTAAAAAATGCTGAAATTACTTTAAATAATAAAAGTAAAGAAGCAGAGCAAAAATTTAAATTAGCAGAAGAAAGAATAAAAACAGCTAAAGCTAAAATTAAAGAAGAAGAGGAAAACTTAAAAAAAGAAGAGCAAAATGCTAATGCACAAATACAACTTTTAAATAAACAAAAACAAGAATTGCAAGCTAATTTGCAAAGTATAAACACAAATATACAACAGCTACAAAATAAGTTAGATAAAATAAATGAAAGCCTTAATAGCAATAATCTAACACAAGAAGAAATAGCTAGCCTTCAAGAACAAAAAGAAAATATAGAAAATACATTAAAAAATATAAAAGCACAAAAGGCTGGGTTAGAGGCTACACTGTTAAGTATAAATAGTGGATTAGAACAAATACAAAATGGAATAAAAGAAGGAAAAGAAAAATTAAACGATGCTAAAACTACACTAGAAAACAATGAAAAAGAATTAAACAAAACAAAAGAGTTAACAAATAAGCAATTAGAAAGAGCAAAACAAGAAATAAATGATTCAAAAAAACAACTAGAAGAAGGAAGAAAAACTTTTGAAATAAATAAGGCAGAATATGAAGAAAAAATAAAAGAAGCAGAAAAGGAACTATCAGACGCAAAGCAAAAAATACAAGAAATAGAGCATCCAACTTGGTATATATTAGGCAGAGATTCAAACCCAGGTTATAGTGGTTTTATGCAAGATACAAAAAGTATAGAAAATTTAGGCAGAGTATTTCCAATAGTATTTTTTGTTATAGCAACACTTATATCACTAACTTCTATGACTAGAATGGTAGAAGAGCAAAGAGTGCAAATAGGAACAATGAAGGCATTAGGATATAACAAAGCACAAATTGCAAGTAAATATTTATTATATTCTGGCTTAGCATGCTTAATTGGTGGAAGTATAGGAATGATAATAGGCTTTGAAACACTTCCAAGAATTATATGGATGATGTATAGCATGATGTATGTAATACCAAACTTTGTTGCAAGTTTTAATGTATATTTTGCTATATTAGGCTTAGGGTTAGCAAGTGTATGTATAATAGGAGCAAGTTTATATACAGTTTTAAAAATAGTAGGGGATACCCCAGCACAACTAATGAGGCCAAAAGCTCCAAAGGCAGGAAAACGAATATTATTAGAAAGAATTCCTTTTATATGGAAAAATTTAAGTTTTAGTAAAAAAGTAACGGTTCGTAATATATTTAGGTATAAAAAAAGAGTATTTATGACAATAGTAGGAATTGCAGGAAGTACAGCACTTATATTAACAGGCTTTGGAATAAAAGATGCAATTTCAGATATTCTAATAAAGCAATATGAAAATGTGTATAACTATGATATGCAAATAAGTTTAAAAAGTGACTTAGAAGAAACAGATGCAGAAAAATTTATTAAAACCTTAGAAGAAAAAGAAGAAATCAATAAAATAGCAGAGGCTAATATGACATCTGGAGCATTAGCCAATGGCGAAAGTGAAGAAGCGGTACAAATTATTATAGCAAAAGATGAAAAAATAAATGAACTAATACATTTGTCAGATAGGAAAACAAAAAAAGGAGTTAAATTAGAAGAAGGAAAAATAGCTGTAACAGATAAAGTGGCAGAATTATTAGAAGTAAAAAAAGGAGATAGCATAATATTAAAAGATGCAGATGGAAAAGAAAATAGTGTAATAATTTCAGATATTGTAGAAAATTATATTTATCACTATGTATATATGCCTAAAAGCTTATATGAACAGCTATATGGAAAATATGATACTAATGTACTATTTGTACAAAATAATGTAAAAGATAATCAGGAAGAAGAACTAGCAAGTAAGCTTCTAAAAGAGCCAAATGTAAATACAGTATCATTAAGCTCCAACATGGAAAATGTAATGGATGACATGATGAAAAACCTAAATTATGTTGTAGTTATATTAATAGTATCAGCAGGAACGTTAGCATTTGTAGTATTATATAACTTATCAAATATAAATATAAGTGAAAGAATAAGAGAACTTGCAAGTTTAAAAGTACTAGGTTTTTATGATAAGGAAGTATATGACTATGTAACAAGAGAAACAGCAATATTAACTGCAATAGGAATAATATTTGGATTAATAGGAGGATATTTTTTAAGTATATTTATAATAAAAACATGTGAAATAAATGTATTAAGGTTTGGACAAGAAATATCAATATTAAGTTATATATATTCAGTAGCAATAACAGTAATATTTACACTAATAGTAAATATAGTAACATATTTTGCTTTAAAGAAAATTGATATGATTGAGAGTTTAAAGAGTATAGAGTAAAAATGTAAAAAGCAAGCAAAGATAGAAATACTATCATTGCTTGCTTTTAGTAATTTTAATAATCCAATTTATTAAGATTCCTTTTATTATCAATATGTCTATGCGCACAGGATATTAAGTAACATACAAGAAGTAAAATAAGAATAAGTAAAAAAGAAAAATGCCATAAAGAAAAGATTAGCCTTTCAATGAACGATTAAAAATTTGTTTATATTCGTCTTCAGACATCAACGTTACACTATATTCTTTATCTAATATTTTCATATCTTTAGAAAATGTAACTTTGATATTATATTTAGAATCAGAACGTATTTTAGTATCAAGAGAATAATAAAAAGTATTACGGTCATTCGTAAGTGTCAAATTATAAAAGACACTATCAGGAATATAACTTGTCAATGTCACATAGATACCGTTTTTGTTTTGCTTCCTTCATAAGTTATCCTCCTTGAGAAAATATTGTTTAAAAGTTACAAAGCCATTAACAAAAAAGTTTAAATTATTACACCTCCATTAAAAAACAATAAGATTATAAAATGATATTCGAATACTGGACATCCCAAGATTAATAAACTTTAATAAGAAAATTTAATTGGGAGGAAAGTATGAAAGTAATAAAAATAAAAAAAGCAAGCATAATAAAGTTCATTACATTAATATTATTCTTAGTTATAGTATCAACACTAACAACATCCTTTGGAATGCAACATTACTATAATTTAGACTTTGTAACAGGGATAGTGACTGCGTCTACTTTAAATGTAAGAAGTGGTCCAGGAACAAAATATCCAGTAATTGCACAAGTAAAGAAAAATGAATACATACGTGTATTTGCTGGAGTAGGAAATTGGTATGTGGTGCAAGTAGAAGGAGATTATATAGGAGCAGTTAGTAAAGAATATGTAAAACCAATATATCCAAATTCAGGAGGTGGTTCATCATCTGGAAACACTGGTAGTTCTAACAATGGGCTAACTACAAATTTAACAGCAGATGAGCAAGAAGTATTTAATTTAATAAATAAGCAAAGAACAAATAATGGTTTATCACCATTACAAATAGATGCAGAAGCACAAAATGTAGCAAGAATAAAAGCGCAAGATATGGTAAACAACAACTATTTTTCACATAACTCGCCAACCTATGGTTCACCTTTTGATATGCTAAAAAGTTTCAAAGTATCATATAAAACAGCTGGTGAAAATATAGCAGGAAACTCAAGCAACACCGCAGCCGTAAATGCTTGGATGAACTCATCAGGACACAAAGCTAACATATTAAACAGTAGTTTTAACTATACAGGAATAGGCGTAGTAAATGGCTCAAAATATGGGAAAATATATGTTCAAATATTTATAGGAAAATAAAAAATAGAAACTTTACTTGAAATTTAAGTAAGGTTTCTATTTTGCTTTTTCAAATACTTATGATATAATTTTAAAAAATGAGAAAACTATATAAATAATATTAGGAGGAAAAAACATGCAAGAATTTGATTGGAAAAATAATGTAGATAATAGAGAGCAAAAGCAAAAGTTAGCAAAAAGGATAGCAAAAAGGGTAAAGGATGGAGATATAGTAGGTTTTGGCTCAGGAAGTACATCATACTTAGCAGTAGAAGAAATTGCAAAAAGGGTACATGAAGAAGGCTTAAAAATAAAAGCAATTCCAACATCAACTATAATAGAAGAAATGTGTAAGAAACTAGAAATAGAAACAGTAACTTTAAGTGAAGCAAAGCCAGACTGGTGCTTTGATGGAGCAGATGAAGTAGACCCACTGGGCTGGCTAATTAAAGGAATGGGAGCTGCCCTATATAGAGAAAAAATGAATATAAAAGCATCAGAAGAAAACTATATATTAGTAGACAGTTCAAAATTTGTAGAAAAGTTAGGTGAAAACCATCCAGTACCAGTTGAATGTAAAGTAGATAAAATAGATACAGTGAAAGAAGCCTTAAAAAAATTAGGTGCAACAAATGTAATAATAAAAGAATCAAATGTAGGAAAAGGAATGCTAATAACAGATAACGGAAATGCACTATTATTCGCAGAGTTTTCAAAAATAGAAGCAGATTTTGAAGAAAAAATAAATAAAATTGATGGAGTAGTAGAAAACGGACTTTTCATAGGATATGACTTAATTATTATTAAATAAAAGTAAGCAAAAACAATGCAATAAAGTAGACAAATGCTATTGATTTTCTATTAGGAAGAGTAGAATTATAATTGATAGATATAAAAGACAAATTTTATTAAGTTAGGAATATACAAAAACAGCTTTTTAGAATAAACCTTCTAATATAAGCATAAAATGAATTAGCTTATATTAGGAGGGATTTTTATGTTTATAGTTTTTAATAAAGAAAAAATAAACTCATACATAATTTTATTAAGTACAGTAGTAATACTATTTGGAATAGCATTTAGCGTAACTACAAAAGATGCAGTAGAAACAGCAGCCTCTACAAAAGAGTTACCAATTTATAATGTAGCTACTGAGGAAAAGAAGGTTGCTTTTACTATGAATTGTGCATGGGAAGCGGATGATATTGATAAAATATTAGAAACACTTTCTAAGCATAATTGTAAAATTACATTTTTTATGGTAGGAGATTTTGTAAAAAAATACCCAGATGCTGTAAAAAAAGTGCATGAAGCTGGACATGAAATACGGTAATCATTCAGATACACACCCACATGTAAATAATTTGAGTTTAGAAAAAAATAGAGAGCAAATACTAAATTGTAGTGAAAAGATAGAAACAATAACTGGTAAAAAAACAACACTTTATAGAGGACCATATGGAGAATATAATGATACAGTTATAAATGCAGCAAAATCTCAAAATCATAATACTATACAATGGAATTTAGATACATTAGATTATTCTGGTTTAACAGGTGAAGAAATGTGGAAAAGACTAGATAGTAAATTAGCTTCTGGAAGTATTATATTAAGTCACAATGGAACAAAACATACAGCAGATAGCTTAGATATGCTTCTTACAAATATAGAAAATAAAGGCTTTAAAGTAGTAACAGTTTCAGAATTAATTTATAAGGAAAATTATTATATAGATGTGAATGGAACACAAAGATTACAAAAAGAAAAAAATTAATAAAAAATAAGTCAAATACCATTTGAGTATAAATATTACTATTCTATATATGAGATAAATAAAGTTTTTATGTATGGGTAGGCTTTGAGTCTACCCAATAAAGACATCAAATTTAAAAAATGAATAAAAAAATTACAGTAGGCAATAATAGCAATATATGGATAAAAAGGGGAATGAAATTATGCCATTTATTGGGGTTATTGCAGATGAGAAAAATGAAAATTTTATAAGAAGAGAAATTGTAGAAAAGCTAAAATTAAGAGAAAGCTCAGTTTTATTTATAAAAGAGAAAAGTATTGAAAATATTAAAAATATAAAATTTGAAACCATAATAATAGATAGAAAATTTAAAAACATGGAAATGCTAAAAAGGATGTTATTAAATACTAATTATTTAGTAATTAATACAGATAGGATAAAAAGCATAGAAATGTTTAAAGAATATAATTTGAAAATATTTACTTTTGGTTTTAACTCAAAAGCCTTAGTCACTGCTTCTTCTGTTACAGAGGATGGAGTTTTAATTTGCGTAGGAAAGGAAATTGAAAGCATAAGTGGAAAGGTTATTGAACCACAGGAAATAAAGGTTAGCTGTCATGAGGATGCAGAGAGCATTATGGCGGTGGCATGTACTTTATTAATATACGGAATAACGACTATATTATAAAATAAATATTATAGGGTGCGAGCCTTGTGTCCGCCTGTGATTTAAAAGCTCTATTATTTAGTGAATTTATCTAAGAAAGGTAGACACAAGGTCTACCCCCTACATATTTTTTTAATTATATATAATATAAAAAAAGAAAAAATAAACAAATTTAACCTTTTATGTAGACAAAAACAAAAAAACGTAGTATAATAGAATTTGTAAAGGAAAAATATTCTAAAAGAGGAACAATATGAATAAAATACGAAGAGAGAAACAAAAGTAAGAGGAGGAAATTAAGTTGGATACAAATTATTCAGAGAATAATCAACTAGTATTAGTTGGAAAAGTAACAAGCGATAAAAGATTTAGTCATGAAATTTATGGAGAGAAGTTTTACATATTTGATTTAAGCGTACCACGTTTAAGTGGAAATGCAGATATTATACCAATAACAATATCTGAAAGATTATTAATAGAAGAAAATTTAGATGTAGGAAAAAACGTAATAATAGAAGGACAATTCAGATCATACAATAGTTATGAAAATGAAAGAAATAGATTAGTTCTTACAGTATTTGCAAAAGAAATAAAATTTGCAAACGAAGAAGACGAAGAATTCAAACCAAGCAAAGAAAACGTATCAAATGAAGTTACACTAACAGGTTATATTTGTAAAAAACCTATATATAGAAAAACACCATTTGGTAGAGAAATAGCAGATTTATTACTAGCAGTAAACAGAGCATATAATAAATCAGACTATATTCCATGTATAGCATGGGGAAGAAATGCAAGATTTTGTGAAAACGTACCAGTAGGAACAGAAGTAAGAATAGTAGGAAGAGTTCAATCAAGACAATATGAGAAAAAATATGAAGATGGAACATCAGAAGTAAAAGTGGCCTACGAAGTTTCAATAGCAAGCCTAGAAGTAATAGACGAAGCAGGAAATACCGCAGAAACAGAAGAACTACAAGAAAACAAAGAAGCTATATAATTTAGACTATAAATAAAAAGGTCCATGTGCTAACACCTAGGTTGGTATGTGGGCTTTTAAACTAGCAAGGAAACTAGATTGGGGACGGTTCCTAATCGGAAACAAGATAGAATAGTTAAATAAGTGAAAAAACAAAAATAATCTGGATAGATTAGGAACTGTCCCCAATCGGAAGCTCAAAAAAGAAAGTAATAAAGGAGAAACAATGAAACTATCAAACAATAGAACAATAGCAGACTGTTGGTTACCAACATTTGAAAATGTAGCAAGAGAATTTATAATAGAAAATTTGAAAAATATAATATCTAGTGACGAAATACCAAATTTCAAATTCGACTTTAGAGAAGAAGAAGGCATAGAATTTATAGAAGATATAATTAAAAGATATATAGAAACTTTTAAAGACTATGATTTTAAAGAAGAAATACAAACAAGATATGAAAAATTGCTACAAAAGATAAAACAAAAAACTAATGAAAATGAAGAAATACCAGTAGTGATAGTAAATGATTATAAAAAGTTTTTTGAATATTTAAGGCAAGCATATGAAAGGCATATAGAATTGTATTTTCAAAGAAGGAAAGATTCAACAGGCTTTAATAGATGGGAAAAGAATAACTTTTTTGAACTAATTTGGTTACGTGCTACACCACAAGATTTCAACAACCCAGAAGAATTCTTAAAAAAGCAAGCAGAAATGATGAAAGATACAACATTTGAAAAATATGATGAAGAAACATATTTAGGAAAACTAGAATGTTTAAACAATCACATAATAACTATAAAAAATGGAATAGCTAGAACATGGGATGAAAATTTTAGACAAATGGAAATAACAATTTATGATAAAGAATATTACACTAATAAAGAACTTTGGAATAGACCACATTGTACACTTCCAGTAATAAGATATGGAATATATGAAAAAGACGGTAAGAAAATATGTAGTATAGGTTCAATCCAACACAAAAGCGATAGTTCAGATGAAGAAAAATTAGAGAAAAAAGTCGATAGACAAAAGTATAGAATAAATAAGGATATACCAGAAGAAGACAAAGAAAAAGTAGAACCAAAAAGTCTAATAGCACTAAGTATATTTGTAAACCTTTTACACAAAGAAGGAATAACTGATATAGAAGTGCCAAGTATGTATGTACTAGACCATGAATATCATAGAAAAAGAAATAAATATTTATTAAAAGAATTTAAAGAAGAGTGGACAAAAGTAGATTATTGGGATAGAGAAGAAAGGCAAAAAAGAGAAAAGTACCCAGAAGACTATCAAAAAGCATATAAAAACTTCATGAAAATGTTTAGAAAAGAAGACCTAATTAGTGAAATAAAAACCGAAAGGCAATTACTAACAGCAAGAAGACTACTTAAACACTATCCAAAAGCAAATATAACAGCATACCCAGAGGAAATAGACAACTATATGCATATGCAAATACCAGTTGTAAAAGACGCAAGTGAAATAAATGGAGAGTTACTAAAAGAATTATATAATTTAGTACAAGCATTAGACATAGAAAAACAAGAAGACCCAGCAAATCAAGAAATACAAACAGCACCACATAAAAATAAAGTGGACGATAAATGGCTAGAAGAATTTTTTAGTTTATAAATATAATGGAGCAATTAGGGACAGTCCCTAATTGCTCCATTTGACAAAACTTAGAAATATGTTATAATATACAAAATAATAAATAGAAAGTACTCAAAAATAATTATAAGGAGGAAAATAAATGAAAGAAAGTAAGTGTAAGCATAGAGTAGTAATTATAATAAATGATTATAGTCCATATTCAATAGATGCGATATGTATGTTTTGTGGAAGAACATTTGGATCCAATAGAGAATTATATGGAGAACGGTCAATTATAGATGTTAGTGAATATTGTCTTTATTTTGGGAAAAATAATGTAATATCATATGTTAAAAAACTAATTACATGTTCAAATTCTAATTTATCTTCTTTTGAAATTGCTAAAAAGATAAAGGAAGGTTTAGAAGAAGAATATAGAGAAACAATAAAGCAATTAGAAGAGATAGCAAAAAAGTACGAGAAGAGATAGAAACTATTGATTAGAGATATACGAATCTTTAAAAAAATAAAGAATATTTTGCCACTAAATTGGTAGAATATTCTTTATTTTAGAATAATTAGAAATTAACTAAAAAACAGATTAAGACTTTTGAAAACCAAAAATAGTTGAAAAATAAATAAAAATATAGTAAAATAAACAATAAATTGAAAAGAAGAAAGAGATTTGGGATTAGAGTATTTAAGCCTCCAACTTCCAACCTCCAACTTCCACATAAAAGAAAGTGAGAAACAAAAATGTTAGAAATAATAAAAGATACTCTAATAGATGGAGTGCGTTTACTTCCATTTCTATTTATTACATACTTAATAATGGAATATTTAGAACACAAAACAGGGAAAAAAACAAAAAATATAATACAAAAATCAGGAAAGTTAGGACCTTTATGGGGGGCTATTTTAGGTATATTCCCACAATGTGGTTTTTCAGCAGCAGCAAGTAACCTATATGCTGGAAAAGTAATTACATTAGGAACATTAATAGCAATATTTCTATCAACTTCAGATGAAATGCTTCCAGTATTAATTTCTAAAAATGCACCTATAGGCTTAATATTAAAAATACTTGCAATAAAATTAGTTATAGGAATAATAGCAGGTTTTGTAATAGATTTTATAGGACAATCTATGAACAAAAAGAGAAAACAAGTAAAAAAAGACAAAAAAGAGATTGAAGAAGAAATAGGTCATATATGTGAGCATGAACATTGCCATTGTGAAGAAGGTGGAATAATAAAATCTTCAATAACACATACACTAAATATATTCCTATTTATAATAATAATAACCTTTATACTAAATATAATAATACATTTCTTTGGAGAAGAAAATTTGTCAAACTTAATATTAAATATGCCTATAATAGGACCAATAATAGCAGGGCTAGTAGGGCTAATACCAAACTGTGCAGGATCTGTAATATTAACACAGTTATACTTAGAAAACGTAATAAGCATAGGCTCAATGATAGGAGGCTTACTAGTAGGTTCAGGAATTGGAATTTTAATATTATTTAGAGTGAATAAAAATATAAAAGAAAATTTGAAAATATTAGGTGTATTATATGCAATAGGGGTAATTTGTGGAGTAATTATAGATTTAATTTTATAATATAGAAAAATAGTAACTGGTTGCAATTTGCAACCAGTTAAAATATTTCAGTGAGAAGTTTTAACATTAAACAGTGAAATATAACTATTTAGAGAAATACAAAATTCAACAAGAATAAAATGTATTACTTACATTGCACTATTGTAAAAATAAAATTTGTAAACTATAACAATAAAATATTGACAATCAGAAACAAATGTTCTATAATGAATAAAACTTTGAAATAGGATGTGATAATTATGAATGAAGAAAATAATATTACACCAGTAAACGAAGAATTGAATGTAGTAGAATATGAAGCAGATAATATTAAAAATTTAATTTATACAATTAGAGGAAAGCAAGTAATGCTAGATAGTGATGTAGCAAGATTATTTGAATATGAAACTAAGGATATTAATAGAAATGTTAAAAATAATATAGATAGATTTCCAGAATATTATTGCTTTCAATTAACAGAAAATGAATATGAAGCTTTAAGGTGCAAATTTTTCACCTTAAAAGGTAGAGGGAAACATCGTAAATATTTACCATACGTTTTTACAGAGCATGGAATAACAATGCTTGCGGGAATACTAAAGAGTAGAGTTGCTATTAATGTTAGTATAAAAATTGTTGATACATTTGTTGAAATGAGAAAATTAATACTAAATAATGGACAAGTATTTGAAAGGTTGACAACAATGGAATATAAAATGCTAGAACATGATAAGAAATTTGAAGAGGTATTTGATGAACTACAAAGAAATAAGAACGAAGAATTTAAACAACAAGTATTCTTTAATGGTCAAATATACGATAGCTATAGCCTAATAATAGATATTATAAAAACAGCTCAAAAGAAAATATTGATTATAGACAATTACATAGATGACAGCATATTAAAAATGTTAGCAAAGAAAAATAAAAGTGTAGAGGTAGTAATATTAACATCAGAAAAAAGCAATATAACAAAACTAGATATACAAAAATTCAACAAAGAATATGCCACACTAAAAGTAGCAAAAACAGATAAATTCCATGACAGATTTATAGCCATAGACAATAAAGAATTATATCACATAGGAGCCTCATTAAAAGACTTAGGCAAGAAATGTTTTGCAATTTCTAAAATAGAAGATAGAGAATATTTAGAGAAAATTAGCAATTTGGCTTGAAATTCCAATAAAATTATGTTGATATAAATAATATTGATATAGATAACCTAAAAACAATAATTTGTTATAAGGAGGAAAAGCTTATGGAAAGAAATGAAATTTATAATGGCAAAGTATGTGGTTATTGGAAAGTACAGGATATAAAAGATGAAAAAATGCTAGTAGCTTGTGAAAAAGCAGTAGAGGTAATTTTATCTCATGACTGGCATGATATGCATTATGAAAAAGGAACGATGTACCCAAGAGCAGAATTCGAAGTTGAAGAAACTGGCTTTGAAAATTGCAAAGTTTTTATTATAAATGATGAAGGAGAAATTATCTTTAGATTTTGTGGAAATTTCTCAAAAGAAGATATATTTGATGATTTCGAAATTGATTTACGTTCACATCCAAAAGTACAAAAACGCCAGTATTCATATGAAGCATATCTTAAAGATAAATATTCTAAAAAATAAAAAATTTGAGGTTGCAATTTGCAACCTCAAATTTTATATTCCTAATATTTCCTTAGCTCTTTTTACATCTTCACTGCTTGCAGTTCTATTTCCTTTTAAAGGATACTCACAACCAAGTTGTTCCCATTTAAACTTACCTAAATCATGATAAGGAAGAACTTCTACTTTTTCTACTGTTTTTAAAGTAGAAATGAATTCTTTTAATTTAAGTAAATCTTGCTTATCATCAGTAATACCAGGTACTAGAACTTGCCTAATCCATAAAGGCTTATTGTTATTGCTTAAATATTTGGCAAATTCAAGTTCTTTTTTATTTGAAACTCCAGTCAATTCTAAACATTTTTCATCATTTATACATTTTATATCTAATAAGAATAAATCAGTTAAATTAATCAATTCTTTTATATCATTACTTAGGTCAAATGAGCCAGAAGTATCAATACAAGTATGGAGATGGTGCTCTTTTAATTTAGTAAATAATTCTATCAAAAATTTAGCCTGAAGTAAAGGCTCACCACCACTAACAGTTACTCCACCATTAGAGCCGAAATAATTTTTATATCTTAAAACTTTTTCTAATATTTCATCTACTGAATATTCTGTGCCACCATGTAAGTCCCAAGTATCTCTATTTTGACAATATTTACATCTTAAAGAACAACCTTGCATAAAAATAACAAAACGAACTCCAGGACCATCAACTGCCCCTAAACTTTCAAATGAATGAATACGTGCTTTCATAATTTCCTCCTAATAAAGTATAATTCTATTTTACTATATAAAAGTCTATAAAACAACAAAAAATAAAGAAATACAAATAAATTTATTGACAAGAATAAACAAGTGTTCTATAATAAATAAAACTTTAAAATAGGATGTGATAATTATGAATGAAGAAAATAATATTACACCAGTAAACGAAGAATTAAATGTAGTAAAATATGAAACAGAAGATATTAAAAATTTGATTTATACAATTAGAGGAAAGCAAGTAATGTTAGATAGTGATGTGGCGAGGTTATATCATTATCCAACTAAAAGAATAAACGAAACAGTAAAAAGAAATCAAGAAAGATTTCCTAAAGATTTTTGCTTTCAATTGACTGAAAATGAGACAGAAAACTTGAGGTCGCAATTTGCGACCTCAAGTTTAGAAAAATAAAACTATGGTGGAAGAAGAACATTACCATATGTTTTTAGTGAACAAGGAATAGCCATGCTTTCTGGATTACTAAAAAATGATATAGCAATTCAAGTAAGTATAAACATTATGAATGCATTTGTAGAAATGAGAAAGTTTATACTAAATAATGCACAAGTATTTGAGAGGCTAACAAATGTAGAATATAAAATGCTAGAACACGATAAAAAATTCGATGAAGTATTTGACGAACTACAAAGAAATAAAAACGAAGAATTTAAACAACAAATATTTTTTAATGGTCAAATATACGATAGCTATAGCTTAATAATAGACATTATAAAAACAGCGCAAAAGAAAATATTGATTATAGACAATTACATAGATGACAGCATATTAAAAATGTTAGCAAAGAAAAATAAAAGTGTAGAGGTAGTAATATTAACATCAGAAAAAAGCAATATAACAAAACTAGATATACAAAAATTCAATAAAGAATATGCTACTCTAAAAGTAGCAAAAACAGATAAATTCCATGACAGATTTATAACCATAGACAATAAAGAATTATACCACTGCCGGTGCCTCATTAAAAGACTTAGGCAAGAAATGTTTCGCAATTTCTAAAATAGAAGATAGAGAGTATTTAGAAAAAATTAGCAAAAAGGGTTGAAATACGAATAATTTTATGTTAATATATAAAATATCAATTTTATAAAAAATCTCCTGTATGCAATATTAAGTAGGTGATGTAACTTATTAATAATATGAATAACCAAATGGTAGGAGGTAAACTTATGGAAAGAAGTAAGCTTTATCAAGGTAAATTATGTGGATATTATGAAGTTGAAAAATTAAAAGACGAAAAATTATTAGATGCTTGTGATAAAGCAGTTGAAATAATTATTTCACATGACTGGCATGATATGCAACATGACGAAATTTATAAGGGACCGTATGTAATATTTAAAGTTGAAGGAACTGCCTTTGAAGACTGCAAAGTTATTGTAAGAAATAATGAAGGAACAATAAATGCAAGAGTTGTTGGAAAGATATGTAAACAAACACCTTATAGTGATTTTAGAATTGACCTATATTCTCATCCGAGAATAGGACAAGATGTACTTGACAAATATTCACAATAACTATAATAAATGAAAAATTTCAACAATATAGGAGCATCACTAAAAGGACTAGGCAAGAAATGTTTCGCAATTTCTAAAATAGAAGATAGAGAATATTTAGAGAAAATTAGCAATTTGGCTTGAAATCTCAATGAAATTATGTTGATATAAATAATATTGATATAGATAACCTAAAAACAATAATTTGTTATAAGGAGGAAAAAGCTTATGAAACATCGGATTAAAGAAGTAATAAAACTTACATTAGTATATGCAATAGTAACAATAGTAATGTGGTGTCTTAATATTATTACATTTGAGATTGGAACTGCAATTTTCTTCTATTTTATAGGAGCATTTTCATATGCAACTTTAGAGAAAAAATCAACAAAACAAAAAGATAATGAAGAACAAACTGATAACGAAAAAGTCAACGGTGGAGGTTTTTCTACTGGTAGTAGAATATTATTTTAAAAAAATTAAAGGTCGCTTTTAGCGACCTTTAATTTTTTAAAATTTCTCGTGTATAGTCCTATTAATAACATCCAATTGTTGTTCTCTAGTTAATTTAATAAAGTTAACAGCATAACCTGAAACACGAATTGTTAGTTGTGGGTATTTTTCTGGGTGTTCCATTGCGTCTTCTAGTAAAGCTCTATCAAATACGTTAACATTAATGTGATGTCCTGTTTGTTTGAAATATCCATCTAATAAACTTACTAAGTTATCTACCTGAGTATCTAACTCTTTTCCAAGTGTTCCTGGTGTAATTGAGAATGTGTATGAAATTCCGTCTTCAGAATATTCATATGGTAATTTTGCAATTGTGTTCATTACTGCAACTGCTCCATTTGTATCTCTACCATGTAGTGGGTTTGCACCTGGTCCGAAAGGAACTCCTGCACGTCTTCCATCTGGAGTATTTCCAGTTGCTTTTCCATAAACTACGTTTGATGTAATTGTAAGAACCGATAATGTATGTTTTGAATTTCTATAAGTAACATGTTTTTGTAACTTACGTAAAAATGTTTTTACAACATCTACAGCAATTTCATCTACACGGTCATCATCATTTCCGTATTTTGGGAAATCTCCTTCTATTTCATAGTCTACTGCTAAACCTGTTTCATCACGAATAACTTTTACTTTTGCATATTTTATTGCAGAAAGTGAATCAGCTACTACTGAAAGCCCAGCAATTCCACATGCCATTGTTCTTAATATTTCTTTATCATGAAGTGCCATTTCTAATGCTTCATAT
>JAAVZD010000023.1 GCA_022791475.1 Clostridia bacterium | reverse complement strand
TTTTTAAGTTTTCTCTATCTATTGTAAAATTATAGTTATCTACTGTTACTATGTCTCCATTTACTTCTATTCCAGCTTCTTCTAACATATTATCTAAAAATTCTTTGCTAGTGTACTCTGGATTTCCATTTTTTTCTATTGTTGCATCTAATAACACAATTTCTACTTTTTCTCTCGCTGAACTTTGTTTGTATAGTTCTTTTGCTTGTTTTGCTCTTGTGAATATTTCATTATTTCCTATGCTCAAATTTACTGCTACCCCTGCTAATATAATTAATATTATTATTGTTATTACTAATGAAATTAATGTTATAGCTTGGGTAGAAACAAAGTCTCCTCCTACATTAAATTTTATATTTTTGTACTTTTTGCTATTAATTTTTAATTTTATTTTCATCTTATGTTTTTTTCTCCTTATTTTCTCTACTTTCACTACTTTTTTATTATCTTTCCCTATATTATTTATATTATATATAAATACATTTTTTGGCAATATGTTTTCTGTAAATTTATTGTTACTTGAATTAATTTTAGGATTGCTTTTAGTTATCAATTTTATTAAAATTTTTGCTTTTGTGATTTTTTGTGTTATACTAATGCTTACTTATCATACATTTATATATAGAAAGAAGGATTTTATGGAACGATTTAAAGAGACTAAAAGGGCGGGGCTCTTAGGTATTTTTGGAAATTTACTTTTGTTAATTATAAAGGGCTCTATTGGATTTTTAACTAATAGTCAAGCAATGATTGCTGATAGTGCTAATAGTGCAGGGGATATTTTTGCTTCTCTTATGACTTTTATTGGTAATAAAATTGCTAGTGAACCTAAAGATGATACTCATAATTTTGGGCATGGAAAAGCTGAATATATATTTTCACTTTTTATTAGTGTTTCAATGGTAATTGTTGCTATTAAATTAATGTTTGATTCTATTTTTACATTAATTAATCATAATTATATGAGTTTTTCATGGCTACTTGTTATAGTATGTTTTATTACTATTTTAGTTAAGCTTAGTCTATTTATATATACAAATAAACTTTGCAGAAAATATAATAATATTTTACTTGAGGCTAATAGTAAAGACCATAAAAACGACTGTATTGTAACTACCTTTACTTTACTTTCTGTACTTGCTACTTTAATTGGTGTGTATTGGCTTGATGGTGCTGTTGGAATTGGAATATCAATTTGGATTGCTATTACTGGTTTTAAAATTTTTATGGAGAGTTACAATGTTTTAATGGATAGAGCTTTAGATGAAGATACTAAAGATTTGATTTTGAATATTGTTAGAAATTATGAAAGTGTACAAAGTATTGAACATTTCTATACTTCTCCTGTTGGTTATCAATATATGGTTGTTCTTACAATTTGCGTGGATGGAAATATGTCTACATTTGATAGCCACGCTTTAGCTAATAACTTAGAAAAAGAAATTAATGGATTAGATAAAATTTATGATACTACTATTCATGTTGAACCAATTTAATTCATTTTTCGATATTTGTTGACATATTCTTCATATTAAATTATAATTATATTAATAACGTTAGCTAATCTTTTTCAATTGAAAAGGAGGTATGTTTATGAGAAACGTAGAAGATACTTACACAAACATTCCTACTATCTTTGAAATAAAAATACGGGAGCATGGTTGGATACATGATGTGCATTTGCATTTATCAACAGAAGCTGAACCTATACCTGTTGAATGGAAAGGCTATGTAAGATATAAAGATGGACATCGTTCTAGCATTTTTAGGTTACACTATACATTTAAAAATGCTATGTCCAAACAAGAAGCTGTTTTCCATTACTTTATTGAAGGTATTGAACATGTTTGTGAATCTATTGTTTTTGATGTGTATGAGCTTTATGAGTAATAAAAGACTGGGCATTGCCCAGTTTTTTATTATTTTATTATTATTTCTTTGTCATCATTTAATTGTACATTTGCTTTTTTTCCTTTTTTTATTTTTCCATCTAATATTGCTTCTGCAATTTTGTCTTCTAGCATATTTTGTATTGCTCTTTTTAATGGGCGAGCTCCGAAGTTTGTGTCTACTCCATTTTCTAGTATTTTGTCTTTTACTTCTTCACTAATTTCTATTTCTATATTTTGCTCTTTTAAACGTTTTGTAACTTGCGAAAGCATTATATCTATAATTTGTTTTATTTCTTCATTTTGTAATTTGTGGAATACTATTATTTCGTCAATACGGTTTATGAATTCTGGCCTAAATTCTTTCTTGAGTTCTGCTAAAACATCTTTTTTTGTGTTTTCATATTCCTTTTTAAACTCTTCATTTGTATTGTTTGTTCCGCCAAATCCTAATGATTTTTTATCTGTTATTAATCTTGCGCCTATGTTTGAAGTCATTATAATTACTGTGTTTTTAAAGTTAACTGTTCTTCCATTACTGTCTGTAAGTCTTCCGTCATCTAATATTTGAAGTAGCATATTCATAACATCTGGGTGAGCTTTTTCTATTTCGTCAAATAATATTACTGAATATGGGTTTCTTCTTATTTTTTCTGTTAATTGTCCGCCTTCGTCAAAACCTACATATCCGGGAGGTGAACCAATTAATTTTGAAACACTATGTCCTTCCATATATTCCGACATATCTATTCTTATCATTGAATCTTCTTTTCCAAATAAGCTTTCTGCTAATGCTTTTGAAAGCTCTGTTTTTCCTACACCTGTTGGACCTAAAAATAGGAATGAACCTATTGGTCTGTTTGGGTCCTTTAAACCTACTCTTCCTCTTCTTATTGCTTTGCTTACAGCTTCTACTGCTTCATTTTGACCTATTACCCTTTCATGTAATGTTTTTTCAAGATTTTTAAGTTTCTCATTTTCATCTTGAGTTAGTCTTTTTACAGGTATTCTAGTCCAACTAGCAATTACTTCTGCAATATCTTCTTCTGTAAGTGTAATTATAGCTTTACTATTTTTACTTTCCCACTTTTTCTTTTCTTTTTCTAATTTTTCTTCTAATTCTTTTTTATCATCTCTTAATTTTGCAGCTTTTTCAAAGTCTTGCATGTGAACACTATCTACTTTTTCTTTTTCTATTTTTTCTATTTTTTCTTCTATATTTTTTATTGACTCTGGTTGTGTATATGCTTTCATTCTAATTTTAGAAGCTGCCTCGTCTATTAAATCTATTGCTTTATCTGGCAAAAACCTATCATTTATATATCTTACTGAAAGTTCTACTGCTGATTTAATTGCTTCTTCAGTAATTTTCACATTATGATGTGCTTCATATTTATCTCTAATACCTTCTAATATTTTTATAGTATCTTCAGCAGTTGGCTCCCCAACATTTACTGGGCTAAATCTTCGTTCTAATGCACTATCTTTTTCAATATATTTTCTATATTCATTTAGTGTAGTTGCTCCTACTACTTTTATTTCTCCTCTTGCTAAAAGTGGTTTTAAAATATTTGCAGCATCTACTGCTCCTTCTGCTGAGCCAGCTCCAACAATAGTATGTATTTCATCAATAAATAAAATAACATCTCCTGCTTTTTTTACTTCATTTAAAACCTTCTTTATTCTATCTTCAAAGTCTCCTCTATATTTAGCTCCTGCAACCATTCCTGATATATCTAAAGTTACTACTCTTTTATCTTTTAGTAATTCTGGTACATCACCTACTACTATTTTTTGAGCTAAACCTTCAACTACTGCTGTTTTACCAACTCCAGGCTCACCTATTAAGCATGGATTATTCTTATTTCTTCTTGAAAGTATTTGTATAACTCTTTCTATTTCATCTTTTCTACCTATTACAGGGTCTAATTTTCCTTCCTCAGCTTTTTTAGTCAAATCTGTTCCATATTGGTTTAAAGTAGTAGTTTGATTATAGCTTCCTTTTTGACTGTAGCTTGAGCTTTTCCCATTGTTTGAAGTTATATCATCTTCATTTAAAACCTTTACAATTTCATTGTATAATTTTTGAGGATCTACATTTAAATCAAGCATTATTCTTACTGCTACACTATCTCCCTCTTTCATAATGCCTATTAATAAATGTTCTGTTCCTATATAATCGTTCCCTTGTTTTTTAGCCTCTCTAAAAGCTGTTTCAATTACTCTTTTAGTTCTAGGTGTAAAACCAATTGCAGTATTAATTTCACTTGCACTATCTTGATTTATACCTATAAGGTTTTCTATTTCTACCATTACTTTTTCTGCTGTAACACCTTGATTTTCTAATACTTTACTTGCAATTCCAGCGCCCTCTTTTACTAAACCATACAAAAGATGCTCTGTACCTATATAATTATGTCCTAGAGTCCCTACTATATTATTTGCAATTTCAATTGCTTTCTCAGCTCTTTTTGTAAATTTATATGTCATTTTTTCTTCCTTTCTGCCAAAAGGGACGGCCTTTTTTGGCAGAAAATTGCCATTAGGGACACTCCTTCTTTTAGCTTACTAATTTTTTAATTAATTTCATTGCATTTTTATGTCAATTGTGTTATAATATATATAACTATTTATTGTCCATTTGGACTTGTCGCCCTTAGTATATTAACTAAGGTGTTCCCAATAGGAGGATTTTATGAGTACTTTTTTATCTTTAATTTATACACCCATAATTATTATTTTGGCTCTTACTTGTGAAATGTCAGTATCTATACCCTTAAGTATAATAGCAGGAGCAATAATAATAGCACAGGCAATTGACAAAAAAAACAAATAAAATCCCCTTATGGGGATTTTTTATTTTTCCCCAGTTTTAATAATTTGCTTTATCACTTTTGCTCTTTCAATATCTCTATCATATGCATTTATTATATTTCCTAATTTCTTTTGTAAGTTTGATGGTTTTGTATATAGTTCTAGCTCTTTTATTTTTTTATCTGTTAATTCTGTCATTATTCCTAAGTCTGTTCCTAGTTTAACATCTGAAAGTAGCTTTATGCATTCGTCTGAGCTTATTTTTACTGCATTTGTAAGTGTTCCATATGACCTATATACTTTATCTTCTAGTTCTATTTTTTCTTTTACTAAATATTTTCTTGCTAGACGTTCTTGCTCCATTACTTTCTTAGTTATATTTTCTAAATTATTAATAATTTCATCTTCTGATATTCCTAATGTTTGATTGTTAGAAATTTGATACATATCTCCTTTACTGTCACTTTCTTCTCCATATATTCCTCTAATTATCATTCCAAAGTTATGAATTATATGTAGTATTTTTGATATGTTTCCTGTTAGTTTCAGTGCTGGCAAGTGTACCATTACAGAGGCTCTAAGAGCAGTTCCTACATTTGTTGGGCAACATGTTAAATATCCATATTCCTTATTTGATGAAAAATGTAATAGTTCATCTAGTTTTTTGTCTATTTCTTTTGCTAAATTCATTGTATTTTTTAGTTCTAAACCACTACTGAATATTTGAATTCTTATATGGTCTTCTTCGTTTATCATTATGCAAATGTTTTCTTCATCATTAATTAATATTGCTGATGTTTCTTCATTTTTGTCTGATATTATTTCTGGACTAATTATGTGCTTTTCTACTAATGATAGTTTTGTAATTGTATCTATATCTTTTAGTTTAAAATATTTAAGTCCATAGCCTAAACTAGGAGTTATATATTTTACTTTTTCTAATAATTCATTTTTTTGTTCTTTATTAAGTTTAAGTTGAAATGGAATTCCTTTTATATTTCTTGCTAGCCTAATTCTTGTGCTAACTACTACGTCAGATTCTTTTCCGTTATCTAAATACCAGTTCATTTTTTACCTCCCCGTATAGAAATTAAAAGTTAGAAGTTGGAGGTTGGATTTTAGGGTTATTTCTTCGAAGCTCGGGTCTCCGAAGGTTGCGACCTCTACAATCTATTTTCAACTTCTTACCTATAATTTTTATTTAATTTTTTTAATTTCATCTCTTGTTTTTGCTGCGTCTTCGTAGCGTTCTTCTTTTATTTCTTGTTTTAGTCTTTCTTGTAGCTCTTCTAATTTTGACTTTTGTTGTTTTCTTTCTTTTACATTTTGCTCATTTATTTTATCATTCTTATAGTTATCTACAATTTGAGATTTTTCAGAACCTTCCATGGAATTTCCAATTCTTCCAACATGTCTATTTGCTCCATGTATATTTTTTAGTATTTGGTCTAATTTTGTTTTAAATACTTCATAACATTCTTCACAACCAAATTTGCCTGTTTGTAAAAATTCGTCATATGTAATATTGCATCTATCACATATTAATGTTTTTGGTTTTATAATTTCTGGTAAAGTATCTTCATATATATCAAATACATCTCCTAAAAAGCTTGAAAAATTAATTGGCATATTAAATTGCATATCATCTATTCCTAGATTTTGGGCGCATTTATCGCATAACGACATTTGCTTTTTTACTCCATTTATTATTTGTGTGTATTTTACATTTGCTTCGTTTTCTCCACAATTTTGACATTTCATAATTATCTCTCCTTTTTTGGAAGTTGGAGGTTTGGGTAATTTTGTAGAAAGAACGGGCCGCCGAAGGCTGAGAGCCTTACAATATTTCCAACTTTCAACTTCTAATCAATTAAATTAATTAACATATTTTTAAATATTTTTGCTCGTATTTGGTCTCTCATAGGTTGTGGTATTGTTAGTACATTGTCACTTGTTGCTACTTTTAATAACTTTGCTTGACTCTCATTTATCATATTATAAGATAAAAAATTACTAATAAATATATCTGCCTCTTGACTTGATAAGTATTCTTCTATACTATTTATTATGTGCATAAAATAATTGCTTTTTGTTACATTTATTTTTTTTATTCTTATATGCCCGCCGACCTCCACGCTTACTTTCTACATAATAGCCTTGTGATGGTTTAAACCTAGTTGATATTACATAGTTTATTTGTGATGGTACACAATTAAATTGCTGGGCTAAATCATTCCTTTGTATTTCTATATATTCATCTTCTTCTGTAAATAAATCTTTTATAAAATCTTCTATTATATCTGATATTCTCATATTTTATTTCCTCTTTTACTTTGACTTTCTTTGACCTATAATTATATTATATACTTTTTTAAGTTTATGTCAATAGTTTTTTAAAATTATATTTACATTTTTCTTTTTATCTATTATAATATTAGTAGTAATTTAAGTATAGTATTTAATAAGCGAGGAATTATTATGGTATAATTAAGTCTTTATTAAAACTTTGAAAGGGCCTTTTTATTTTAAGGCTCTTTTACTTTTGTCATTCTATCCATTTCTTTTGCAGTTCGTTTTTGCTTTTCTAAAGTAGTCCATGCAAAATATGATGAAATAAATTCTCCATATTTTGTTGTATCTTCTATATCTTCATAACTTTTTTTGTCTTCATTCATAAAAAACACCTCATTTTTATTTTACTCTTTTATGATTTTTATATTCATTTCGATTTTATTTTTCATTTTTCAAAAAATTGGTAGTTTATTTTTACTTTTTTTGAACATTCTAATATTAGAAAAACATTTTTTACGTTTTTCAATTATATACATTTAGGAGGTGAAAAAAATGACAAATTCAAACTCTAAAGTAGTTCCAGAAGCTAGAGAAGCTTTAAATAAATTTAAATATGAAGTTGCTAGCGAAGTTGGTGTTAACTTAAAACAAGGTTATAATGGTGATATAACTTCAAGAGATGCTGGTAAAATAGGTGGTAACATGGTTAGAAAATTAATCGAAACAGCTGAAAGACAAATGGCTGGTAAATAGTTATATTAAAAAATAGTTGAAAAACAGGAATTTATTTTTTGCCTTTCTACATAAAAGGAAAGACAGGAAACAAGTTCCTGTCTTTCCTTTTACTATTAAACTACATATGTTTTTCCATCATGTACCATTTCTGAAATAGCATAACCAATCTTTTTGAGTTCTTCTACTACTTCATAAGCATCATCAAGAGTTCCTGCAATAACACCGACGGTTCCCTCTTCGATAAATAACTTAAAGACGATTTCCTCTATTTCTACATTAACTTGAATCCGGTAGAATTCATCCAGTTCTGGGCAGATCTTAGCTTTTGCCAAATGTCCAATTATATAATTTTCTCCCCTAATAGTTAAAACGATTCCAATCTTCTTCGTTTTCATTCTTTTCCTCCTTATTATAAAAGAAAAAATATTTTATAGTATCTATTTATATTTTACTATATTTTACATAAAATGTCTATATTTTTTCAAAAAATTTCCAGTTTATTTTTTGGTGATTTGAGCAATATATATAATGAAATCTAAAATTTTCAGGAGGTGAAAGAAAATGACAAACTCAAACTCTAAAGTAGTTCCAGAAGCTAGAGAAGCTCTTAACAGATTTAAACACGAAGTTGCTAGCGAAGTTGGTGTAAGTTTAAAAGACGGATACAACGGAAATATCTCTGCAAGAGATGCTGGTAAAATAGGTGGTAACATGGTTAGAAAATTAATACAACAAGCTGAAAGCCAAATGAAATAAGTTTATTAAAATCAAAAAATAAAGCCTTGCTATGCAAGACTTTATTTTTTGGTTTATTACTTTTTTATGCTTCTGGTTCTACTAAACCAAAATTTTTGCTATCTTTTAGTCTGTATATTACATTTACTTTTCCTGTTTCTATGTTTATAAATGCTAAGAAATTGTTTTTTGGTTTTCCTTCTAATTCTAGTTTTGCATCTTCTGGTGCCATTGGTTTTATACTGTAATATATTGTTTTTATTATTTCATCTTCTATTTCGTTTTGTGGTTTATCAGTATTTAATGTTTCTTTTAATTTTATTGAATCAGACATATTTTGTTTTTCTTTTTTAGTTTTCATTTTTCTTATTTGTCCTTCTAAAATGTCTATGTCTTTATCTATTGAAGCATATAAATCTCTATGTGCTGTTACTGCTCTAAATGTCTCTCCTGCTGCGGTTACATGTAATTCTGCAACTTGTTCGTTTCCTTCTGTTTTTATTGTTGCTAACACATCGATGTCTTCTCCAAAATATTTTTCTAACCTTTCAATTTTTCTTTCAACGTACTCTTTTATTGAGTCTGTTGCTTTTAGTTCTTTTCCTGTTATTTTTATGTTCATAAAAATCGCTCCCTTCATTTTGATCTTTTGTTAAAATTACTCTGTTATAATTATATTATACCTTGTTTTGGAAAATTTTTCAAATGTTTTTTTAAATTTCGTATGTTTTTTTACTTTTAGGTTACAAATCACATAATTTATTTATACACTAGCGCGAAGTAAGTAATGTATTTTAGCCATTTTTTAAATTTTTTTAATACATTTTTTCACAATATAGGTTTACAATAGATATGTCACACCTAATAAGAAAAATAAAATATTGAAGGAAGTACCAAAAAATGATAAAGTTAGTTTAACGACAAATTAACAAATATCAGGAGGTACTTCCTATGGGAAATAGTATAACAC
>JAAVZD010000160.1 GCA_022791475.1 Clostridia bacterium | reverse complement strand
GGGAATGTTCCAATATCCGATGTGTCGTAATATTTCTCAATATGTTTTCGTGACCTTGCAATAGTCACACTATCCAACAACTCAAAGAAATCAAAATCGAGCATTTTAAGCAACCTTGCAGTTGTTCTGTCCTGTGGTTCCAACTTGCCCCATGCATTAAATGCTCCCTGAGCCTGCTTAAAAATATCTTCAATACTCCTACTGGTATTTAACTTGCTATCTAAAACACTGCTCTCACCTTCATAGGCAAGGGCTATCTGATTTTTCAAATCAACAAATCTATTATTAACCGGTGTAGCTGAAAGCATTAACACCTTCGTCTTTACACCTTTTCTAATTACCTTGTTTAACAATTTTAAATAGCGGTTTTCTTTATATCCATCCTGCGATACTCTTCCACCATTTCGAAAATTGTGAGACTCATCAATTACTACTAAATCATAATTACCCCAATTCAATCGGTCTAAATCCAATCCATTTGATGTACCATCTTCCCTGCTAAGGTCAGTATGGAATAAAACATCATAACGCATTCTGTCAGCATCTATGGGATTATTCACATAGTTATCCTTATAGGTATTCCAGTTATTTGCCAGCTTCTTTGGACATAATACCAAAACAGATTTATTGCGGTTCTCATAATATTTAATAACTGCCAAGGATGTAAATGTCTTACCAAGTCCTACCGAATCCGCAAGAATACATCCATTATACTTTTCCAATTTATTAATAATTGCTAATACTGCATCTCTCTGAAAGTTATACAATAAATTCCATATTTTACTATCTTTAAATCCTGTTGCTTCATTCGGCAACACATCTTCTGATACATCCTCCAAAAATTCATTAAAGATATTATATAGGGTCACAAAATAAATATAATCGGGAGAATTTTCATTATATACCGTTGTGATACTATCAATCACTTCATCAGTAACTTCCTGAAGTCTGGATTCATCATTCCAAATCTGTTCAAACAAATCCAAATAAAACTGACTCATTGGAGTATCCGTCTTCTGTATTGGATAATAAGCATTATTACCACGTTCACATCCCAAATCAATAGTGGTAAAACCATTAATCGGCATATAGCTATTGGAATCCACATTCATAAAGCCCATCATATTTTCACTTGTAACATTTGACTTAAATGTGGCTTTCTTACGAATCCATTCAGCACACTCCTTTGCAATGGCTCTCTGCATCATTTCGTTCCTAAGTTTTACTTCAAACTCAGAACCATACAGACTACGCTCCCTTGTCTGTCTTGGTATATAAAATTCTCTCTTCTCTTTTGCAGCCTTTTCCTTAATAAATGTAGGCGACGTAAATATAAAACGCAACTCATCCACACTCTTCAATTCTCGCTTAAGCTCCTGAAATGCGTAGATTGAAAAACAAGCCGCAGCAATAGATACTTTACTATCATTATGGATAGTAACCGCCAAATCATCCTTTAAAGTTTTATTGACATTATCAATAAGCTCCATCAAATCCACACCTTCTTTCGTAGTCAATGTAGGTTATTTCTCTAATTATGAGGCTGCAATCTATTCCTCTGCTTTATTCTGCTTAAATCTTCCATCTAACGGCTTAACTGCATCTGCTGGGATAAGCCACATTTTACCCTTCTTAACTGCGCCCTCAATTCTTCCCTCTGTACATAAAACACCTATTCTTCTGGAGGAAATATTCCATTTTTTTGACAT
>JAAVZD010000159.1 GCA_022791475.1 Clostridia bacterium | reverse complement strand
ATTAGAGATTTTCAAAAAGAAACAAATACTTTTTTAGATGCAGAAAAACAACTAAAACATGAAGAAAGAGAACATAATTTAGAAATAGAACTATAGAAGATTAATACAATTTAACAAAAAACAATCGTTTGAGTGTTGCGAATCAAACGATTGTTTTTTGTTGATGTAATAAATTAAGAACTCAAAATTTCAGTAGCGATAAATTCTAATATATCCTGATATGAACCTATTGCAGTACATCCTGAAGAATAACTATGTCCGCCTCCTTTTACTAACTTACCTAATGATACAAGTCTAGAACAAATATTATTCAAATCAGTATTTGAATTAAATGTGCGTAGAGAGCCTTTAAATTTTCCTTTGTCATTTTCAATCAATAAAACTAAAGAAGTATAGGTTATTGATTTTTGTAATTCTGAGATGATAGCTTTGTGATTTACTGTATTCAAGCTTTTTTCAGAATCCAATAAATCCTCTTGTAATAAATAAGAACAGAAAACAGAGTTATTTGACTTTGATTTAAAGTAACCTCTTTTTATAACAAGGTCGACTAATTCCAAAGTTCTATAACTTTGAGAGGTTAGTCTAGACAATACATAATTTATATCTACTCCAAGGTTATCTAATTCGTTAATAGTATCTGTTACAAGCGTTGTTACATTTAAAGATAAATTAGCTGTATCAGAAATTAAACCACTAGCGACACAATCAAGAAAATATTTATTCTTACAAGGAAACGTTCTATAAATAATGTAGCTACAAGAAGGTGCTAATGGATCAATAATACAGTATGTATAAGGTATTGATGTTTCTTCGTGGTGATCAAAACAAATAATTTTTTGACCACGATTTAAAATAGAACAACCTTCTAATAAGTGCATATCAGCACAATCGACAACTATTATTACATCGTAGCTTTCTTTTGTCGGTGCTGTTTTTAGATGATTGATTCCTGATATAAAAGAAAAATCTTTGATAAATTCAGGAATAATTACATCAATGCTGTCGGGTTCTTTTCCAATATCAATGAGATACCAGAACATTGACAATGAACTGGAGATTGCATCTCCATCTGGCCGTTTATGCGTAAGAATTGCATAAGTTGTTGCATTAACAATAATTTCGGATAAGTTTTCAATTGAAATAGTATCCATAATAAATACCTCCTCTATGTTTTTGATATACAATAGTATATCAAAAGATAATGAAAAAGTAAATATATTTAAAAGTAGACATAATCGATGTTTCGTGATATAATTACATCGTTTTTAAGTTATGAAAGAGAATTTGAAATTTAAGTTCTCTTTTAGACCACGAGT
>JAAVZD010000022.1 GCA_022791475.1 Clostridia bacterium | reverse complement strand
ATATCTAGCTTGAAATTTTGGCTCTTCTCTATTTATTAAATTATTTCCCTTTATAGTATCTATATCAAATATTTCTTCATAAGTTCTAAAAGTTGTTTCACTGTCTATAACAACTCCATCTAAATCTATTCCTATTTTCATTGTCGCCTCCACATACTAATATTCTTAACATTTTCTACCTTTTAATATTTTTCTAGTTTAATGATATCTTCTATTTCTTTAAAATTAGCATTATCTGTTAATACAATATCAAATGTTGATTTATATAGTTCTAAATTTTCTTCTATTTTTTTATCTAAAAACCCTACTGTTATGGTACTATTCAATTTATCTTTTGATACCATATTTACATCATCTACAATATCTCCAAATAGTAAGGCATAATCTCTTGTTTTAATTATTTCGTTTAATTCTTTTGAAAATGTTATTTTATTTTTACTGTGTGGTGTAACTTCGTAAATATCATTTTTGCCATTGTCTTCTATATCATAATAATTAGAATATATATAAATATTATTATAATAGCAATTATTGAATTTCAAATATTCTTTAATTACATTTTTTAAGCTACAAGATATTATAATTACTGGTATATTCAAATTATACATTTGTAATAAAAATTCTTTTGCTCCATCACGAAGTTCTAACTTTATATCTTTTACTGCATCTTTTATAATTTCATTATTCAAACCTTTTTCACGTAATAAATTTATATATGCTTTAAACCTATATTCCCACGTTTCATGATTTTGATCATGTATTTCATCATACCTTTTAGTAAAGTCATCTCCTAATAATCCTGAATGGTATAATACTCTCCAACCACTTATACTATTTCCTTTTGTTAATGTTCTATCAAAGTCAATTAAAATATAAAAGTTTTCTTTTGTTAGTTTTATATTATCTATTTTTTTTGAATTAATATATTTCATAAACTACTCCTATAATTCTAAAATCATATCATCTTTTGCAGATATAACTTCAATATCATATTTATTACTAAAATTTTCAGCAATTATATCTGGATTACTCTCTAATATATTGCAATTAAAATGAGTTAAAACGACTTTTTTAGGTTTTATATTTTTTATAAATTCTTCTACATTTGATATATCTAAATGTTTTGGCTTCGGTTTATCTTGTATATAATATGGAACATTTATTATTAATATTTCACAACCTTTATATGATTCTAAAAGTTCTTGAAAATATGCTGTATCTGTTACTAACCCTATAATATGATTTTTAGTTTTTATCTTAAATCCATAATTTTCTACACCATGTCTATGTTCTATTGATGATGTGATTTGTATATTTTTTATTTTATAATCTGTATTAGGATTTATAACATTCACATACTTTGGAAAATCCATTACATATGGTTGTAATACTCTCTCTTCTATTGCTTGATTAGGTAATAACAAAGTTCCTTGTTTTTCTTCTCCTCCATTTGTCATTAACTCTACAAATATATTTAAATCGTTAGAATGGTCTATATGTATATGTGATAAAATTATTCCATCAATTTTGTCCTCATATGTATTTATATACTTGTAAAATGTATTCACTCCTGGATCTATTATTATATTTGTATCATCAACACTAAAATATAATCCTCCTGCTTGTCTTATTTTCTTAAAAAATATATCTTTGTTCCCTGTTGTTCCAAAAAAATGAATAAAATCTTTTGACATTTTATTTTCTCCTATTCTATACTTTATTTTTTATTACTTTAAAAGTCCTTTTTCATATAAATCCTTAAACATAAGTTTATCTACTGGAGAAATTATATCTGTATCTTTATAATTTAACCATCTTATTTCTTGAATTTCTGAACTAGGTTTTATATCTCCTATAAATTCTGCTGTATAACAAGTCATTTTAACTATTATACCTTCTGCTTTTCCATGTGCTTGTGCTTTAAATGTTCCATAGTATTTTATTGTATCTTCTTTTATATCAATAGTTAATTCTTCTTTGCATTCTCTAATTAATGTTTGTTCATCTGTTTCATTTAGTTCTCTTTTGCCTCCTGGCAAATAATATGTATCTTTCCCTTTTGATAATGTACTTAATATTTGTCCATCTTTTAGATATAATAATGCAATTTTATCAATTTCTTTCATAAGTTATCCTCCAATTCGTTTTTAATATAATTTAGCATTTCATTATAATCTTTAAACCTATATTGTGATAATTTATTAATTTCTTCTCTGTTACAGTCCGAATATTTATCATATATTACTGCTACTTCTATGTCTGCATTATTTGCTGCTTCCACTCCTATAAGTGAATCTTCTATTATTAAACATTCTTCTTTATCTACATTTAATTCTTTTAATATCTTATAATGTATTTCTGGATTTGGTTTTAATTCTTTAACTGCACCTTTTGAATATACTAATGAAAATATATCTTCAATACTTGCTTTATTTATTATGTTTTGATTATCTTTTTTATAGTTTTCTATCGTATGGTCGTTTGTTGTGCTTGCAATAACTAATATAAATCCTTTTTCTTTTAAATATTTTAATACTTTTTCAGCATTTGGTTTATAATCAATTACTGTTCTTAAATAGTTATCTGCTATTTTGTATCTTAATTTCTTTATTTCTTCTTTAGGCATTTTAGAATTATATTTTTCTTTTAGAAAACCACAATACTCTAAATAAGCATCTTCACATTTACTATATTCTTTTAATTTTTCATCTCTTTGCTTTCCTATATCTACATTATCACTCCTACCATTTCCTATTGTTTTTATTAGTTCTTTATCTATTTCGTTCCATATTCCTATTGAATCAATTAATGTTCCATCTAAATCAAATATAATTACTTTTTTACCTTTTATCATATTACTGCAATATACTCCTTTAAACACTTTTTCTAACTTCATATTTTAGTTATTTTTCTATTTTTCAAACTCATTTTCTCTACTTTTAAAAAAATTGTAAAAATATCTTACATTTTCAAGTTCAATCCATTTTTGTACTTTATAATCTTTTGTATCTAAATTATATATTTTAGCATTTAAAATACCTAACATAAATGGCGAATGTGTCGCTATTATAAATTGAACACCTAAATATCTTGACATTTTATTTATCTCTTCTGCAAGTTTTACTTGATTTTGGGGAGATAGAGAAACCTCTGGTTCATCTAATAAGTATAATGCATCTGGCAATATATTATCTTCTAAAATTTGCATTGTTGTTTCTCCATTGGAATACTTATCTTGTGCAAATTGAAATCTTGCAAATTGTTTTTCTCCTTCGTCTGTTTTTAAAAATTCTTTAGCTTCTTGCAAACCTCTTTCTCTTACTAAATTACTTTCTATACTTTCTTGTAAAACTGCATCTTGCTGTATTTTTCTTATTTCATATAGTATTTCTTCACTCTTTAAATATCTACTATTTTCCGGTATTTTTCTGATCTTATGCCCAAACTCATCTTCTCCTAAAACATACTCACATAATTTAGAATATGTTTCAAAATCTATGAATGATGAATACTCTGTTGGCACTGGGGCTTCATGTCTTTCTTTTCCTTTTAAGTTTAATTTATGTGCAATGATATTTAATATAGTTGATTTTCCAGATCCATTATTACCATATAATACAGTTATATTGTCAAACAAAAATACATCCGGTTCTTTATCTTTTAATACATTAAATGGATATATATTGCTATTTATACTTCTGTTATTACTTAATTTAAATGTTTTTAAATATATCACGAATTTTTCTCCTTTACACTTCTGGTATTCCAACTTTATATTCTATCTCTTCCATAAAAGGAAACATTTCTTTTAGTCTCTTTTTTGTAATCATTGCCATTCGTGGTTGTGGATTTTTGTCATATACTGAAATTAGTTTTTGTGTATAGCAATTATCTGCTGTTTTAAATACCAAGTATCTATTATTTACATAGGTAAAATAAACCTGAAACCCATTATCAAGCTCTTTGTCAAATTTTTCAAATGTATACTTTTCTTCCATTACTACCTCCTATTTTACCATTTCCATAAATTCTGTTTCGTTTAATATAGTAACTCCTAATTCTTGTGCTTTTGTTAGTTTACTTCCTGCTTCTTCTCCTGCAATAACATAACTTGTTTTTTTAGATACAGAAGAAGATACTTTTCCTCCTAATTTTTCAATAATTTCTCCTGCTTGTTCTCTTGTATAGTTTTCTAAAGAACCTGTTAATACAAATGTAAATCCTTTAAATCTTTCATCTACTCCTTCTTCTGTCTCTTCTTTCATGCTTAATCCTGCATTTTCTAATTTCTCTATCAAGTCTATAGTTTGTTCTTGTTTAAAAAATTCATAAATACTTTCTGCCATAATTTGCCCCACATCTTCTAGTTCTGCTATTTCTTCTACTTCTGCTTGCATTAGGTTCCTCATTGTTTTAAAGTGTTTTGCTATTGTTTTTGCAGATTTTGTTCCAATATGACGAATTCCTAATGCAGTAATTAATTTATAAAATGGCCTGTTTTTACTGTCTTCTATTGAATTTACTAAGTTTGTAGCAAATTTTGTTCCATTTTTCTTTAATGATGCAATATCTTCAAAGGTTAATTTGTAAATATCTGCTATGTCTTGTATTAAACCTTTTTCTATAAATTGCTCTACTAAATTTTCGCCTAATCCGTCAATATCCATTCCTTCTTTAGAAACAAAATGAATAATATTACGAAGTAGTTTTGCAGGACATTCTATACCTGTACATCTAATTGCTGCTTCCCCTTCTTCTCGTACTGCTTTTGCTCCACATACTGGACATACTTTTGGCATTTCAAATTCTTTTTCTTTTCCTATTCTTTTATCTTTTTTTACTTCTACTATTTCAGGTATTACATCTCCTGCTTTTTGGATAACTACTGTATCTCCAATTTTTAATTCTTTTTCTTTAATAAAATCTTCGTTGTGTAAAGTTGTTTTTGAAATTGTAGAACCTGCTACGCTCACTGGCTCTAGTATTGCCATTGGTGTAATTACTCCTGTTCTTCCTACTTGACATATAATATCTTTTAAAATTGTTTCTTTTTTCTCTGGTGGATATTTATATGCAATTGCCCATCTTGGTACTTTTGATGTACTTCCTAAGTCTTCTCTTAGACTTAAATTATCTACTTTTACAACTGCTCCATCAATACCAAAACTTAAAGTATCTCTATCTTCTCCTATTTTGTTTATTGCTGTAATTACTTCTTCTATTGTATTACATGGAATTTTTATAGGATTTACATTAAAGCCTAATTTTTCTAAAAAGTTTAACTCTTCATAATGAGAATTAAATTGTTTTCCTTCTATTTGTTGTACATTAAATATATAGATATCAAGTGGTCTTGTTGCAGTTATATTACTATCTAATTGCCTTAATGAACCAGCTGCTGCATTTCTTGCATTTGCAAATAATGGTTCTTCATTTAGACTTCTTTCTTCATTCATTTTTTCAAAGTCTTTTTTACTTATAAATACTTCTCCACGTACTGTAATATTTATTGGTTCTTTTAGTTTATGTGGTATAGTTTTAACTGTTTTTAGGTTTTCAGTAACATCTTCTCCTATAAGACCATTTCCTCGTGTTGCTCCTTGTACTAAAATTCCGTTTTCATATTTTAAACTAGCTGAAAGACCATCTATTTTTGTTTCTACTACATATATAGTTTCTTTCCCATATTCTTCTGCTTGTTTTTTTATTCTTTTATCAAATTCTAGTAGTTCATCAAAATCAAATATATCTTGCAAACTTTGAAGAGGTACTTCATGAATTACCTCTTTAAAACCTTTTTTTACATTTCCTCCAACCTTTTGTGTGTTTGAATCTTTTGTAATTAGCTCTGGATATTGTTTTTCTAAATTCTTTAGTTCATTATTTAGCATATCATATTCAAAATCACTAATTTCTGGCGCATCTTCATCATAGTATTTTTTATTATTATACTCAATAATTTCTCTTAATTCTTTTATTCTCTCTTTAGCTTTTGCAAAATCCATATTGCAAATCTCCTTTGTTTTAGTTTTCTTTAAATAAGTCTTTTCCATTTTTAATATAGTCATATCCTGAAAAGATAGTTGCTATTACACAAATTGTCATCATTACAGTTACTGCAAAGTTAATCCAATAGTGGTAGCCTAATAATCCTCCATTAAAGATAGCACCATAATAGCTAGTATCTATAAATGCTAAAATAGTTGCTATCATTTGTGTTACTGTTTTTAGTTTTCCCCACATAGATGCTGCTACTACTTTTCCACCTTTTTCTACTGCAATTAGACGGTATCCGTGACACAACAAATTCTCTAAACAAAATAATAATTGGTATCCATGCAGGTAATTTATTCATTTCTACTAATAACATCATAGCAGCAAGTACTAATATTTTATCTGCAATTGGGTCTAAAAATTTACCAAATGTTGTAATTTGGTTTCTTGCACGTGCTATTGTTCCATCTAATTTGTCTGTAATTGATGCAATTATAAAGATGAAGTTAATTAACCACATATATATAGGTATTCCCCATATTTCTCCTGGAATATTAAAAAATGGAATTATTACCATAACTGGCACTAGTAATATACGAAAAATTGTTAATTTATTTGGCAAATTCATACTCACTCTCTCCTTATTTTTATACTATAGTATTCCACCTATTAGAATTCTTTTTATTAATCCTATTATATACAAAAACTATAAAAAAAGAAAGTAGAAAAAACAAAATATAAAAATTTTATTCTTTCCAAATAAATGGAGAAGGACACTCACACAAAAACAAATGTGAATGCCCTAACATGCGTTTAACTCTACTTTGTAACGGTATCTACAATCTTGCTTACTCCAATTAACGCTATTGGAATTAACCCAAGTGGACCAGTTATTGTAGTGAGAAAATCTTCTGGTATCATTTGCTTTTCAAAAAAAATTATTGAAAATACCGTAAATACCACATATGCTCCCTCTGCTATAATCACTATATTTGGTATAGCATTACATATTCTTTCTTTCATGTTTCTACCTCCGTAAACCATAACTATTAGTCGCTTCCTTTTTATTATATCACACTTATGTTGATTTGTAAAATTTTATCTCCTATTATTTTCCACTATATCAACTATATCAGTTATATAATCCCCTATTACTGGAATATTTAGAGTTACTATTTTTTGTAAAATTATTATCAATATTGCAGTAAGTAGTGAAAATCCTATTCCTATACCAACTCCCTTTGCAATACCAGATATAAGATTTCGTATTATCAGCTCTTTCCTATTTCCCAATATTTCTGATAAATCTATAAATCTATTTTTTATAAAAGCATAATTCAAATCATCAATGCTTTTCATTAACTTTTCTAGTTTCGATTTTTTTATAAACATAGTAAAACCACCCTATTTTTCTTCTTAGTTTAGGGTGGTCTATTTTTTAAAAACTATACATTATTGAAGTACATTTGCTATTACATTTCCAGTTGTAATTGTTACTTGGTCTTGTTTTTTCTTGTCATCTTCTTCTTTTAATTGTTCTAATTTATTAATCAGTTCTTGCAATTTCTTTAAATCTTTTCCAATCATTTCCCAATCATTATTATTTGAAGATGTTTGTAAATTATTATTTGCTTTTATAACTGCTTCTATTAAATCCTCTATTGTATCTGTATTTTCCACTTCAATATTAACTGCTGATTGCGAAAGTAAGTTTTTAATTGCTCCTTTTAATGTGTCATCTATTGCAACTTTATTTCCACAAGCTACTACTACTTTTTTAAGTGTTGGTATACTTTTTGTTTCATTTAAAGAAACTTGATAAATTGGCTCTACATATAAAATAGTGTTATTAATTGGTATTGCACACATACTTTTTATTGTTTTCATTCCAGAAACGTTTATGCTTTCTAATTCTTTTGAAATCCTTTCATCTTGATTTAAAAGTGTTTCTAGTTGCATTGGTCCTAATATATTACTATCTTGTGGAAATTTATATAACCTTAGCTTTGATTTTCCGTTTTTATCATAAGTTCCAACAAGATATGCTTTTAAACTTTGTTTATCTAATTGCGTATACGAAGTTACAAGCCCTAATTCCATTTTGTCTGAATCAATTGTCTTTAACATTGTATAATATGGTGCCTGTTTTATTCCTTTTGTTGTACTTTGAGCTGTTTTTGAATATTTTGCAATTTCCCATATGTCATCACTTCTATATAATACATCTGTACTTACATTATGGTACATTTGTAAAATTTCTGCTTGAATATTATATAAAAATTCTGGATATATGAAGTGCTTTGCAATATCACTTGGTATATCTTCTTCTTCAAACATATCTGGATACATGTTTTTATATGCCATAATTAATGGGTCTGATGTATCTGTTATATAAAATTTAGTAGTTCCATCATATGCATTAATTAATACTTTTAATGAATTTCTAATATAGTTAATTTGATGTTTTGTACCATTATATTCAATATTAATTGGTTGTGAATATGGATATTTATCTGTTACTGTATATGCATCTAATACCCACACTAGTTCCCCTTCGTCTGAAATTACCATATATGGTGATTCATCATATATAACATTTGGTAAAATTGTTTTTGCTCTTTGTATGATATTACGATTAATTAAAATTTTACTATCTTCTGTAATATTACTAGATAATGCAAGATTTACATCTTTTTCTTTTAATCCTAAAATTACACGGTCTATAAAGTTTAATTTAAGACCTGCTTTTCCGTTATATGTATATTCTGCATTTTGAGATGATGCCATTGGATAGTCAAATTCTGATTTGTTTTTACTATTAGTTACAATTGTATTATTAGTTTCTAATCCAAAGTATATTCTTGGTTCTTTAATATTTATAGCTTGATTTTCTGTGCTAAAATCTTTTTGAATATATTTTACATTTCCTAATTCATCTGTATTTGTAGCTGATGTTATAACAGTGCCAAAGCCATGTGTATATTCATATGTTTTATTATTATATGTCCTATCTCCTCCGCTAATAATTTCTCTTGGTGAAATATATACTAAAGTGTCATTTCCACTAATTTCATATTGCCCAATATTAGAATTTCTATATGAATAATATCCTGTACTTGTTTGTGTAACTCCTAATGTTTTTAAAGTTATTTCTTCTGTCACAATAGCAATATTATTAATTACATCTGAATTATTTTCAATTTCTTTTAAGTTTTGTGTATCATCATTGTTAATATATTTTTCATCAATTCGTATATTATATGCAGTTTTAGTGTTGTCAATATTATTTTGAATATAGTTTTTTTCTTTGTCTAATTCGTTTGAATTAGTATATATTAGTTTAAATCCAACCATAACAATGAATAAACAAACTAAATATGCTGGTACTGATAAAACCGATATTATGACATTTTTTGTTTTCTTTTGGTTGAAATAAGAAATTGCTTTCCATATTGCTATTACAATTACAATTGAAAATAATCTATATCCCCATAATTTTATAGTAATATCTGTAATTCCCGCTCCATAAATAGCTGTAGAATTGTCATTGTTTAATATTAAAAATTTGTCTGTTAAAATTCCTTGTGTTCTTATTAATATAAAAGCAGCAAGACCTATAGCTAGTAGTTTTACATTTGTCATAATTTGCTTAAAGAAATGGCTTTTCTTTAAAGTTTCTGCACTAATACCATCAAAATATTTGTTAAAAATAATAATATAATATAGTGCTCTATATGCTGTCATTGCTATGACGATTGCCATATAATATAAAATTAATAGCTCTATGAACGGTTTCTCAAAAACATAAAATGCAATATCTGCTCCAAAAACAGAATCATATATTCCAAACCAAGCACGATTTACAAATAGCCTAAGTTGTCCACTTAAAAAGTAAGACAGAATAATACTCATAACAGCAGATATCATAAATGCAATTGATTTATTAGGTAGTTTTGGCATTTCTTTTTTTTCTTCATCAAAAAAAACTTTTAACCCCTTTTTTATTCCTCTGTTTGTAAAATAGATGGCAAAAAATAGAATAATAAAATTTATACCCATTGTAATGTATTGGTAAAATATGTTTTGTTTAAATACAGTTTTAAATTTTTCTCCTATTTCTATTGTTTCTAAATAATTTCCTCTATATGAAATATATACAAATATTGATAAAATTAGTATAACTACTAATACTAATATTGCTCTTGTTCGTATTTTTTTATTATTTGTTTTTTGAGCTTGTTTTGTATTTTGTTGTTCCTGCATATTTTTCCTCCTACAAAATTGCTTTTACAAAATCGTTTGCATCAAATAATTCCATATCATCAATTTGTTCTCCTACACCAATAAATTTTATTGGTATTTTATTTTCATCTACAATTCCTAAAACAACTCCACCTTTTGCTGTTCCATCTAGTTTTGTTAATATAATTCCAGTAAGTGGTGTTGTTTCTTTAAATGCTTTTACTTGTGATATTGCATTTTGCCCTGTTGTTGCATCTAATACAATTAATACTTCTTTTGAACAATCTGGTAGTTCTTTATCTATTACTTTTTGAATTTTAGCAAGTTCGTCCATTAAGTATTTTTTATTATGAAGCCTTCCTGCTGTATCACAGATTAAAACATCTGCATTAGTTTGCTTTGTTATTTTAATTGCTTCATATACAACAGACGCAGGGTCTGCTCCTTCTTCTTTTTTTACTATATCACACCCAGAACGTTTAGACCAAATTTCTAATTGTTCTACTGCTGCTGCACGAAATGTATCTGCTGCTGCAATTACAATTTTCTTTTCATCTCGTTTTAATCTGTTTGCAATTTTACCAATAGAAGTGGTTTTTCCTACACCATTAACTCCCACTACCAAAATGATTGATGGTTTTGTATCTAGTTTTAATGAATTATCTATTTTTAAAATTTGTACCATTTCTTGTCTTAATGCTTGTTTTACATCTTCTGCATCTTTTATATTTTCTTTCTTAATTTTTTCACGTAATTTCGAAATAATATTAATTGATGTATCCATTCCTATATCTGATGTAATTAGTATTTCTTCTAGTTCCTCTAATAATTCTTCATCTACTTTTCTAAATACGCTAAATGCATTGTTTATTTTTTCATCAAAAGAACTTTTTGTTTTACCTAAACCTTGTTTTAATTTATCAAAAAATCCCATAAATTCTCTCTTTCTATTTATTTTTTAGTATAAATACTATATCACATCTTATCTGTTTTGTACAGTGATTTTGGGGTATATTTAATATAATATTAAGAAAATACACATAAGCTTAATAGCATTTATTTATATTACCTATATTTTTTTAACAATATATTAAATAATAGAAAAATTGAAAATTGCAATATTAATTGCACGCTTTTTTATAAAAAATTAAAAATCTTTTTAGTTAGTTGTTATGCTACTTTCATTTCTTCTCTATAATATTCCTATGATGTTTTAAATTTCAATATTTTTCTATTATTTTCCAATTCTTAAATTCTGCCCCATTGTCTGTTGTTATTGTTTTAAATGTTTCTCTAAATTTCACCTTTAACTAAATTTTACTAGTTTAAGAAAAAGTCCGTTAAATCAACAAATTTTCTATTTTTTCTATTTCATTAATTTCTACTTTTGTAATTTTACCAATAGTTTGTTTATCCATTCCCAATTTTAACATTTCTTTTATAACTTCTATTTGTTTTTGTTCTATACCTTCTTCTCTACCCTCTTTTCTCCCTTCCTCTATTCCTTGTCTTAACCCTTCTTGCTTTGCATATTCCATACTTCCTTTATAATCTCTTATCCATTTTTCTCTTAGTTCTGCTTTCCTTTTTATAGCTGCATCCCCTGTTAAATATTGTAGTTCTTCTTGTGCTTTTTCTATTACTTTATTTTTCTTTGCCAACATTTCTACCATCCCCTTTTTTGTATAATCTAAAAAGTATAACCATTCTTCTTTCTTATTTTGTGGCTTTTTCTCTTCTTTTATGAATTTCTTTAACTCTATAAAATGTATTTCTAATACATCTGTTAATACATTATCTTTTTCTTTGTCTTCTACTATATGCCATTTTGTATGGTATTGTTTTGTATCAAAATAGTTAAAATCTAATAAATTTATTGTTATTGTTTTCTTTAATCCATAAAACGCTTCTCCTTCGTGTATACTTCCTGTGTATAGTTTTCCCCAATAAAATAATGTCCTCTTTTCCATGTTTTGTTGGTTTACTACTTGCATTTCTACATTTACTTGTGTTCCATTATCTAGTTTTGCTTTTATATCTAATATTCCTACTTTATCATTTAAATCTTCCTTTTCTAGTTTCATGTCCTTTTTTACTTCAATTTCTTTTATTGGTTCTTCTATTATTGAAGATAAAAAGTCTTTTAAAATTACTTCGTTTCCCTCTGTTCCAAATATTCT
>JAAVZD010000158.1 GCA_022791475.1 Clostridia bacterium | reverse complement strand
TTCGGACCTCCACTAGATTTTACTCTAGCTTCATCCTGACCATGGATAGGTCACCCGGTTTCGGGTCTATTATATATGACTTAAATATCGCCCTGTTCAGACTCGCTTTCGCTTCGGCTCCATACCTTACTAAGTACTTAACCTTGCCATATACAATAACTCGCTGGACCGTTCTACAAAAAGTACGATATCGCACTAATATTGTGCTTTATCTGCTTGTAAACATAGGGTTTCAGGTTCTCTTTCACTCCCCTCCCGGGGTTCTTTTCACCTTTCCCTCACGGTACTAATCACTATCGGTCACCAAGTAGTATTTAGCCTTACGGGATGGTCCCCGCTCTTTCATACGAGATTTCTCGTGTCTCGCACTACTCTGGATTCTGCTAACCTTCACTTACTTTTCATATACTGGACTTTCACCTTCTATGGTATGCTTTCCCAAAACATTTCTACTAAGTTCATGAATAGTATGTTGCAGTCCTAACCCCGGTGGTATTACTACCTCCGGTTTGGGCTCTTCCTATTTCGCTCGCCACTACTTTAGGAATCGAGTTTTCTTTCTTTTCCTGTGGGTACTAAGATGTTTCAGTTCCCCACGTTACCTCCTCATACACTACTTTACTCATGTATGGGTAATTAGACTTTTACCTCTAATTGAGTTCCCTCATTCGGATATCTACGGATATAATGGATATTTGCTCCTCCCCGTAGCTTTTCGCAGCTTGTCACGTCCTTCTTCGGCTCTTGGTGCCTAGGCATTCACCCTACGCTCTTTGTAGCTTAACCTATTTTTCTAGGTTTATTTTTTCATTGTTAATAAATTACTCAATGTTTAACATTGCCTCTTTATTATCTTTCTGGTTCAATTGTAATATTATTATTTTTCAATAATGAATATCTAGTTTACCTTGATATTTTTTCTTTTTTCTATATATTTTTCAATGTGCTTTATAGAAGCTTGTTTTAACTTCTATATGGTGGAGATAAAGGGAGTCGAACCCTTGACCTCCTGCTTGCAAGGCAGGCGCTCTAGCCAACTGAGCTATATCCCCATATGATTTGCTACGCAAACTAATGAATAATGAATAGTGAATAATTAATAATGAATAATATAAAAATGAGTCTTAATTCTGTGGTAGCAAATCAATTATTCACTATTCACTATTAATTCTTCATTATTCATTAATAAACTATTACTAACTATATTCTATTTGCATATTTAAAATGTACTTAATCACTTTTCCATAAAATGTAGTACTTGATAGTCCTCGTAGGTTATCTACCAAGGCGTGATTTAAAGTACATTGAAAAATAAACAATAAACAATATTGAAAAAACTCATCTTTTCTTTCTCCTTAGAAAGGAGGTGATCCAGCCGCACCTTCCGATACGGCTACCTTGTTACGACTTCACCCCAATCATTGATTCTACCTTCGACTGCTGCTTCATTACTGTTAGCTCACAGGCTTCGGGTATCCCCAACTCTCATGGTGTGACGGGCGGTGTGTACAAGGCCCGGGAACGTATTCACGGCAGTATGCTGACCTGCCATTACTAGCAATTCCGGCTTCATG
>JAAVZD010000069.1 GCA_022791475.1 Clostridia bacterium | reverse complement strand
TTTCCTCCATTCCTTATTGTGTCACAAGTCAACGGATGCGGAACAAAGGCTGTCCAAATTCCACTACTTCTTCATTTTCTACCAGAATAGCTTCTACTACGCCTTCATATTCGCTCTCTATTTCGTTCATCAGTTTCATAGCTTCGATAATGCCCAAGACCTGCCCTTTTTTAACTGTATCCCCTACATGGACAAATGGCTCTGCATCCGGAGAAGATGCACAGTAAAAAGTCCCTACCAAAGGTGACGCCACAACCCGGTCAGACCCAATATCTACCGTTGCCATGCTTTGTGTTTTCTTTGATTCTTCCGGAACGGTAAAATTCCCTGACGGTATTGGCGGCAATGTGGGGCCATAATCATATACTGCTTTATTCAGTATTAGTTTCTGCCCGTCGTTCTCATAAGTAAGGCTGCTTAAGCCATTTTTTGACACTGCCTCAATTAATTTTACAATTTCATCAATTGTCATTGCCATTTCCTCCCAAATCGTAATACATTGTGTAATGGTAATTAATTTCACAAAAAATTAACACCAAATATATTTGTCACTCTACAAATTTCCGTACAAGCAAAGTAGCATTATGGCCGCCGAAACCTAAAGAATTGCTGATGGCACAATTTACATCCATTGCCATGCCTTTCCCTTTTGTATAATCCAGGCCGCACTCTGGGTCATCTATTTCAAGGCCTGCGGTAACATGGACAAAACCTTCCTCTATCGATTTTATACATGCAATAAATTCCACGGCCCCAGCAGCCCCAAGCAGATGCCCTACCATAGATTTGGTAGAATTGATTTTCACTTTTTCTGCATGTGGACCAAATGCCAATTTAATTGCCTTTGTTTCAAATAAATCGTTATGATGGGTCGCCGTCCCGTGTGCATTGATATAATCTACATCCTCTGGCTTCATTTTCGCATCTGCAATAGCTAACTCCATAGCTTTAGCAGCCCCCGCCCCGTCTTCAGCAGGAGAGGTGATGTGGTAAGCGTCACTGGTCGCACCATAGCCAGCCAGCTCCCCATAAATTTTTGCCCCTCTCGCCTGGGCATGTTCTAAAGATTCCAATATCACGATTCCGGCCCCTTCCCCCATAACAAAGCCATTCCTTTCTTTATCAAAGGGGATGGAAGCCCTCAAAGGATCTTCTGAAGTGCTTAATGCTGTTAAGGCGGCAAAACCAGACACGCCGATGGGCGTAATGCTGGATTCTGTGCCTCCGGCCACCATCACATCTGCTTCTCCGTACTGGATCGAGCGGAAAGCCTCCCCAATACTCTGGGTACCTGTAGCGCAAGCTGTAACCACATTAATGCTTTTGCCTTTTAACCCAAATTGAATTGATACATTTCCTGCCGCCATATTGCTGATCATCAGCGGTACCAATAAAGGGTTGACCCGGCTTGGTCCCTTTTCCAATAATTTTTTATATTCCCGTTCTACCGATTGCAGGCTGCCAATTCCGGACCCTACACTAATCCCGATTCGATAAGGATCTTCCTGTGCCAAATCCAAACCTGCGTCCTCCAGGGCTTCTTTCGTAGCGGCAACCGCAAATTGGCAAAATTGTTCCATCCTTTTTGCCGCTTTTGCATCCATATAATCTTTGGGATTAAAATCTTTTACCTGTGCAGCTAATTTAGCTTTATAATCCGTAGTGTCAAAGTAGGTAATGGGGCCAATCCCCACTTTCCCTTCCTTTAGGCCATTCCAATATTCTTCCACGCTGTTGCCAATGGGGGTAATGGCACCCAGGCCCGTTACAACCACTCTTCTACTCATAATTTCCTCCATTCTGTGCATGCCCTGCGGCATAACCTTTATTTCTAATGGCCTAAACCGCCTTTTGGGGATGCTGCTGTTTTTTACATGGCCATTCCACCATCTACACAGATAACCTGGCCAGTAATATATCCTGCTTCGTCAGATGCTAAAAAAGCCACCGTGTTAGCAATATCCTTGGTGGATCCAAAATGTTTCATGGGGATTTGTTCTGTTGCAGTATTTTTTACTGCATCTGGAAGTACCTGTGTCATTTCTGTATCAATAAACCCTGGAGCTACTGCATTTGAGGTAATCCCCCGGCTGGCCAATTCTCTGGCAACCGACTTGGTAAGCCCGATAATACCTGCCTTAGACGCACAATAATTTGCTTGGCCTGCATTTCCCATAACTCCGGAAACGGAAGAAACATTGATAATCCTTCCGGATTTCTGTTTTAACATTTGACGGGAAATATGTTTAATACAATTAAATGCCCCTTTTAAATTTGTACTGACCACTGCGTCAAAGTCTTCCTCGCTCATTTTCATCAGCAAATTATCCCGGGTAATTCCCGCGTTATTTACCAGGATATCAACCCTTCCATATTTTTTTGCCACATAAGCCATTAATTCGGATGCCTTTTCATAATCCGAAACATTACATTGGATTGCTTCCCCCCTGCCGCCAGCTTCCTGGATTTCTCTCACCACATCTTCTGCTTTGGATGCCGAGCCATTATAATTGACTATGACAACGGCACCTTTCGCCGCCAAAGTCAAGGCAATCTCTTTTCCTATTCCCCGGCTAGCGCCAGTTACTACCGCTATTTTATCAGTCAACATTGATTTTCCCTCCATATTTTTAGCCGTTGGATAAGGCTTTTGCTACCTTATCCACATCTTCAAGCTTTTCTATATTATAAACCTTCACAGTCCGGTTAATTTTCCTCATAAACCCAGCCAAAGTTTTGCCTGGCCCAATTTCAATAAAAGTGTCTACGCCGTCTTCTATCATGGCCTCTACGCTTTGCTGCCATTTAACCGAAGAAGACACCTGTGTTTTCAACAATGGCTTTATTTCTTTTGCATCTGTGACATACTCTGCCGTAACGTTGGCTACATAAGGAATAACTGGAGTATGTACTTCCACATTTTCCAACACCTTGGCTAATTTTTCCCCTGCCCCTGTCAGCATCTGTGAATGGAAAGGCCCGCTGACATTTAACATTACCGTGCGTTTTGCACCGGCTTCTGCCAATTTTTCACAAGCCTCTTTAACTGCTCCTGCCTCCCCGGAAATAACAATTTGGCCTGGACAATTGTAATTGGCAATCTGTACCGTATCCATGGGAGCAATTACCTGCTCAATAGAAGATGCATCTAAAGCCAAAACAGCTGCCATAGCCCCTTGCCCTACGGGGACTTCTTTTTGCATCAAAATCCCCCTTTGCCTTACCGTAGCAATGGCATCTGATTCACTGATGGCGCCAGCTGCATAAAGGGCACAATATTCACCCAAACTCAATCCTGCAGCAACATCTGGTTTTACCCCTTTTTCAGTTAAAACTTTAGTCATGGCAATGCTGGTAGTCACCATGGCCGCCTGGGTATATTCTGTAATATCCAAACGGTCATTTTTTACAAAACATAATTCTGGCACAGAAAACCCTAACAATTCGCTGGCTAAATCAAACACTTGTTTTCCGGATTGGGTCCCTTCATAAAAATCTTGCCCCATGCCACAAACCTGCGCCCCCTGGCCGGGATAAATAAATGCAATTTTTCCCATGACTTACACCCCTTTTCCAATATTCAGCAGTGTTTCTGCCTGTGCCATAATTTCCTCAATAATTTCTTTACAAGTTTGCTCCTTGCTAACCATACCGGCAATCTGTCCAGCCATCACAGTGCCCATGGTTACATCCCCTTCTTGTACCGCTTTACGTAAAGCGCCCAAAGTCAGGTATTCCAATTCTTCAAAACTTTTCCCTTCATTTTCCAACTTTACATATTCCCTGGTCATCTGGTTTCTCAGGCAACGGACCGGATGCCCATGGCTTCTTCCTGTTACGGATGAGTCGATATCCTTTGCCTTCAATACACGGTCTTTATAATTCTGATGGACAATACATTCTTTTGCTACCAAGAAACGGGTACCCATTTGTACTGCCTCTGCCCCCAACATAAAGGATGCTGCCAAACCTCTTCCATCACCGATACCGCCGGCTGCAATAACCGGGATAGATACTGTATCCACCACTTGGGGCACTAAAGTCATAGTAGTTGCCTCTCCAATATGCCCCCCCGATTCGGTACCCTCTGCAACTACTGCGTCGGCCCCGTATTTTTCCATACGTTTTGCCAATGCTACGGAAGCAACCACAGGGATTACCCGAATTCCTGCGCTTTTCCACAGATCCATATATTTTTCTGGATTGCCGGCTCCGGTAGTTACAACTTTAACGCCTTCCTCCACTACCACTTTCGCCACGTCGTCAGCATATGGACTCATCAGCATGACATTAACACCAAAGGGTTTTTCCGTTACTTCCTTCACTTTGCGGATATAATCACGGATAACCTCCCCTGGCGCATTTGCACCGCCAATCAGGCCCAGTCCTCCGGCTTCCGAGACTGCTGCCGCCAAATGGTTTTCTGCCACCCAGGCCATTCCCCCCTGGATAATCGGATATTTAACCCCTAAGAGTTCAGTAATTCTTGTCTTCATCATTTCCTCCAACTGCGTTTACCTATTTTTATTTGCAAAAGTTGATTCCGGTAGGCGTAAAAGGTGCAGGGCCTTAAGCCTCTACACCTTTCTCCTTCAGATAATTTATCACATCACCAACGGTCAACAGGTTTTGCAAGTCATCCGAAGGGATTTCAATGGAATACTCGTCTTCTAAAGCCATAACCAATTCAAATAAATCCAAAGAATCCGCGCCTAAATCTTCTTTAAAAGAAGATGCCTCTGTAATGGTATCGGCATCAACACTCAACTGCTCTGCAATAATTTCTACAATTTTCTCTAACATGTTTTTTTCTCCTTTTTTGTTTAAATTTAATTATATGAAAAATGGCAGGATAAATCACCATTTTTGTTCCTGTCACCACTCCATTACGGCGGCCCCCCAAGTCATCCCGGCTCCAAAACCGGCTAATACCAGTTTGTCCCCTTGTTTCAGTTTTCCTTCTTGATTTAACTCGTCTAAAAGCAAGGGCACTGACGCTGCGGAAGTATTGCCATACCGGTCCATATTCATTGGAAATTTTTCCAGAGGTTGCCGTAACCGTTTGGCAGCTGCTTCTACAATCCGGTAATTGGCCTGGTGAAGAATAAAATATTTTATCTCCTCAACATCCATATTAGCGCCGGCAAGTACTTGGCTAACGCATTCAGGAACTTTCTTTACGGCAAATTTAAACACTTCCTGGCCATTCATGTGCAAATACCCTAATTCCGGCACGTTTCCGTTAAAATGATTTCCTCCTGTCCGGGCTACGCAGGATAATATCGACCCCTTTGACCCGTCAGACCCCATCACCATATGCCGTATTCCTGTCTCTGAGGCCTGTACCACAGCTGCCCCAGCTCCGTCTCCAAATAGTACACAAGTACCCCGGTCGGTCCAATCTACCAGTTTACTTAAATGGTCTGCACCAATAACTAAAGCTGTCCGGTAAATTCCGGTTTGAATAAAAGAATTGACAACATTAAGGCCAAACAAAAATCCAGAACACGCGGCAATAATATCAAAAGCTACTGCTTTTTCTGCACCCAATGCAGCCTGTACTTCACAAGCCCCAGCCGGGCAACAATTATCTGCAGTAGTAGTGGCCAAAACAATAATATCTATATCGTCTACATGAACCCCGGCATTTTCCATTGCCTTTTTAGCGGCCTCTGTAGCCATATAGCTGGTACCCTCTTCTAAAGATATCCTCCTCTCACGGATTCCTGTACGGCTTACAATCCATTCATCGCTAGTTTCTACAATTTTTGATAAATCATCATTTGTTACAATCTGTGCCGGTGCGTAAGAACCGGTTCCAATGATTTTGCTTGTCATGTTCTACTTCCTGCCCTAATTTATTTTTATTTTCAAATGTTTTGACATTCAAACTATTTACAGATATTCTATAAGAGAAACTATAATTTGTCAAGACTAAAATCTGTTATTTAAATAAAAAAGCGAAAAACCTTTTTAAGATTTTTCGCTTTTTGAATATGAGCGTGCGGGGATTCGAACCCCGGACAACTTGATTAAAAGTCAAGTGCTCTACCGCCTGAGCTACACGCCCATAATGCCTTGGACCGGAATCGAACCAGTGACACGAGGATTTTCAGTCCTCTGCTCTACCAACTGAGCTACCAAGGCACAAAATTGCGGGGATAGGATTTGAACCTATGACCTTCGGGTTATGAGCCCGACGAGCTTCCAGACTGCTCCACCCCGCGATAATCAAACAATATGAAATTGTTTAAATGGGGGAGAGTGGATTCGAACCACTGAAGGCATAGCCAGCAGATTTACAGTCTGTCCCCTTTGGCCACTCGGGAACTCCCCCATATATTAATAAAACAAGCCGATAATCGGACTCGAACCGATAACCTGCTGATTACAAATCAGCTGCTCTGCCAATTGAGCCATATCGGCAAAATCCAGCTATCGAATGAAAATGGGGCCTACAGGGCTCGAACCTGTGACCCTCTGCTTGTAAGGCAGATGCTCTCCCAGCTGAGCTAAGACCCCGTATTCATTGTAAGAAATATGCATGTATCATGCTATTTCAACGACCCGGATGGGATTCGAACCCACGACCTCCGCCGTGACAGGGCGGCGCTCTAACCAACTGAGCCACCGGGCCATATGATACAGCCAACGCATGTACCCTCAAAACCACATATTGAAACAAGCCATCCAAAACCATCCAGCCAAGGCCAAGCCCTCGGCCTATTAGTGGCAGCCAGCTGTGCGCATTGCTGCGCCTGCAC
>JAAVZD010000021.1 GCA_022791475.1 Clostridia bacterium | reverse complement strand
TATGTGTAAAGTTAAATAGCAGTCATTAAGAAAGGTACTTCAAACAGTATAAATATCAATTTAGTGTGACATATGTTTGACAAACCTACAATTTTTTTAATACATTTTTTCACAAACTATTGCAAATTTTATATTTTTATGGTAGAATTTTATTTGCTATATTTAGAAATAACGATTGAGGAGGTGCTAAAGAATGCCAAATATTAAATCAGCTATAAAAAGAACAAAAGTCATAGAAAAGAAAACAATGCAAAATAATATGATTAAATCAGCTTATAAAACAGCTGTTAAAAAATTCGAACAAGCTGTAGAAGCAGGTAAAGTAGAAGAAGCTACAACATTATTTTCTGAAGCTACTAAAAAAATAGACCAAGCTTGTACAAAAGGTGTTATAGTGAAAAACACAGCTGCTAGAAAAAAATCAAATTTAGCTAAAAAATTAAATTCTGTAAAAGCGTAAATTATAAAAAATTGTGCACAGTTTTTTATAGATACATAGAAAAGCAAATTTAGAAATGAAATTTCTAAATTTGCTTTTTATTCTACTTTACTTCTTCACTTGTTTCATATAAACTATCTGCACACATATCTATATCATTCCCCCATGATATAGTTCCAAAAGATATTTTTACTTTGCTAAATAGGTCTTTATCTTTTAATTTTTTAAAAATACCTTTATCTAAATATGGCTTCATATCTTTTATCTTCTTCACATTATTATCAAAAGTAAGTAATAATTCATAATTTTCTAAAACTTCTACATTTACTATTTTTATCATAATCCTTCTCCTTCTACTAATTTAGAGGATTTATATTGTATAACTTTTCGCTTTCTTTAGCTAGTTCCCAGTTTGCCATTAAGTCTTCTTTATGTATTAATGTCCATGCAGTAATTAACTTCATTTTTGAATTTGGAATTTCTCCATGTATCTTTTCACCTTCAAAATCAAATATCGCTTCATACTCGCCAAAAAATGCATGAAAATGTGGTGGATTATGGTCATCATAATACATTCTTATTACAATTCCATAAAACATGCTTATCGTAGGCATAAACTTCCTCCTTTCTTATTATAGCATTTTATTTTCATTTTTTCACCTCTTTTCTAAATTTTTTTGCTTGTTGGAAAATATTTAAAAGATTTTTTAAATATTAAAGAATTAAAATCTTATATATTATAATACTTTTTCGTTTATATTTCAATAAAAAGATATCTGCATATTACGACATTATCTGCCATAAATTACCTTTGCTTTTTTGTTCGCTTTATGTTAATATGAAATTATAATATATTAGAAGGTGAGGTATATTTATGAAATTCGTAAATATTTTATTAGATAAAGTTAAAAATTTAGATGCTAAAGTTTTTAAAGTAATGAAAGTAGGTTTTATTTTTTCCTTTATAATTTGTATACTTTCAAGTATGATATTAGTTACATATGAAGCTTTTTATAGCTTACCTACTTTATTTTACATAGGAATTTCTTTATTTAGAACATCTTTAAGTTTTGCAGTAGCATTTTTTATTTGTGGAATTGGGTTTGATACAGTACAAAAAGAAATAAATTAAAATGAGGCTTTGCCTCATTTTAATTTATTTCTTTAATTCTTCTATAAACATTTTATTTAACATTTGTGGGTTTGCTTTTCCTTTTGTTTCTTTCATTGCTTGCCCTACTAAGAAGCCTACTGCTTTGTCTTTTCCAGCTTTGAAGTCTGCTACTGACTGTGGGTTTGCTTGTATTATTCTTTGTACTACTTCTTTTATAGCTCCTTCATCTGATATTTGTATCCAACCTTTTTCTTTTATTATTTCTTCTGGGTCTTTTGGGTTTTCGAATAATTCTTCCACTACTTTTTTAGCTATTGCACTACTTATTGTTCCTTTTTCTATTAGTGTAATCATTTTTGCTAATTGCTCTGCTGTAAATGGTATTTGGTCTGCTTCTATTTCTTTTTCATTTAATATTCTTGAAATATCTGATAATAGCCAGTTTGCAACTAGTTTATGATTTTTACAAATTGCAGATGCTTTTTCAAACATATTTGATAAGTGTTTTGATGCTGTAAGTAAATTACTATCTTTTTCTGATAAGCCCAATTCACTCATATACCTTGCTTTTCTACTTTCTGGCAACTCTGGTAGATTATTTTTTATATTTTCTATATATTCATCTGATAGTTTTATTGCTACTAGGTCTGGGTCTGGGAAATAGCGGTAGTCTTGCGCATCTTCTTTATCTCTCATTGAGAATGTTTTTCCTGATACATCATCCCATCTTAGGGTTTCTTGTTCTATTTTTCCGCCTTCTTCTATTACATCTATTTGCCTATCTGCTTCATATTCTATTGCTCTTACTATACTTCTAAATGAGCTCATATTTTTCATTTCTGTACGTGTTCCAAACTCGTTTGCTCCCTTTTTCCTTACAGAAACGTTTACGTCTGCTCTAAATGAACCTTCTTGCATTTTACAGTCTGATACTTCTATGTATTCAAATATAGACTTTAATTTTCTTAAGTAATTTTCTGCTTCTTTACTACTACGTATATCTGGCTCTGATACAGTTTCTATTAGCGGTACTCCTGCTCTGTTTAAGTCTACTAAACTTCCTCCACCAAATTCATTATGGTTTAGCTTTCCTGCATCTTCTTCTATATGTATACGTGTTATTCCTATTTTCCTCTTTTCTCCATTTTCGTCTTCTATTTCTACATATCCTTTTTCACAAAGTGGCATATCAAATTGTGATATTTGGTATGACTTTGGAAGGTCTGGGTAGAAGTAGTTTTTCCTATCATTTTTACTGTTTCTTGCTATTTCACAATTTGTAGCAAGACCTGCTTTTACTGCATATTCTACTACTTTTTCATTAAGTACTGGTAGTGCACCTGGCATTGCCATACATACTGGACAAGTATGTGTATTTGGCTCCCCACCAAATTCAGTTGGGCAACTACAAAATATTTTTGTTTTTGTAGAAAGCTCAGCATGTACTTCAAGTCCTATTACTATTTCATAGTCTTCTCTAGACATTTATTGTTCCTCCTCCACGCGAAGTGTGTACTATTCACTCTTCACTCTTCATTATTCATTATTCACTATTCATTTAAGCCATTTATTTGAAGTGTGGCAGACACATCAAACCTCATGTTTGTACTCTTAACTCTCATTATTCTCTATTTATCTTTAGCAAATTAGTTAGAGTGCAACCCCTACAGTATTTATTATATGTTTTTGAATTCTGGCTTATAATTTTCTCTAAATTTTACAGCTTGCTCAAATGTGTATGCTACATTTAATAAAGTTTCTTCACTGAATTTTTGACCTATTAGTTGCATTCCTATTGGCATTCCTTCTTTATCTAGTCCGCATGGAATTGATATTCCTGGAAGACCTGCTATATTTACTGATACTGTGCAAATATCTGCTAAATACATTTCTAGTGGGTTCGCCTTTTTTTCACCTATATTAAATGCTGTTGTTGGTGCTGTTGGTGTTAATATAACATCATATTTGCTGAAGGCTTCATCAAATTTTGCTTGTACTAATGTACGTACTTGTTGTGCTTTTTTGTAGTATGCATCATAATATCCTGATGATAATACATAAGTTCCTAGTATTATTCTTCTTTTTACTTCATCTCCAAAAGCTTCAGTTCTTGAATTTTTGTATATATCTTTTAGGTTTTCATAGTTTGGTGTTCTATAACCATAACGAATCCCATCAAATCTTCCTAAGTTTGAACTTGCTTCTGCACATGCTATAATGTAGTATGTTGCTAAGGCATAGTTTGCAATATCTAATGAAAATTCTTCTACTTCTGCTCCTAGTTCTTTGTATTTTTGTATTGCCTCTTCTAACTTTTGTTTTACTTCTTCACTTATACCTTCTCCATAGAATTCCTTCGGGATTCCTATTTTCATTCCTTTTACATCATTTTTTAGACTTAATGTGTAATCTACTTTTTTTCTATTTTCTGATGTTGAATCTTTTTCGTCATGACCTGTTATTACATTTAAAAGCATAGCACAGTCTTCTACATCTTTTGTTATTGGCCCTATTTGGTCTAGTGATGATGCAAATGCTACTAAACCATAACGTGATACTAAACCATATGTTGGCTTCATTCCAACTACTCCACAAAAAGAAGCTGGTTGACGTATTGAACCACCTGTGTCTGAGCCTAATGCCCAAGGCACCATTCCAGCTGCAACTGCTGCTGCTACTCCCCCTGATGAGCCTCCTGGTACTTTATTTAAGTTCCATGGGTTTTTAGTTACATGGAATGCTGAGTATTCTGTTGAGCCACCCATTGCAAACTCGTCCATGTTTAATTTTCCCAAATTAATCATGTTTTCATTATTTACTTTTTCCATTACTGTTGCATCATATGGTGAAACAAAGTTTTCTAGCATTTTTGAACTACATGTTGTAGCTATTCCTTTTGTACAGATGTTATCTTTTATTCCTATTGGAATACCTGATAAGTCTCCTTTTATTTCGTTTGCTTTTACTTTTTCTTCTATTTCTTGTACCTTTTTCATGGCATCTTCTTTTAATATTGTTACAAAAGCTCCTATGTCTTTTTCTTTTTCTTCTATTCTATCTGCATAGGCCTTTGTTATTTCAGTTATTGTTAATTCTTTGTTTGCTAATTTTTCTTTTAGTTCGTGAACTGTTAATTCTGTAATTTCCATTAAATTTACTCCCTTTCTTTGAGTTTGAATGTTATATTTTGGGCGTAATTCGGTAAATTCTCTTAAGTATTTCTTACCGATTAAGTCCCTACAGCTATTGTATTACTTTTGGTATTTTGAACATATTTCTTTCTTTTTCTGGTGCATTTGCTAGTAATGCTTCATTATCTTCAAAATTTATTATTTCATCTCTTCTAAATACATTATAACTTTTATTTGTACCTATTGTTTCTTTTAAGCCTTCTACCGGGGCGTTATTTACTATGTTTGCAAAGTTTAGAATATCTTGTAAATGTAGTAAATAAGTATCTATTTCTTCTTCTTTTAAATTTAAGTTTGCAAGTTTTGCTATATGCAAAATTTCTTCTTTACTTACTTTCATACTTTTTTCATCTCCTATTTTTCTTAAAACTATTATTTCCCTAAATAACTTTGTGTTTTATTATATCCTTTTTTTGGTAATATTACAAGTATTTGAACAGAAAAAAGTTAAGAGTGGAGAAAATTTTTCCCTCACTCTTAACCTTTTTTACGTTATTATAATTTCGAAACATCAAAACTTCTACGAAATTTAAATTTCATTCCTTCTATTTCAATTTCATAGGAAAGATGTCTTGAAGCGACAATAAGTTTTCCTTCAAAATTATACCGCCATCTCCATTCTTTATTAGTTCCTTTTTCGTATGATCTTATTAATGAATGCTCTTTAACTTTAACTTTCATTTCATTATCTTTATTATACAGTGTATACTCACGAGATAATCCATAATCATCATAATCTTCACTATAATCTTCAAAAGATTCTTCTTTTACTTCATATGCATCATCTAATTTTAAAAATGGATAATATGTTTTTCTATGGCCTTTACCAAAAAAAGAAAATGATTCAACTTCTACTTCTCTGTATTCATATTCTCGAGAATTGATAGCTTCTTTTAAATATTCTTGTATTTCTTTTTTCTTAGATTTTTGTACTTTAACTTTTTCTTTTATTTTTAAGTTAAACTCTCTTCTTTGTCTTTCTATATCTTCATTCAGTACTTTAGTTTCTTTTACTAAACTTAAAAATTCCATACTTTTACCTCCTGGCATTTGCCTAAAATCATATTGTTAATAGTTTCTTTTTAGAAAACTCCTTTTGATGCTTCTAGGAGATTATTAATTTTAATGCGCTTATTCTATCATAGTTTTATGTTATTTTCAATATTTTCTTTGCTATTTCTTTATTTATTCCCTTCACTTCCATAAGTTCTTCTATACTTGCACTAGTCATTTTCTCTACACTTCCAAATTTCACAAGTAAGGCTTTCTTTTTTGCAGGTCCTATTCCTTCTATTTCGTCTAGGGCTGATTTTGTTACTTCTTTGTCTCTTATTTTTTTGTGGTACCCTATTGCTGTTTCGTGTACTGTGTCTTGGAATAGTGTAATTAATTTCATTAGATTTTCGGATAATTTTATTTCTTTCCTATTTTCGTCTATTAATGCTCTGGTTTGGTGCTTGTCATTTTTTACCATACCAAATACTTTTATTTCATTTAAGTTATCCACTTTGTTTTCATATTCTGTGGATACTGCTTCTATTGCTTCTTTTATTGCTCTTATTTGTGTTATTCCTCCATCTGCAAAAATTACATCTGGTAGTTTTCCGAAGGCTCCATTTTTTTCTTTTATTGAACGTCTTAATCTTCTTGATACTACTTCTTTCATACATGCTACATCATCTTGGCCAAGTACTTCTTTTATTTTAAATATTCGCGATAAGTTTCTTTTTATTTCTCCGTCTTTCATTACACACATTCCTGCTACCATGTTTGTTCCTGAAAGATTTGAAATATCAAAACATTCTATTTTCCTTGGCATTTTTTCTAAATTCAATACTTCTCTTAGTTCTGTTAGCACATCATATTTGTCTTTTGACTTGTTATCTAATGTTATTTTTGCATTGTTTTCTGCCATTTCTACTAGGCGAAGTTTTTCTCCTCTTTGTGGTGTTTTTATTTCTACTTTTCTTCCCGCTTCTTTTGTAAGCCATTCTTCAAAAATGTTTTTTTCTTCTATTTCACTCTTCATCATTATTTTGTTAGGTAGTATTTCTCTTCCTATATAATATTGTTTTACAAAATCTGATAATATTTGCTTATCTTCTTCATCATTTAGCTCTTTGAAGAAATAGTGTTCTCTTCCTATCATTTTGCTATTACGAACAAAGAAAATTTCTATACATACTTCTACTTCATTTCGTGCTAAGCCTATAACATCTATATCATTTTCAGTTATATTTGAAACTTTTTGCTTTTCTCCTATTCTTTCTATTGCAAGCTTTTTGTCCCTTATATATGCTGCTTTTTCAAATTCCATATTTTTTGAAGCCTCTTCCATTTGTTGTTCTAATTCTTTTAAAATACCATTTAAGTTTCCATCTAGAATTGATATTATTTGGTTTATTTGCTCTCTATATTCTTCTTTCGAAATATACCCCATACATGGTGCCATACATTTTTTTATGTGATAATTTAAGCATGGTCTATCTTTATATTTAAAACTTTTACATTGGCGAATTTTAAATTTTTCTTTTATAAAGTCTACCATTTCTTTTGCTGAACCTGCTGATGCATATGGTCCAAAATATTTTGCTCCATCATTTAATATTCTTCTTGTTACATATACATTTGGAAAATCGTCTTTTACATTTATTTTTATATATGGATATGTTTTGTCATCTTTTAGAAGTACATTAAACTTTGGTCTATTCTTTTTTATTAAATTACATTCTAATATAAGTGCTTCTGTTTCGTTATCTACTACTATATATTCAAAATGGTCTATTAGAGCTACCATGTTTTGTATTCTTTGCGTTTTATTTGTTTTTCTAAAATATGACCTAACTCTATTTTTTAAAGAAATTGCCTTTCCTACATATATAATTTTGTCGTCTTTATCATGCATTATATATACACCTGGCTTATTAGGTAACTTTTTTAGTTCTTCTTCTATATTAAACATTACTTATCCTCTCTTAATTTTTATATTATATATGTTGGAAAGATTTGGTATTGTGGCCAAATCTTTCTGAATTTATTCATTTATCTTAATACACTACTATTATTTAAAATTAATGTACTATATAAAAATAACACCTCTTGGTCTTTAAATTCTATATATTTTTCTATATCTTTAGTTCTTATATATCTAATATCTATTAATGTAATTTTGCTATAACCTTCTGTAAATAGCGGTACTAAACTACTTGCAAATGAATCTCTAAATACTATTAGTTCTTTATTAGTTTTAGAATTTTCATTTGTTATTGTTATTAATGGTGTAGAACCTGATAGATATATATCATATTTGTCATTACTATTTATTTTTTCTAAATCATATATTTTTGTTTCTTTTCCATTTTCATAATGATATACTTTTGCATTTTTTATTGTTTCATTTGTTAATGTATAAATTTCATCTTTTTTTGTTTTTACTGGTAACTGACCTGCATATAACCCATCAAATTCTGTAATTTGTTCTTTTGCAAAGTTGCTTGTTAGCCTATTTTTGAAGTTCATTTTTTCACTTATTTTATCTACTACTTTTTGCAAATTTTCTTGTTTCCAGTGAATGTCGGTTATATAATAATCTTCTAGTTCTAAACAGTCAAATATATTAATATATTCTGCGTTTTGTACATTTTTTTGCATTATTTCTTCTAGCTTTTTATAATTCATAGTAATATATTGTTTGCTATCGGTAAAGTAGTTTTTATCTGGTATTATTGAATAATAGCATTTCATATCTTTTAAATAATTTTTTTGTATTTCATTTATTTTATTTGCTACATTTAATACAGATTTTTCATTTAGTGGATATTCTATTTTTATAAGACTATTTTTATACATATATATTTTATTGTTATCCTTTTTTCTAAACAAATTAAGTTCTATGTTTGATTTTAGTTTTCTAAATTCTTCTCTTTTTATTATTTGGTCTGTGGTATATTTTTCGAATTTATTACTAAAACTTCCATCCAATACACTTTTTATAGTTATTTGTGGAAAACTTTCAAGCTTTCTTCTTTCTGTAGTAGAAATTTCTGTATCTTTTTTTAATATATTTGCTAGAAAAAATAAGATTAGTAGCGCACTAAATGTAACTGTTACTACTATATTTTTGGTTTTATCTAACATTCTTTTTTCTCCTTGTATAATAAATTTTTATAAATTCAATGTAAAATTTCGTTTTTCCTATAATATGAGAGAAGGGTACATAGCTTAATTTTTATCCTACGAGGTATTCTTACAAATGTTTCCCCTACCCTACAATATTTTTTTAAAACCTAAAATATAAAAATGGATTGTAGGAATTATCTACTAAATATGATGTAACAACTAGCAATAAAGTTACTAGAATAATAGGTTCTATTGTATTAATTATTTTACTAATTTTTGTTTTTTCTTTTAACTTATTTATTATATTTTTTAATAATGGTGTTGCTCCAATTATTGATATTACTATAATTACAAAATAACTTTTTAAATAGTATAAAGTATAACTATTTATAAATGGTTCTTTGTTTACTCCAAATAAACCTGTTATTTGCTTTAATGCTTCTACTATACTATTTGCATTAAATATAATGAAACTAATCATTACTACAAATAAAACATATATATGCCTAATTACTTTTGGCATTTTCTCTAATATATCTTTTAAAAATAGCTTCTCTATAATTAGTAATACCCCAAATAATAGCCCCCATAAAATAAATGTCCAATTGGCTCCATGCCAAAATCCTGTTAAAAACCATACTATAAAAATATTTCTAATTAACTTTATTTTATTTACTCTATTTCCTCCAAGGGGTATATACACATAGTCTCTAAACCATGTCCCTAGCGAAATATGCCACCTTCTCCAAAATTCTGTAATGCTTTTTGATATATATGGGTAGTTGAAATTTTCCAAAAAGTGAAAACCAAATATTTTTCCAAGTCCTATTGCCATATCTGAATAGGCTGAAAAGTCAAAGTATATTTGAAGGCTAAATGCTACCCCATAAATCCAATAAAACATTATGCTTTTTTCATTTGTTTGTAAAAAAACTTGGCATAATTCTCCTAGCTGATTTGCAATTAGTACTTTTTTTGAAAGCCCTATAATAAACCTTCTTATTCCTAATGCTATTTTTTGGGAGGTATGCTCTCTTTTTGTAAGTTCTTTTTCAACATCTATATATCGTACAATTGGACCTGCTATTAATTGTGGAAATAATGATACATATGTTGCAAGCTTTACAATATTTTTTTGTACTGGAACTTTCTTATTGTATACATCTATAACATAACTTAATATTTGAAATGTATAAAATGAAATTCCTATTGGCAAAGCTAAATTTAGTAGTTTTATTTCTGATTTGAATATATTATTTATATTTGCTATTATAAAGTCTGAATACTTAAATAACCCCAATAGCCCTATGCTTATTATAATAGATGATATTAAAAATACTTTTTTATATTTTGTATATTTATTTATTAAAATACCATGTATATATGCTGACAGTATACTTGCTATCATAATTAGAATATAAATAGGCTCCCCATAAAAATAAAATAATAGGGAGCTTATTAATAGTATAATATTTTTATATTTTGTAGGTGTAACAAAATATATTATTAATACACATGGTAAGAAATAATATAAAAAGTTAATACTTGAAAATAACACTTTTTTCCTCCTAGAATTCTTCTGCTTTTTCTAATTCTTTTCCTACTGTGCCACCTACTGCTTGTTTAAATTCATCGTATACAGGTTTTCCCCATTCTTCACTTGACATTACAAAGAATATTATATCATTATAGTTAGTAATCCATAATTTTTCTGCCGAAACACATATCCATTTTCTCATATCTATATTGTTATATATTTCTTGTTTCATTTCTTCTATGTTTGCATTTTCTTTTGTTTTTATCATTACTGCTGAATGTGCTTGTGAACTCATAAATGGCTCTGAAACTACAACTGCTTCTACATTACTATTTGATTTTAAACCTGTAGAAGAAGTAAATGCATATTCGTCTGTTATGTCTATTTGACGTGTTTCTATTGCTGGAAGATTTTCTCCAAGTTTTGTGTTAATGTCATTTATCATTTTTTCCATTTCTTCTGCTGTTTGTATTTCTACTGCTGAGTTTTTATTTGGTTTTTCTTCTTTGTTTTTTGAAAGTATAAAAACCACTCCAATAATAATAGCTATAATAACTATAACTGCTACTACTCCAATAATTGATTTTTTCATAATTTTTCTTCCTTTCTTTCGTTTTATTTTACAATTTTATATTATCATAATTACTTTATTTTGTATAGTTCTTTTTATTATTTTTATTTTTTAATTATTGTCATTTATTCCATTTTTTACTTTTTGCATTGAGAAAAGGGAAAGTGCTTTAAGTCTTATTTTATGAAATCCTATTTTAATAACAAAATTAATTAATCATATTTTGATACTATTATGTACTTGCTACAATTTTACCTTTTTACATATTATAAACTATAAGGAGGCTTTATTATGTGTGGAATTGTTGGATATGTAGGTGGTAGGAAATGTCTACCTATTTTATTAAGTGGTCTTAAAAATTTAGAATACAGGGGCTATGATTCAGCTGGTGTTGCTATAATGGAAAAAGGATTAATTGAAATTAGAAAAGAAAGTGGAAGAGTTGCTGCATTAGAAAATTTAATTGATACTTCTTCTTTTTTAGGTACTGTTGGTATTGCACATACTAGATGGGCTACTCATGGAATACCATGTAAAGAAAATGCTCATCCTCATAAAGATAATAGTAATACTTTTGCGGTTGTACATAATGGTATTATTGAAAATTATAAAGAACTTCGTCAACTTTTAGAAGGCTATGGTTACTCTTTTTATTCCCAAACAGATTCTGAGGTTATTCCTAATTTAATTGAATATTATTATTCAAAAAGAGAGAAAACAAAAGAGAATTTCTTAAATGCTGTTTTTAAGGCATGCAAAAATTTTAAAGGTAGTTATGCTATTTTAGTTTTGTGTAAGGATTTTCCTAATATGCAAATTGTAGCAAAGAAAAATAGTCCACTTGTAATAGGTGTGCGGTAATATGGAATATTTTGCCTCTTCTGATATTCCTGCTGTTTTAGAATATACTAAAAACTTTTACTTTTTAGATGATAATGAATTTTCTGTAATTGAAAAAGATAATATAAGCTTTTTCAATAAAGAACTAAATATAATTTATAAAAACTATAAAACTATTGACTTAAATTATTATAGTAGTACAAAAAATGGATATGACAATTTTATGCTAAAGGAAATATTTGAACAACCTAGAGCAATTATTGATACTATTGATAAATATATTTCATCAGAAAACCAAAGGTCACAGTGGTGTCATTCCCAAGTAGGTATTGATGAAAATAATGACTCTACAATTCTTAATTATCCTTCTATATTCAATAAACAATTTGCCTTTCCAGATTTTGATTTAACAAAAGATGACCTAATTAATATTAAACAAATTTACATTGTAGCCTGTGGAACTGCAATGCATGCTGGCTTAGTTGGTAAGAATATAATAGAGAAATTATGCAAAATACCTACTTATGTAGAAATTGCTTCTGAATTTCGTTATCAAGACCCTATTATTAATGAAAATACTTTATGCATATTTATTAGTCAGTCTGGTGAAACTGCTGATACTATTGCAGCTTTAAAGTTAGCAAAAGGTATGGGTTGTAAAACAATTGCTATTACCAATGTTATAGGTAGTTCTATTACAAGAGAAGCTCATTTTTCTTTTTATACTTATGCAGGCCCTGAAATTTCTGTTGCTTCTACCAAAGCTTATACGTGTCAGATAGCACTTATTTGCTGTTTTGCTATTTATATGGCTCAGATTTTGGAAAGTAGTAATCATAGTATATTAGAAGAATTTAGGAAAGAACTACTTAGTCTGCCTGAAAAAATACATGCAATTTTACAAAAGCAAGAAGAAATAAAAGATATTGCTAAACAATGTTATTTACAGAAAGATTTATTTTTCTTAGGTAGAGGAATCGATTATTCTGTCTCTTTAGAAGGCTCTTTAAAGTTAAAGGAGATTTCATATATTCACTCTGAAGCATATGCAGCTGGAGAACTAAAACATGGTCCTATTGCTCTAATTGAAAATGGAGTTTATGTTGTTGGTATTTTAACAGATACTAAATTAACTTTAAAAACGATTAGCAATTTACAAGAGGTTATATCTAGGGGTGCTAAAACGTTTGTAATTACTAATCAAAAACTTCCTAATATCAATTTTGACTTTGTTTTTACTATTCCTAAAACTAATGTCTTTTTATCACCTATCCTTTCAGTTATTCCTCTTCAACTATTTTCTTACTATATTGCTAAAGAAAAAGGATTAGATATTGACAAACCTAGAAACCTTGCTAAATCTGTAACTGTAGAATAAAAGAAAGATTTGGAATATCCAAATCTTTCTTTTATCATTTTAATTACAATATACTTTCTATATATCTGTATTTAAAAACTACTCGAATTGCATTTTTTGTCTCTTCTATGTAATTTCCATCATATAATTTGTAAAGGCCATCTACAAAAAAAGATGTTAATACTTTCGTCTTATAACTTTCTAATTTTACCATTGCTTTTTCTTTTGTTGGGAACTCTTTTCCTGGTCCATATTCATACCACCGCGACTCTTCTTGTTTATGTCCATATTTCATGTACATATACCTCCTTAAATTTTTTTATAGTGTTATTATAGCATACTATTTATGTAATTTAAAGTATTTAAAAAAACACGCAAATTATTTGATAATATGCGTGTTTTTATCTTTTTATCTTTTATTTATAAATTGGCTTTTTCTTTCTAACGCCTAACCTCTAATCTCTATTTAAACATTAATTATTTCTTTCTCTTCTTTTAAGTCTTCTTTATTCTTCATCCAATCTTTTCCATCGACAATTCTTGCTACTAACATTGATGATGCTGAATCTCCAACTACATTTAGCATAGTTGCTGGTGCATCTATTATTGTAGCAATTATTGTTAGTATTGGCAATGCTGCTACTGGGTAACCCATCATTGTTATTATCAACATTTCTGATATTGTTCCTCCACCTATTGGAACTGCTGTTACTAATAGTGTTGCTAAAAGCGCTATTCCTATAACTCCAAATACTTCTCCCGCTGTAGCTAAACTTGTTCCAAATAAACATACTAAAAACATTATTTTAAATACTGAACCTATTATTGAACCATCTTTGTGGAAACTTGTTCCTAGTGGTATTGTTGTTTCAGCAATATCTTCTGGTACACCTATTTTTCTAGCTCCTTCTATATTTATAGGTATACATGCTGCACTTGAACATGTTGCTAGTGATGTAAGTGTTGCTGGAATTATATTTTTCCAATAAGCTTTTACACCATTTGCCCCTCCTGCTATAAATGCATATAGTGTGTACATTATTATATAGAATAATACTGCTACTACAAAATATATTACAAATGTTTTTAGGTATCCAACTGCAATGCTTGAACCAAGCTCACCTATTACTGCTGCAAAGTAACAACCTAAACCTATTGGTGCATAGTACATAATTATTTTTATAATATTGTTTACTATTTCATTTGCAGAATTTAGAAAATTTAAAACTGGCTCTGCTTTTTCCTTTGTCATATTCATTGCTATTCCGAATATTACTGAAAATACTAATAGTGCTATTAAATTATCTCTTGTTAATAGTTTTGAAAAGTCATTTACTGTTAATAAACTAACTGTTCTTTCTGCAATAGAAAGTTCTTCTTCATCTTCTACTGCTCCTTCATCAAAAACTTCTACTATTTTTTCAGAATCTTCAGGATTTACAAGTTTTATAAAATATGTACTAAAAAAACCTACTAGCACTGCTATTACTGATGTAATTACAAATATTAGTATTATAGTACCTACAATTTTACCTAAACGTTTAGGTTCTTTCATTTTAGCTACTGATGTAGTTATTGTTAAAAATATTAGTGGAACAATTACGACTAATAAAAGATTTAAAAAGATATCGCCTAATGGCTTTAATACTGTTGCTTTCTCCTTAAAAATAAGTCCTACGACTGCACCAACAATAATTGAAAGCAATAAAATTATTGTTGATTTGTAATTTGATAAAAATTTTTTCATAATACTACCCCTTTTTATTTTGGTGGTAACTAAAATTATAATCATAACTTTAGAATTCTTTTTGTATTATACATTATATTCTTTATTTTTGCAATAATTCATGGAATTTTTATATGGATATTCTTATATTCATTTTTATTGTTTTTATAAAAAACTAGCAACTTCAAATTTGAAAATTCTAGCCTTTTTATAGTGAATACTTTTAATTTGTCCCTATACTATATATTACAAAAACTTTAAAAATACTAAAAGAATTACTCCGTGGTATTCCTAGTATTCCTGTTGCTATGGCAGTTCCTATATTTAGTCCTATATGAAAATTGAATGTTGCTCCTATCATATTTACTATAAATATTAATATTGCTCCTAATATTGAGTTTCCCACTAATTTAAGTATAATTTTCAGTGGTACTATAAATATTCTACCTATTATAAATAAAAAAAATATACAAGCTAAATAAGTTATAATTGTATTTGCCTCCAACTTTAATCACCTTTCCTTTGCTTAATATTATGATTAATGTTGGACAAATATAACTTACTTTTCTTATACATTCTTTAATTCAATATTTTATAATTATCAAAAGACAGGATTTGACTTGCCCTTTGTATTTTTTATATAGCTTCATTTAATTTTATTTCTATCTGATTTATCATATCTAGTACTATGCCTTGTTCTTTGGCTTGTTTTACCAAATAATTGAATTTCGCTCTACATGCTTTTATTTGGTATGTGTAATAATCAATTAAATCATCTTGCGCATATTCAAAGTTTTTATTTGCTTCTTCTAGCTCTTTTTTTGCTTTCATAATGCTTACCATAAGCTCTATTTCTTTTTCCTTATCATTTTTTTCTATTATTTTACTTTCTTTTATATAATCATTTTCCATAAACAAGCCTCCTAAAATTTCGCTTGTTATTATTATATTCATTGTTTTCCTTTTTATACCAAATTTATAATTAATATTCCTATTGTTTGTATAACAAATAAATTTAGTACATTAGAAGTAAGCAAATTATTTGTAGCTTCTACTACACCTTCTTGTTCTTTATCATTTTTATAATGTTTTTGTGACTCAAAAAATGTAATAAGCTCTGGAATGCTTGTAATAAATCCTAACGCTATTCCTATTATTGCTTCAGGTATTTTAAAAATTTGTGCTAAATTCTCTAATACTATACTTAATTTATCCCCTATAAAATATAAAATAATAGAAGTAGCTATGAGCCCTACCCAATATTTTATAATTACATTTACTTTTCCTTTTACCCACTTCTTTTCTTTCTCTATTTCTTTATATATTTCTTTATCTTGCTTTTTTAAATATAGTTTGTGTACATTTGAGTTTATATAATAAAATAAAACGAATAGTAATATAAAAATTGGTACAAAACTAATACTAAATTCTATTTTACTTATTAGCATAAATATTGGAATTAATATTGTAATTATTACTAAAACTAATTGTACTTTTATAGCTTTATTACTTAACTGTTTTTGATTTTTACTTAAAATTATAGATAAAATATATTGTACTAAATTTATGACATTTGAACTAATAATATTATAAATACTAGTTGCTCCAAGCCCCGCAAAAGCTGCAAACGTTACTGTTAAAAATTCTGGTATAGATGTTGCTACACCTGCTACATTTCCTACTGTTTTAGAAGATAAATTTAACGCTTCTGCTAATTTTCTTAATAATTTTACCAATATATATTTGGCTATTAATACTATCAAAAGTGAAAATAGAATAAATTTTAATATTTCTATATACATTTTTTTCTCCTTGCTTCTATTTATTCTATTATTTCCTATATATGTAATTTAATACAATTTGTTTATACATAAAAAGGTGAAAGAATTAATATTCCTTCACCTTTTTATTTTTATTGCTTTTTTATCTTTTCTAAAAATGAAAAAAACTTTTCTTCTTCCTGTACTATGTTCCATTCTGCCATTTGGTCAACTACGAAATCACATTCATCTTTGTAAAAACTGTCAGTAGTTGAAAAAATTAAAACTGGAATATGTCTTTTTCTTCGGTGCAACTCTCTTAGTACATCATCACCTTCTCTTTCATCTTCTGTATATTCATTATCATACACTGGAATTCCCATGTCTAAAATAATTCCATCAATATCTTGCTTTTGATAAATAATTCTACAAAGAGCTGAATTCCTTCCCTTTGCAATTTCAACTTCTACTCCCCGTTTTTTGCATTCTTCAATAATACCCATGCATTTTGTTTCTGCGTGGTCATCAACTATCAAAATTTTCATAGTTATTTCCTCCTACAATTTTATTGAATGTTTATATTTTGTAAACATCCTTTCTTTTTATAGTTACATAATAAATTTTATCATATAAAATTTATTTTTTCAATATTTTTAGTTGTATTTTTATTATTTCTGTGTTAAACTATTTATTAATAATAAATGGCTATAATAAAAGAATAGTACTAATTTTAAGTTTTATAAAGAGAGCCTGCGGTTGGTGTAAGTTAGGCTAAAACAAATTAGGAATCTACTTTTATTGCTTTTCACCTAAAAAGTGAAACCGTGTTATGCTAGGTTATAAGCATTTCAGAGATTAATTTTTGGTTTATAAAAGCCAAAATTAAATTAAGGTGGCACCGCGAAAAATATTCGCCCTTATGCTTTTATTAGGCATAAGGGCTTTTGTTTTTATTATAATTTAGGAACAAAAGTGGCTTCGCCACGCAAGCAGACACAAGGCCAAGCCCATACATTTTAAAATAAAAAAATTCCCAAAAGTGACAGATACCCCAAAAGGATAAGTTAGCTGTTTGAGCGTTAGCAAATTACAGATAACTTAAACAGAGATAACGTCCCCAATGGGAACTAAGGAGGTAAATTATGATTGATATTAAGTTTTTAAGGGAGAACCCTGATGTTGTTAAGGAGAATATTAAGAAGAAGTTTCAAGAACATAAACTTGTTTTGGTTGATGAGGTTATTGAGCTTGATTCTAAAAATAGGGAAGCTAAATTAAAGGGTGATGAACTTCGCTCTAAACGTAATTCTTTAAGTTCTGAAATTGGTAATTTAATGAGACAAGGTAAGAAAGATGAAGCTGAAGCTATTAAGTTAGAGGTTAAAAAAATTAATGAGGAATTAGTAGAAAATGAAAAATTAGAATCTGAATATGAGGCTCAAGTTACTGAAAGAATGATGAAAATTCCTAACATTATTCATGAGTCTGTTCCTATTGGAAAAGATGATAGCGAAAATGTTGAAATTAAAAAATATGGTGAGCCTATTGTTCCAGATTATGAAATTCCTTTCCATGGAGAAATTTTAGAAAGTCTTGGTGGAATTGATTTAGATTCTGCTCGTAGAGTTGCTGGAAATGGTTTTTACTATTTAATGGGAGATGTTGCACGCCTTCATTCTGCAGTGCTTACCTATGCTAGAGATTTTATGATTAATAAAGGATTTACTTATTGTATTCCACCTTATATGATAAGAGCTGATGTTGTAACTGGCGTTATGAGTTTTGAAGAAATGGATGCTATGATGTATAAAATAGAAGGTGAGGATTTATATTTAATTGGTACTTCTGAACATTCTATGATTGGTAAGTTTAAAGGACAACTATTAAATAAAGAAAATATGCCTTATACAATGACTTCTTATTCTCCATGCTTCAGAAAAGAAAAAGGTGCTCATGGTTTAGAAGAACGTGGTATTTATAGAATACATCAATTTGAAAAACAAGAAATGATAGTAGTTTGTGAACCAGAAGATAGCTATAAATGGTATGAAAAAATGTGGAACTATACTGTTGAATTATTTAGAAGTATGGGTGTTCCAGTTCGTACTTTAGAATGTTGTAGTGGAGATTTAGCAGACCTAAAAGCTAAAAGCTGTGATGTTGAAGCTTGGAGTCCAAGACAGAAAAAATACTTTGAAGTTGGAAGTTGTTCTAACTTAACAGATGCACAAGCACGTAGACTTGGAATTCGTATTAAAGGTGAAAAAGGAAACTATTATGCACATACATTAAATAATACCGTAGTTGCTCCACCTAGAATGTTAATTGCTATTTTGGAAAACAATTATCAAAAAGATGGAAGCGTAATAATTCCTGAAGTTTTAAGACCTTATATGGGTGGAACTGAAAAAATAACTGTAAAATAATAACTTATAGTTTTAAAATTAATTTTATATTTATAATTAAAAAGCAAGAATAGAATTTTCTACGTGGCAAAATCATATAAGAAAATCTAATTCTTTTATAACTGTATTCTTAGGAAAATTACCTACCATGGTTGTAAGTTTCCTAAGAATATGAAAAAGTGAGGAACTTAAATATGGCAAAATTACATTTTAGATATGGTGCAATGAATGCAGGAAAAACAACTATTATGCTTCAAACTGCATATAACTATGAAGAAAGAAATCAAAAAGTATTAATAATAAAACCATCTATAGATACTAAAGGAAATGAGAAAGTTGTATCCCGAATAGGATTAAGTAGAGATGTTGATGCTTTAATCTCACCAGATGATAGTATTTTCGATAGAATTGGAAATTGCTTAGATATCACAAATTGTATTTTAGTCGATGAAGCACAATTTTTAAGTAAAAGCCAAGTTGATGAACTCTATTATATAACTAAACTATATAATATTCCTGTAATTGCGTTTGGCTTAAGAACAGACTTTAAGTCTAATGGCTTTCAAGGAAGTATACGATTACTGGAATTATCAGATGCCTTAGAAGAAATGCCAACTATTTGTAGATGTGGTAAAAAAGCAAGGTTTAATGCTAGAAAAGTAAATGGAGAGTTTACAAGTGATGGCGATAGTGTAGTAATTGATGGCACTCAAAATGTAGAATATGAATCACTTTGTGGCTCTTGCTATATTAATAAAGTGTTAAAATTAAAGAAAAAATTTTAAGAAAGGAATTTTCATATGTTAATTAAAAACCCTGAATTTAAAATATCTGCTGTATCTCCAGCTCAATATCCTGATGATAATTTACCACAAGTTGTTTTAGTTGGTAAATCTAATGTTGGTAAGTCTTCTTTTATTAATACTATGGTTAATAGGAAGAAACTTGCTAGAACTAGTAGTGAACCTGGTAAAACTAGACAAATTAATTTTTATAATATGGATAATAAATTCTATTTTGTTGATTTACCTGGTTATGGCTATAGTAAAATGTCTAAAACTGAACAGGCTAAAGTTGGCAGTTTTATAGAACAATATTTGAATACTAGTAAAAATATAGCATTAATTGTATTTCTAATTGATATTAGGCATAACCCTTCCGAAAATGATAGGCTTATGTATAGATATATAATTGATAGTGAGAGACCTTGTATTATAATTACAAGTAAAGCTGATAAAATTGCTGTTACTAAGGTAGATTCACAAGTAAAAAATTTACAAGAACAGTTAAACCCATTAAAAGATTTAACATTTCTACCATTTTCTGCTGATAGGAGAATTTATACTCAAAAGGCTTGGGAAGAAGTTGAAAAATATATAAAAAGTGAAGAATAAAATGATATTCTTCACTTTTTATATGCTACACACTAATTTTAAATTGGTAAAATTTTGTATTAGAGTTTGACTTTATGTTTATTTCGGTGTATAATATATTATGTAACATTATTAAACAAGCGATTGTGTACAATCGCACAACAATAGGAGGTTTTATACTATGGCAAAATTTAATATGAAAGATTATGAAGACTTTATGGAAGACGAGGCAAGGCAGGATCGGTTGCAGGAGGAAGAAAGACTTCGTGAATACTACGAATACTTTGACGAAGGCGATTTTGATGATGATGATGACTGGGATGACGATAACTGGGATGACGATGACTGCGATGACGATCTATATAACTGTTCTTCTGAGTTTGGTACAGAAGATATTGTCTTGGAATGTCACATCGTCAAAAAGTCGGACGAAAGGAATCAGCAGGAAGACCGCATTTGTAGAAAGGCAGTTGCAAGAAACCGGCATCATGCTGCTGAAAAAGCAAAGAAGAAGGCTGAAAAGTCAGCCAAAATCTTAGAAGCAAAATTTTGGAAGCTTTGCTCTGATGTTACCAGTTATAAAGAAGCGAATTCATGGCGTTCAAGTCCTGAAGTAACAGAAAGAGATGCATTCTTAGAAGATGAATATCTTTGTCCTAATAAAATGCGCCAGTTATATTATTCAGAAAAGGCAGCTTTCAAGAAGGCTAACAGAGTTAAAGTACAAACTGCATAATCCAAGTAAAAAATCTAATAGAACGAGAGGCTAGTACTCTCGTTCTTCTTTTTCTATCTTCTTTGTTATCATTTTTAATGCTTTTGGTCTTTCCAACATTATTACATGACCGCAGCCTAAGCATTTTAGTTTAAAGTCTACACCTACTCTTGTTATTTCCCATAGTTTGCTTCCACATGGGTGTTGTTTTTTTGTTCTTACTATATCTCCTATGTTATATTCCATATTTTTCACCTCTGGTTACAGATATCAGAATTCTTATTTCATTGCTTGTTCAAAACGTTTAAATATTCTTTCCTTGCCTAATACTTGCATTATTTCGTACATGTCTGGTGTATTTGCTTTTGAGGTTAATGCTACTCTTAATACTGTGCTTATATCGCCTACGTGACCTGGCCATTTCTCTGGCTCTTTTTTCCATTCTTTTACTTCTCTTGCGAAACCTATTTCTTCTGCCAAGTCTTTTATTTTGTCAAACCATGTTTGTTTATCGTCGTTTTCATTATAGTATTTTTCCATGTATAATGTTATTATTTTATTTATTAGTTCTTTGTCTGTTACTTTTTGATATTCGTATGTTCTTTCTTTTTTATAGAATTCTTCATCATACATATACTCTATATTTTCTTTTACATCTGACCATTTGGCTATGTCTTTTCTTGGTTTTGCATTGCCTCTTTCTATTCCAAATACTTTTAGGGCATATTCTTTGTCTTGTAAAATTTCAAATAGTTCTTCATCATATGTTTTTGCCCAGTTAATAGATTCTTCATATATACTTTCTGCTGTATATTTTGATATTACTGTTTTTGCTATATCTAATATTTTTACTATGTCAAATAGTGCTCCACTTACACTCATTTTATTTAGTTGTAGTTCGAATTCATCTATAGAAGCATCTGAATTTTGTTTTCTCCATAGCTCGAAGTTTGAGTTTGCTATATTTAGCAAGTATTCTGTTACAGCTTCTTTTGGCACACCTATTTGCGTATAGTAACTTACTGCTGCTTCTGGGTCTTTACGTTTGCTTAGCTTACGTTTTCCTCCTTCGTCTTCCTTCATTATTGGTGCTATGTGTGCATATTTTGGTGCTTTAAATTCTAACATTTGGAATAATTGTAAGTGAAGTGGTACTGATGATAGCCATTCATCTCCACGTATTACATGTGTTGTTCCCATTAGGTGGTCATCTACTGCGTGTGCAAAGTGGTATGTTGGTAGTCCATCTGCTTTTATTATTACTATATCTTGGTCATTTTCTGGGAAATCTACATTTCCTTTTATTACATCATGATGTTTTATTTTTCTATCTTCTCTACCTGGAGATTTTAAACGTATAATGTATGGCTCTCCATTTTTTATTTTTTCCACTGCCTCTTCTACTGTTAAGTTTCTATATTTTGCCCATACTCCATAATAACCTGGGCGAATTTTTGCTGCTTCTTGTTTTGCTCTCATTTCATCTAATTCTTCAGCACTTGCAAAACATGGGTATGCCTTACCTTGCTCCAATAAGTGCTTAGCATATGCTTGGTAGATGTCTTTTCTTAATGATTGTTTATATGGTCCATATTCTCCTATTTCCTCTGTTTCATTTATCATACCTTCATCAGGAGTTAAACCAAAATCTCTTAAAGATTCTATTATTCCTGTTACACCATTTTCTACTTCTCTTTTTTGGTCTGTATCTTCTACTCTTAAAAAGAATCCCCCACCTGTTTGCTTAGCCATTTTTCTTGCTATTACTACTTGGTATAGTGAACCTAAGTGTACAAAACCTGTTGGGCTTGGTGCAAACCTTGTTACTATTGCTCCTTCTGGTAGGTCCCTTTTTTTATATTTTTCTTCATAATATGAAATTTCCTTTGAATCTGGAAATATTAAATTTGCTAAATCCTTATAATCCATAACTTTCTCCTTCTTTCTTATTCTTGGTAATTATAACAAATTTTTTTATTTTTTACAATAGCAAATTATCTAGAAATTATACAAGTTAACCCCTCAATTATGAGGGGTTAACTTTACTATATATTTTTTATATTAGAAATATCTTTTTAATAATCCTTCAAATCCTTTTCCATGTCTTGCTTCATCTTTACACATTTCGTGTACTGTGTCGTGTATTGCATCATATCCTAGTTCTTTTGCTCTTGTTGCTAGTTCTTTTTTACCAATACATGCTCCACATTCTGCTTCTGCTCTTAGCATTACATTTTTCTTTGTGTCTGGGTATACTACTTCTCCTAATAATTCTGCAAATTTTGCTGCGTGCTCTGCTTCTTCAAGTGAGTATCTTTTGAAGGCTTCTGCTATTTCTGGGTATCCTTCTCTATCTGCTTGACGGCTCATTGCTAAGTACATTCCTACTTCTGTGCATTCTCCCATAAAATTTTCTTTTAATCATTTTACTACTTCTTCATCTAAACCTTGTGCTACTCCTATTACGTGTTCATCTACGTAATTATTTCCTTGTGTTTCTTCTTTTAATACAAATTTTTCTTTTGGCGCTC
>JAAVZD010000020.1 GCA_022791475.1 Clostridia bacterium | reverse complement strand
CAAAAACCAGAAGTTTGGGAGGTAAAATAATATGGCTAAAGCAAAATCAGTAAAAAATGTATTTTATGGTACAGGTAGAAGAAAAAAATCAATCGCTAGAGTTAGATTAGTAGAAGGTTCTGGCGTAGTTACAATAAATGGAAAAAGTATTGATGAATACTTTGGTACAGAAGTTTTAAAAACTATAGTAAGACAACCATTAACTTCAACTAATACAGTAGCAAAATATGATGTTATTGCTAAAGTTGTTGGTGGAGGTTTCACAGGTCAAGCTGGAGCAATACGTCATGGTATAGCAAGAGCATTAAATGAAGCTAATAGCGAATTTAGACCTACTTTAAAATCAAACGGATACTTAACAAGAGATCCTCGTATGAAAGAAAGAAAAAAATACGGTCTTAAAAAAGCTAGAAAAGCACCACAATTCTCTAAGAGATAAAATTTCAAAAAACTCGAAAGCATTCGCTTTCGAGTTTCTTTGTTTAGAATTCACTAAATACAAATTTTTTTACCTCTTTCATAACCTGCTGTCTGGTTTTTACCTTATAAGTTTTGAGGTCTAAGAAACTTGTTTCATTATTATTTACTAACATCCAAATTGTAGTTTCACTTGGTTTATCTATATCATTTGCTGCAATATACTTAATTGTTTTTCCTTCAAGTTTTTCCAGGTTTTCTACATTTAAGAAATTTTTCAACTTTTTCATCTTTTTAGTTCCATCATACAATAAAATAGAATAATGTCGATTTCTTCTTAAATAGGTTAACCTTATTGTATAAAATTTCTTATCGTGTTCTGAGCGATATACCTTTTCTACTGTTGCGTCATGAATCCGAAGTTTTCCTACCATAATTTTTTCCTCCTTATTAATTTTAATTTCGAGAATTGTTAACGGTTTCTGTGCATATTATATTACTTTTGTTTCGTTATGTCAATTATTTTTGTAGAAAAAGAAAGATTTGGACATGTCCCAAATCTTTCCTAATTTTTTATCCTACATCTTTATTTAATCCATCCCATAATACTATTTCATTTTCTTTTAAGCTTTTCTTTACATCTATTATTCTTTGGTTTGATGAACCTCTGAATTGTAGTTTTGGGTCTTTTAGTTCATTTACAAATTTCCCATCTACTATATAATCTATGTTTTCTAGCATTTGTTTTGTTGTTTCTCTATGTTCTTCATTTATCATTTTTCCTAGTATTTGCTCATCAAATGTGAAACCTGTGTAGCACCATATTTTTTTATCTGGATATTCTTGTTTTACTTTGCTTACAAGTGGTGCTAAACCTTCTTGATTTTTTTGTTCGAAGGGTTCTCCTCCAAGTAAACTTAAACCTGTTATATAGTCTGGTTTTAAGTCTTCTATTATTTGTTCTTCTTCTTTTTTAGTAAATTCTTCTCCATAATTAAAGTTCCATGCTTCTGGGTTAAAGCAGTTTTTGCAGTGATGGTTACATCCACTTACAAATAGTGATACTCTAACTCCTGGTCCATTTGCTACGTCACATTTTCTTATTTTTGCATAGTTCATTTTAGCCTCCCTCGTCTGTTGGAGATTTGAAGTTGGTGGTTGGATTATAGGGTAATTTCTTCGAAGCGTGGGTCGCCGATGGCAGCGACCCCTACATCCCTATTTTCTCGCCTCTCACTTTTCATCTCTAACTTCTTATTATAAATGTAATACTCTTGATTTTATTTCTTTTGTTTTTCCTTCGTTCCAGAAGTTTTCTCCTAGATATCCGCATGTTCTTCTTGTTACGTTCATTTTGTTTTTGTCTTTATTTCCACAGTTTGGGCATTCCCATTCCATGTTGTCATTTATTATTATTTCTCCATCAAATCCACATACATGGCAGTAGTCTGATTTTGTGTTGAATTCTGCGTATTGGATGTTTTCATATATGAATTTTACTAGGTCTTCTAGTGCTTTTAGGTTATGTCTCATATTTGGTATTTCTACATATGAAATTGCTCCTCCTGATGATATTTTTTGGAATTCGCTTTCAAATGATAGTTTTTCAAATGCATCTATTTCTTCTCTAACATCTACGTGGTATGAGTTTGTGTAATATCCCTTGTCTGTTATGTCTTTTATTTCTCCGAATTTTTCTTTATCTATTTTTGCAAATCTGTAACATAAGCTTTCTGCTGGTGTTCCATATAGTGCAAAACCTAGACCTGTTTCTTTTTTCCATCTATCTGTTGTTTCTCTTAAGTGCTTCATTACTTCTATTGCAAAGTCGTGTCCTTCTTTAGTTGTGTGCGATACACCTTTCATTAATTTTGTAATTTCATATATTCCTATATATCCTAATGAAATTGTTGAATAACAACTGTTTAATAAGTCATCTACTTTTTCACTTGCTGGCATACGTGTTATTGCTCCATATCTCCAGTGTACAGGAGATGTGTCTGATAAAGTTCCTAGTAGTGCATAGTGTCTGCACATTAGGGCTTCTTTACATATTTCTAATCTTTCATCTAATAGCTTCCAGAATTTTTCTTCGTCTCCATCTGCTATAATTCCTATTTGTGGTAAATTTATACTTACTACACCTTGGTTGAATCTTCCTTCGAATACATATTCACCTTTTTCATTTTTCCATGGTGCTAAGAAGCTTCTACATCCCATTGGGCTAAATACGTTTCCTTCATAATTTTCACGCATTTTTTTAGCAGATATATAGTCTGGATATAAACGTTTTGCTGAACATTTTACTGCAAGTTTTGTTAGGTAATCATATTTTCCACCTTTTAGGCAGTTGTGTTCATCTAAAACATATATTAATTTAGGGAATGCTGGTGTTACATATACACCTTTTTCATTTTTTATTCCTTCATATCTTTGTCTTATAATTTCCTCTATAACCATTGCATTCTCTTCAATGTATGGGTCATCTTGTTTTAAGTTTAAGAATAATGTTACGAATGGAGATTGTCCATTTGTTGTCATTAATGTATTTATTTGATATTGAATTGTTTGAACACCTGCTTCAATTTCTTTTTTCAATCTTTGTTTTGCTATTTTTTCAATCATTTCATCAGATAATTCTTTTCCAAATTCTTCTGTTAATTGTTTTATGAATTTTTCATAGCTTTTTCTTACATATTTTCCTAAGTGGCTAACATCTACTGATTGTCCACCATATTGGTTTGATGCTACTGCTGCAATTATTTGTGTCATTACTGTACATGCTGTTTGAAAGCTTTTTGGAGATTCTAATAATTTTGCGTTCATTACTGTTCCATTGTCTAACATATCTCCTATATTTATTAAGCAACAATTGAATATTGGTTGTAAGAAGTAGTCCATATCATGAAAATGAAGTCTTCCTTCTTCATGTGCTTTTGTTATTTTTTCAGGTAATAAAATTCTTTTTGTTAAGTCTTTTGAAACTTCACCTGCTATATAATCTCTTTGTGTTGATGCAAGTACTGCATTTTTGTTTGAGTTTTCCTCTAATAATTCTTTGTTTTGATTTTTAATTAAACCTAATATAGATTCATCTGTTGTGTTTGCTTTTCTAACTAAGGCTCTTGTATAACGATAAATCATATATTTTTTAGCAAGTTCAAATTTCTTTATGTCCATAAGTTGTTGTTCTATAATATCTTGTATATCTTCTACTAGTATTCTTTTTTTGTCTAGTTCTTCAATGTACTTTGTTATTCCTCTTATTTCTTCCTTTGTTATCCTTTCTTTTCTAGTTACTTCTTCATTTGCTTTTTGAATTGCTATTTCTATTTTTTCTCTATTATAGTCAACAGCTCTTCCATCTCTTTTTATTACCTTCATTTTTTGCTCCCCCTATTTTTTTATATTCTTAGGAAAGTCATCCACGTAAGTAGGTGAGTTTCCTTAGAAGATAGTTATGGAAGAATTAGATTTTCTTATGTGGCTTTGCCACTTAGAAAATTTTATTCTTGCTTTTTTTATGCTTTAATTATATATCAACTTTTTGTATTTTCTGTTGCAATTGCAACTTTTTCTATTTTTTTATTTTTAAAATTCTGTATGCTTTTATTTTCAGTATTTGTAGGGAATATTACATTTATGTTACAAAATATTTTTGTCGTAAAATATTGATTTTTCAGTAGTTATAGGGTATAATCTTTACATAAAAGTAACTAGTATTTTTTGACAAACTTTCTAAATAGTTATATATTTACTTTGTAATTTATTATTTATTTAATAGAGGAGGGAATGATGTGGAGGAAATTTCTAACTTGATAAACAATTTAGAGCAGGGTTGCTCTAAGGTTCAGAAAAAATATTTTAAAAAGAATGAAACTATTACTACATATATACAAAATAGAAATCAAATTTGTATTATGATTCAAGGAAAGGCAGATTTAATTAGATATGATTTAAATGGTAATAAAGATATTGTTGATAACTTTAATTCAAATGATATTTTTGGTGAAGCTTTTTATCCTGTTCATACAAATAATGAGCTAAGTGTTATAGCAAATACTAATTGCTTTGTGCTATTTTTAGTTCATGATGATATTCTTAAAAAATGTAAACAAAACTGTAAATTTCATAATGTTTTATCTTCTAGTATATTAGAATTAACTTTAAATAATGCTATTCATCAAAATACAAGAATTGAAGTTTTATCTAAAAGGAGTATACGAGAAAAGCTTTTAAGTTATTTTTCTATTTTATCTAGTAAAGACTTTAGTAAAACAGTAACTATTCCTATATCTTTTACTAATTTAGCTGATTATTTAAGTGTAGACAGAAGTGCGATGATGAGAGAACTTAAAAATCTTATAGATGAAGGGTTTATTTCTAAGAATGGTAACAAAATAAAATTGCTTTATAAATAAGGACAGTGGGACGGAGTTTTTGTCACTACGGTTTGATGCTAATTTTTAAATAAAAAGCTTCTGAAACCCTAGTGACAAAAACTCCGTCCCATTGTCCTTATTATTGAACTATATCAATTAAATTTGATTTATCCATTCCTTCTAAGTTATAATAAGTATTTGGTGTTGTTCCTATTATTACTGCTTCTGCTAGTAATACTTGATTTACTATTCTTTCTTCAGTTGTTTTAAATGGCGTTAATATTATTATATTACATTCTACTTGTAAGTACATTCTATGTAATGTTTGGTTTATTCCTGCTTCTTCGAATTCTGACCTTAGGTCTGTGTCTAAATTTCCTATTACTTGTAGTTTAATATTTATATCTGTTCCTCTTCCTGATAAAATTCTTGTTCCTGTTAAGCTTCCTAATTTTATTTTAAAATTGCTATTTTCTTTTTTATTTAGTTCTTCTTGTATTTTAATTGCTACATCTGAAATTATTTCATTAATTGTAATTACATTAGCACTTATCATTGATATATTTCCATTTGCATCTTTACTTACATTACACAAATCGTCATAGCTATACCTTGACATTACTATTGTTGCTTGTTCATTGGATATTTTTGTTGCTACTGACTTTGCTATATTTTGGCATTGCTTATCCATAATTGGTCTAATTGCTTCCATACTTCGCATAAATGTGAATGCTGCAATTAAAATAATTGTGGTTATTTTTAAAATTTTTAATTTTGTTTTGTTATCTCTATTATTATTTTGATTAAATATACTAATATTAAGTTTTGGTATGAGTAGCCTTCTTCTTGAATATATTTTATCCATAGCTTTTTCCCTTTCTTTTTATTATTATATTAGTATATTTTTGTTTTAGTTCTCTTTTTATATAAAAATAATAATATTGGCTTTACTATGTGGATGGCTAATAGCCGCCCCTACAATTTAAATCATTTTTTATTATAAGAAAAAAGGGTACTTATTTAAAAGTACCCTTTTCATAAAAATATTATAACTACAACAATTAAAAACATGCAAGCCATAAAAATTCCCAAATGCTTTAGCTTTCCTTTATCAAAATATTGAGCGCATACATGTATACCAATTATTACTAAAACAAGTACAATACTTATCGCTATAGCTTCTACCATGTTGTTGTTCTCCTTTTTTTCTTGGTCTGGAAATAATATTTTCCAGAATTGTTAACAGTTACTATGCTAATAGTATATCATGTTATTAACATAATTTCAAGCTTTTTAGTAATTTTTTATAAAGATTTGAAAGGGCGTAATTCGGTATTCCTATTAAGTACTCATTACCGATTAAGCCCTTACATATGTTCTTTCTGTCTTCCGATTTCTAACTTCTAACCTCTAAATCGACATTGGTATAAATAGTTGCTGGCCTATTTGTAGATTTTTTTCGTCTTCTACGTTGTTTAGTGTGGCAATTGCGTTTACTGTGCTTCTGAATCTTTTTGCTATTTTCCACAAAGTGTCTCCTGGTTTTACGAAGTATATTATTATACTATATCTTTCTGAGCTTCTATTTTCTTCTATGTTTACTTCTTCTATTACGCTTATATCTTCGTTTCTAAATGTGTCTGCTATAAACTCTAAGTCTATTTTTATATCTATGCTTTCATCTGGCATTATTACAAAGTCTTTTGTAGATACTTGCATTCGTGTATTTATTCCTGCTTCATTGTTTATTCCTGGGCAGTTCATATTAAAGTCAAATGGAAGAGTTATTATTTTAGAATCTATTTTTGAGCTATTACTTGATGCAAATAATAATTTTACTTCTACTTCCCCTCCATATATAATTCTGTCTGATAATATATTTTGATTAAGTATAACTGGTTTTATATCTATGTCATATATTTTATTGCTTCCTATTTCCGGAATTACTTGTTTTTCGCGTATGTTACACAAGTCTTTTACTATTTCCCTTTTAGCTATTGCTTTTATTATTTTTTGTTTATATGCTAAATTTATAGTTGGGCTATATAAGTCTTGTATTATATCTAAACTTTTATTTTGATATACACATGCTACTACATCTATTTCTATTTCTGCATATATTGAATGTTCTTCTATGCTATTTGGTTTTAATAATATATTTTTAATTTCAAATTTGATATCACAAATATTTTCATCTGTTACATCTTGCATATCTATAAATCCCATAATAGGTATTAATGTTGTTTTTGAACAAATTCTATTATCTGTCGTTAAATACATTATTTTTACTTCTGCATCTGCTTTTACTAATATTTTATTATAGCTTACTTTTGTTTCTTCATTTTTTATTTCTATATTTACCTTCATTATTTCCATGAGTTCATCTATGTTGTCTATTACTATTGTATCTTTTGCGTATACTTTTGTATTTCCTGTTCCTAAAAGTGAATTAACATCAAAGTGTCTCTTTAGTAATTGTATGTCTTTTATATCATTTATTCCTTCCATAAATTCTAAGTTGTCGTTTGAATATGCCTTTAAATCAATATCTAGTATTGCTCTTACATTTATTTTTCTTCCGTTTAATACTCTACATTCAATTTGTTTTATACTTAAATTGCTTTCAACCATCATACCTATTCGTAAACTTTCAAAGTCTATTATTTGTGAAAAGTCTAAAGTAGTATTTAAGCTCCTTACTTCTGATTGTTCATCATCTGCTAAATACATTATATAAGCATTTATTGAACCTTCAATTTTTATTTTTCCGTCCATAACTTCTTTTTTATAAATACAAATATTAGCATCTGTATTTATTGTATTTAAAATATCTGGTTTTATATCTGGAACAACAAAATCCTCTTCTATAATAGCTGTATCTATCTTTTTTCCAATTATTTGGTTGATACATAGAGTCTCCTTTGTAGCCTCTACTGACATAACAATATACCTCCTTTACATTCTATTAGTAATAAGTATATTGTACGTGCATAAAAAAAATTCCTATTTCTAGGAACTTTTTTATCTTATACCTTTGCTGTTACTGTTGGTAGAACTAAAGGATTATAATTTTCACCATCAAATACATCAACTTGAACTGTTCTTGTTAATACATCTGTGTAACTATAGGTAACATTTCTTTCGTTTTCATTGTATTTTACTACAAATATATTTGGATATGCTTTTTCTATTGTAGCTTCTTTTTCAAAAGTTTTACTTCTTCCTAAAGAACCTTTTACAATAATTTTTTTCCCAATCATATCTCCTATATCAGTTTTTAAATTTGAGATATCACTTCTACAAATCATACCTATCACCTACTCCCTTAAGATAGGCTTATTCTATCATAAGTATGCTTTTTTGTCAAAAGAACTTGTTTAATGTAATTTCTTGTAAGTCGCTATTTTCAAGGGTTTTGTAGTTTTGTTACAATTGTGTTACAATATTGTTTCTAGTTTGTTACAAAGCATTGTTTGATGGATTATTATAAGGCTATTTTATTTAAGTAGTTTCTTCGAAGAGCGGGTCGCCAATTGCTGCGACCCCATACAATTAATGAATAGTGAATAATGAATGATGAATAATTATTCACTATTAATTATTGTTTTTTTCCCCATACTGCCTATTCCATCAACTCCGTCTCTGCCGTCTCGTAATTCTTCTTCTATATCTCTTATTGTCAAATATCTTGTATTATCAGTTAACGCTATTCTTTCTGCAACTATTAGTGGGTCTATAAAATCTATCATTATTCTTTTTGGAGATGATGCAAAGTTTGCTCCTGCTGACATTATTGCTTCATAATAGCTTTGGCATGCTCCTGCAAAAATTGCTATATCTTTTGACTTTTCTTCACACCATTTTCTTGCTTCATATACAGTATTTATAAAATGTCTTGAATTTCTGTAGTTGTATATATCATTGAAGCCTGTTCCTTTTTTTATCATTCCATCATGGCCAGTTATAACAATTATATCTGGGTTATATCTATCTAATAACATTCTAATTACTTTAGCTTGTTTATTTTCTGGTATATTTTTAACAATTGCATCTAAACCTAAACTTTTATAATATTTCATAGATTTATTACTATATCTTTTATCCCCATCTAAATGCAATATTCTTCCTGTATATATTTTTTTAAATCCTCTTTTATTATTTTCTGAAAAGTCGAAAAATTTCCTTCTTGTTTTAACACTGTATCCTTCATCTCGCATATATTTTTCAATTCTTTCTAAAATTTGATTTTCTATATGTTTTACTTTTTTATTAACTATTCTTTTATCTATTATTTCTAAGTCTTCTGCCGGGCTATCTGCTTCAATTCTGTGTGTTAACCCTTTTAATATATATATGTCTTTATTATTGCTTGTCTTTATTATATTAGTAATCTCAAAAATAACATCTTTGTTATATGAGATTCTCCCTACTATGTCTCCTTTTCTAAATTTTCTCATATTTTCACCTCATATATTTGCTATTATATGATATGTCGAATATTGTAGAATTGTTACATATTTATATTACAGTTTTCTCTTGTTTTTATTTAACTTTTGTTGTATAATTAATAAGACCTTTAAGGTTTAAATATTTTTAATTATTTAGTAGATCATTTCCTTCTATTCTAAAAGTTTATGGAGTCAATGTGTCAAAAGATGTTAAATCTAGAAATTAGTGAAGGAGGTAATCTATATTATGGAAGATAAAACTTTAGTATGTAAAGATTGTGGTGCTGAATTTGTTTTTACTGCTGGTGAACAACAATTTTATAGTGAAAAAGGGTTTACAAATGAACCACAAAGATGCAGTGATTGCAGAAAAGCTAGAAAAGCTCAAAGAAACAATTTTAATAACTAATTATAAAATTAAAAAGTAAGTCAAAAGGGATGGTGCAAATTGATACCTATACGAGTGTCAATTTACCCCGTCCCTTTTGACTTAACTTTTTGTAATTTTTTTATTTAACCTACTTTGTCTTCTTTCATATGGCTATATTTCATTTTTGTTGCCATTCCTCCTCTTATGTGTCTTTCAGCTTTATTTTCATCTAATATTTCTCTTACTTCCAATGCTAATGCAGGGTTTATCTTTAAAATTCGTTCACTTAAATCTTTGTGTACAGTCGATTTACTTACACCAAATTTTTTCGCAGCTCCTCTTACCGTATCTTTTGAATCTATAATATACTGTGCAAGCTCTATCGCACGTTCTTCTATTGAGTAACCTTTCATTTTTACGAAAACCTCCATAAGAATACTTTTGTTTAATTGTATTCTTATAGAGGCTTTGTTAGAACTTTTGTATTAAATTTGTTTTTAGTTAATAAGATTGTATTTACTCTTTAATTCCTTTACTATATTAGAAAAGTTTTGTGTATGTGCTGCTTTAATATAAATTAAATCTCCTTTTTGTATATTACTCTCTAAATCTTCTAATAACAATTCTTGCGTTTTAAATTTTTTTATTTTTTTCTCTTCAAAGCAATTTAATGCACCTTTAAAAATTCGTTTAGAATATTCTCCCGTCAAATATAAATAATCAAAACTTAAGTTATTAAAATACCTTCCTAGTTCTTCATGTAAATAGTCAGCTTCTTCTCCATATGCCGCCATTTTACCTAAAACTGCTATTTTTCTATTACTATTTAACTTATTGGCTGTATCTAATCCCAATTTTGCTGATTCAAAACTCGAACTATATGAATCATCAATTAATATTAAATCGTTATCAATGTTTCTTAATATTTTTTGTCTACCATCTATAGGTTTAAATTCTTTAATACCATCAATTATATTTTGGTATTTTATTTTATAATGTTCTGCTATTCTTATTGCAATAACAATACTTGATAAATAGTGCAAACTAAAAAGTTGTAAGTTAAATTTTGTCTTTTTATTATATATATCAATGTTAAATGAAATTCCCTCTTTATTTTCAACAACATTACTAGCTTCATTTATAGAACATTTTACTATTTTATAATCTTCAGATTCTTGTAAGGTATCTAGTAAATCATTATCACTGTTAACAAATAATATTTTTTCTTCTTTAAAGTAATCAGTTATATGTATTTTATCATTTAAAATGTTCTCTTTTGTATGAAAATTATTTAAATGAGCTGTGCCTATAGTTGTAATTACGCCTATTGATGGTTGAACTAATTCAGATAAAATAGTCATATTCCCAGGCTTAGATGTTCCCATTTCAACAACTGCTATATCATAATTTTCTAAGTGCATTAAATCACTTGATATTAAAACTTTAGTATTCATATTTCTATTATCAAAATCATGTAATACTCTTTTTTCCTTTTTTAAGATATTTGATAACATACAGCTCATAGTAGTTTTTCCTACACTACCAGTAATCCCTATTATTGGTTTTTCAATATTTAGCTTTCTATTTATTTTTGCAAGACTATATATTGAATCATTTACACTATCAACTTCTAGAATGCATATATTGGGATTTACTTTTTTTGTTTCTTTAATTATCATTTCATAATCAATAGAATTTTTATCAATCATAAAACCTATTCCACCATGTTTTACTGAATCTATAATATAAATTTCTCTATTTACACCATGAAAATCTATTGGAATATAAAATCCGTCTTTCATATTAAATTTATAATTTACGCAATAGTGAGTGATTCTTTTATTCTCATTTCCATTTATAATTCTTCCATTAGTATATTTCTCTAGTTCTTTTAATGTAAACACAAACTCACCCCCATATTAATATTTTTATTGTAATGTTCCCATTAATACTAACTTTCCAATTCATCATATAATGAAATTGTTTTTCTGTAATTTAGTTTTTCCTTTGATATTCCTTTTTCTATTAGTTCATCTCTTGTATAATTTTCTATTATAGAATAATTTTCATTTTGTTTTAATACTTTTACATATATATTATCTGTATATCCTACTCTTTTTCTTATAATATATGCTATATCATCTTCATATTTTATAGCTGAGTTTGGTACTTTTAGGCCACTTGCACTCCACCATATTATATCAAAAGATATTTTTCTATAATTAATTAAGTCTTCTACACATTTATCTATTTTAAATACTACTATACTTTCATTTTCGTCTTCTGCTACTATATATTCTACTTTTCCAGTCAATTCTGTAAAATTTGATAACCTTATTTTTAAATTACTTCCTACTTTTATATTTGCTAATTCTAAATTCTCATTTGGCAATATACATGCTATATCACAATAAAAATTATCTATTATTTTTCCACTTTCTTCATTTGTAGCTACTATTTCCCCTGTTTTTATTTTTAATTCTTTAAGCATTGATTTACTAAGTGAAGCTAAATTTGAAGGAGTAAGAACTTGTTCTAACCCATCTACTCTATATGATACTACTCCTGACCTTGTAGCTGTTAAATATTCTGAACCACTATTTAGTTGGTTTTCATATGTACTTCTTTCATCTATTAATTGTTTTAAATATGAGCCTGAAGGACTTTTTTCTCCTGCTATTTTAGCTTTTTTAGTTATTATATTATTTAATTCTGTTTTAGATTCTTTTATTGTTTGAAGATTATTTACACCACTTACTTCATATATTTTTTTATGTATTTGACTCTCTAGTGTTCTGATGTCTCCATTGTATATGTCATTTTCTTTTTCCATGGCCTCACGTATTTTTATATCTAGTTCACTTATTTTTTGTAATAAACCTTCTTCTCCATTTGTATAATATCTAAATATTGCTTCTCCTTTTGCTACTTTTTCTCCTTCTGATTTTATTTCTGATATACCATTTTTATAGTTTTGACCTTTTATAACTGTTTCATCTCTAATTATATAGCCTTGAACAGTTTCTTCAAATGATATTTTTCCATTTTCAACTAAGAATGTAGCTGTTGGATTTATTATTAAATTAATAATTGCATAAACAATGTATATAAGTAATAATATTGCAAGTATTAATATTACTATAAATTTTACATTATTATTTTTCTTCTTTTTTTTCACTTTTATTATCATTCCTTTATTTAATTATTATATTTATTAATAATAATATCAATATTTTTTTCTGCTGCTTCTAGTCCATTAAGCCATGTCAAGTTTTTATATTTTCTAAACCATGTTAATTGCCTTTTTGCATATCTTCTTGATTCTGTTTTGATTTTTTCTACCATTTCTTCATATGTGGCTTGTCCTTCTAAATATTCTACTACTTCTTTATAGCCTAAACCTTGCATTGCTGTTGGAAATTCATTATATTTTTCACATATATTTTCAACTTCTTGTACTAAGCCTTTTTCTAACATTATATCTACTCTTCTATTTATTCTATCATAAAGAATTTCTCTATCTATATCTATTGCAAAAAGCTTGTAATCATATTCTGGTTCTTTTCTTGATTCTTTATCTAACTGCGTTTTTGTTTTTCCTGTTTGATGATATAGTTCTAATACCCTTAAAATTCTTTTTTTGTCATTTATACTTATTTTTTCCATTGCAGTTTTATCTATTTTTTGTGCTTTATTGTATAGATATTCTAAACCTTTTTCTTCTGCAATTTTTTCTAATTCTTTTCTATATTCTAAATCAGTTTCTATATTTAAAAACTCTATTTCATATATAAGTGTTTCTATATATAAACCTGTACCCCCAACTACTATTGGTACTTTACCTTTTTTCAAAATTTCTTTTATTGCTTTCTTTGCTTGCTTGTTGTAATCTGCAACACTATACCTTTCTTCTGGGCTTACAAAATCTAGCATATGGTGTAGTATTCCTTGCATTTCCTCTTTTTCGGGTTTTGCTGTTCCAATGTTCATATCTTTATATATTTGCATTGAATCTGCTGATATTATTTCCCCATTTATTTTTTTCGCAAGTTCTATTGAAAGTGAAGTTTTACCTGAAGCTGTAGGTCCACCTATTATAATTACTTTTTGTTTTTGCATATTTTTCTCCATTTTTTAATTTAAATTATATACCTTTAGGCAATTTACTGTAGGGGCTTAATCGGTTAGGAATACCTAAGACAATTTACCGAATTACGCCATTCTTAATATTTCAATTAATATTCTTGCTCATTTATTGCTATATTATTTTCTATTGTTTCACTTATTTTATTGTTAATTGTTTTTAAACTATTATTATATTCTTCTCTTTTTTGTATTTCTTCATTTGTTACTGTATTTTCCATTGGTGGAATTGGAGCCTCATTTTGTTTTTCTTCAGTAAGAACTGCAGGCTTTGCTAATTCATCAATATCTTTTTTTATTTCCTTAATATATATTGTTTCTACTGCTAATATTAAAACGCCTATTATTGAAACTATTATAATTCTTGTTATTAAGCTTTCTTTACCAATTTCATTTTGTCTCCATTTATAGTATTTTCTTGCTACAAATGGAATTAGTATTATTATATTTACTGGAACAAAAATATATATTATGAAATTTTTAAGTGCTTCATTTACATTTTCTCTTATTCCAAAACCACTTATCCAATAGCTAATAGAAACTAGTACATACATAATTGCAAAGCTTACCCCTATAAATATTATCTTTTCCATTTTTGGTAATCCTTTTACAAATTGGTATACAAGCGTTATTGCTATTGCATTTGCTAGTAATATTGCTAATGTTATAAATATGTTCATATTTTTTCCTCGTTTCTAATTTTATATGTAGGGGCGATTTTAATCGTCCGCATCTCCAATAAAATCGCTCAAATAAAATAAATTTAGGGTAATTTCTTTGGAGAACGGGTCGCCCATGGGTGCGCCCCCTACAACATACAATATTAATTATAGGGTAATTCCTTTGAAGAGCGGGCGATTGCTAATCGCCCCTACAATTATAATTCTTCATATTATTTATTTTAACGTCTTGAAAATTTCTTTTCTATGTCTGTTTTGCTCATTCTTATTGCTGTTGGTCTTCCGTGTGGGCATGTGAATGGGTTTGGTAGTTTTAATAGGCTTTCCATCAAACTATCTACTTCTTCTTTTGTTAATGCCATATTTGCTTTTACTGCTGCTTTACATGCTACTGTTGCTATAAATTTTTCTTCTATTTCTTGTTTTGCTGTTCTTGCTACTGTGTTTATTTCATCTAATGTTTCTAAGAATAATTCTTTAGTGTCTAAGTCTATACATACATTTGGCACACCTGTTAATTTTATTGTGTTTTCACCAAATTCTTCTAATGTGAAACCTGCTTTTCTAAACATGTCCATGTTTTCGTTTAATATATCGAACTCTTTATGTGTTAATGTTATTATGTCTGGAAGTAGCATTAATTGTGAATCTTTTTGGTCTTCATCATAATAATTTTCTTTTATTCTTTCATACATTATTCTTTCATGTGCTGCATGTTGGTCTATTATATATATTTCTTTGTCTAGCTCTACTATTATGTATGTTGAAAATGCAATCCCTATAAATTTATATTTTTGAATATATTTTTCATTTTCCTTATCTTCAAATATTGATATAGTTTCTCCTGTTGTAACTTTGGCATCTTCAAATGTCTCAACTTTTTCTACTTCTGGAGTTTCTTCTTTTACTGGCATTGAACCAAATACAGATGTATACATTTCATCAAAGTTTCCACTTGGTTCCATTTTTATATTTTCTAATTGTTTTGCTTTTTCAAGTACTTCCTGTATGTTTATTACTTGTGTTTTTTCTATGTCTTCCATGTTAGGTGTTATTTCTGAAACTGTTTTTACTGTTTGCGTTTCTTCTATTGGTTGGTCAGGTGAAATTTTTGCTTGCTCTGTGGTGTTCATTACTGATTTATCCCCTCCATCAAATTCAAAGGATTTGTTGTCTTCACCATTTTCTCTTAACTGGCTATCTTTTTCTTTCAAATTTTCATTATATTGAGTTTGTTCTTCTTCTACAACCCCACCATTCTTATATATTTCTACGTCTTTTTGCATCTCTGCCATTTTGTTCATTAGGCTTTCATATCCACTATTTACATTTACTGTATTTACATTATTTGCACTATTTTGTCTTTTTGCATATAACTCTGCTATTACATTATTATTTGCACTTTCTTTTACTACTTCTTGATTTTTAGCAAATAGTCCACCATTATTTTCTTCTTTTCCTATTACTTTTGTTCCTTCATTATTATATTCTCTTTCTGGGTTTGATACTAAGTCTGCCTTTAATAAACTTTCTTTTATAGCATGATATACTGCTTTAAATACTTTGCTTTCTTCTTCAAACCTTACTTCTAGTTTTGCAGGGTGTACATTTACATCGACTTTTTGTGGATTCATTTCTAAATTTAAAACTAGAAATCCAAATTTCCCTATTGTTATCATTCCTTTAAAGGCTTGTTCTGCACTACTTGTTAGTACTTTATCTTTTATGTATCTTTTATTTACAAAGAATAATTGGTTTGACCTATTTGAACGTGAAATAGATGGCTTTCCTACTATACCACTTACTCTAATTCCTTCATATTCATAGTTTACATCTAATATGTTTTCAGCTATTTCTTTTCCATATATACTATATATTACTGATTTTAAGTCTCCATTTCCAGAAGTTTGTATAATTGTTTTTCCTGAACTTACTAGCTTTATTGCTATATGTGGGTTTACTAGTGCTATTCTAGTCATAACATCTTCTATGTATCCACCTTCTGTAAAATCTTTTTTTAAGAATTTATACCTAACAGGTGTATTGTAAAATAGGTTTTCTACTGTTATTGTAGTTCCTTTTGGGCATCCTACTTCATTGCTAGATATAACATTTCCGCCTTCTACTACAACTTCATAACCTGTTTCATTTTCTTCAGTTTTAGATTTCATTTCTACTTTTGCTATTGCTGTAATACTTGCTAATGCTTCACCTCTAAACCCCATAGATTTAACTGTTTCTAAATCGTCTGCTGACCTTATTTTACTTGTTGCATGACGTTCAAATGCCATTTCCATATCGTCTGGCATTATTCCTTTTCCGTTATCTGTTATACGGATATATGAAATTCCTCCATTTTTTATTTCTACATTTATACTTGTTGCCCCTGCATCTATTGAGTTTTCTACTAATTCTTTTACAACTGATGCTGGCCTTTCTACTACTTCCCCTGCTGCTATTTTATTTATTGTTAAATCATCTAATAATACAATATTTCCCACGTTTTATTCCTCCGTTTTATTACTTTTACCTTGTGCACAAATTATATCACTAAAATGTTTGATTTGTACATATCTTTTTTAAAATTTATTTTTGAAGTATTACATATTATTTTTTTACTATAGAGTAGTGAAAAACATTAAATCCTAAATTCTATTTTGTAACACTTTTTTTAATTTCGAATAGTATATACCATACGAAAGAACAATACAAAATCAATATAGGAGGTACTTAAAATGGGAAATTGTTGCTCATGTAATAGCGAGATTCTTTGGTTTATTATCCTATTCTTACTACTTTTCTGTGGTTGTGGCAATAACTGTGGATGCGGATGTAACAACTGTGGTTGCTAGTTTTCCTTAAGAGAAGTTTCATACTTCTTAAAACATAATTGAAGTTTTTAAAAGTACACTTTGAAAGGAGGGAAAAGTTATGCCAGAAAATAGAGGTTGCGGATGCGGATTCGGTGGATGTGATTGCATCTGGATTATAGTTATATTTATATTAATATTCTGTTGTTGTGGAAACAATAACAATGGTTGTGGATGTTGCTAATTTTTAAAGCATACACATAATAATGTCGCAATTAGGGACTGTCCCTAATTGCGACATTTAATTTATTCCTGCTGTATAACCTGTTGAGTATGCTATTTGTAAATTGAAGCCTCCTGTGTATGCATCTATATCTATTATTTCTCCTGCAAAATATAGACCTTGTATTATTTTTGATTCCATTGTTTTTGGATTTATTTCTTTTATATTTATTCCACCTGCTGTTACTATTGCTTCTTCTATATCTCTAAAACCTGATATTGTTATAGTAAAATTTTTTAATAATTTTATTAATTCTAATCTTTCTTCTTTTGTTATACTATTTACTTTTTTATTTTCATCTATTCTTAATAAATTAATTACTGGCATAATTAATTTTTGTGGTAATAATTCATTTAAGCTATTTTTTATTTCTTTATTTTTATTTGCTTCAAAATCTCTTAAAATTCTGGCATTTAATTTTTCTTCTGATAATGCTGGTTTCAAATCTATTTTTAATAATATTTTACCATCTTTTAATAATTCTTCTATATTTCTGTAGCGTAACAAATGGCTACTTGCACTTAATATTGTTGGACCTGAAACTCCAAAATGTGTAAATAACATTTCTCCAAAGTCTTCATATATTTTTTTATTTTTGCTATCATCTATAATTTCTATTGCCACATTTCTTAAACTTAAGCCTTGCATATTTTTGCATAAGTTTAATGATGTTTCATATTCAGATTTAGAAATGGCTTGTTTTTCTATTTTGTTATTATTTGATGCTGTAATTGGAACTAATGAAGGTTTTATTTCGGTAATTGTATGACCTAATTCTTTTGCCATTTTGTAGCCATCTCCTGTTGAACCAGTCAAAGGATAGCTCTTTCCTCCTGTTGCTATTATAACTTTTTGTGCTTTTATTTTTTCCTTATTTTCTAGCTCTACTCCTACTACTTTTAAGCTTTCTACAATTACTCTATTTACTTTTGTATTTAACATTATTTTTACATTATTTTTTCTAAGTTCTTTTTCAAAAGCATCTCTCACATCAATAGATTTATCACTTACAGGAAATATTCTATTTCCTCTTTCTTCTTTTACTTTTACTCCATTTTCTTCTAGAATTTTAATTATATCTTCATTTGTAAAATTTTCAAAACTACTATATAAAAATCTACCATTACCCGGAATATTCTTTATAAACTCGTCCATTTTTAGAGAACTTGTTATATTACATCTTCCTTTACCTGTTATTAATAGTTTTTTTCCTAACATATTATTTTTTTCCAATAATATAACTTCATTTCCACTCTTTGCCGCTGACATAGCAGCTATCATCCCCGCTGGTCCTCCGACCAATTACAACAACTTTCATATTTCACCTTCATTTTAATTATTCACTATTCATTCAAGCTATTTTTTTCAAGTACAGTCAATCACCAATAAACCTATATTTTCTAATTTTCTAGACGTAATTCGGTATTCCTAATAGGTATTCCTTAGCAATTAAGCCCCTACATCAAATCTTGAATTTGTACTTTTCGTTCTTCACTTTTTATTATTTACTTTTCCTTACTACTATACAACTGATAATACTTTCCTTTTCTCTCCATTAATTCATCATGTGTGCCCGCTTCTACTATTTTCTTATCTTCTAAAAACAAAATTAAATCAGAGTTTTTTATTGTGTTTAGACGGTGTGCTATTACAAATGCTATTTTACCACCTAATATTTCCTTTGTTGCATTCATTATATATTCTTCAAATTCTAAGTCTAAGTTTGATGTTACCTCATCTAGTATTATTAGGTCAGCATCTTTTAGTATTGCTCTTGCAAAGCTTAATAATTGCTTTTCTCCATATGATAATAAGTCTGTTTTTGCATTTATAATTGTATTATATCCCTTTGGTAACTTATTAATTTTTTCGTCTAACCCAATTTTCTTACATACTTGCTTTATTTTCTTTTCAGATATATTTGATTTATTTCCAAATTTTATATTTTCTAATATAGTTTTTTCAAATATTACTGGCTCTTGAAATACATAGGCAATGTTGTCTCTTAATTCTTCTAATTTATATTCCCTATAATCAATATCATTTATTAAAATACTTCCATTACATATATCATAAAACCTAGGTAATAAATTTACTAGTGTTGTTTTACCTGTTCCGCTCTTTCCTACTATTGCAATTTGCATTGGCTTTTGTACTGTAAAATTAATTTTATCTAGTATTGTATTTACTCTATCATAACTTAGGCTTACATCTTTAAATTCTATTTCTCTTATACTATCTAAACTTTTTGTTCCTTCATTTTGCTCTTTTGGCATTTTATATACTCTTAACACATTTAAGAAGCAATTGTATCTATTATTTAAGTTATGTACATGTTCTAGTAATGATTGCATATGTCTATTTATGTCATCTGCATAGTCTACCATAAGCATAATTGTTGATGCCATTCCTATGCCTAAGCTTAATTCATTTCCTCCTATAATCAGAATAGTTATAACACTTGCAAATGTTAGTAATGAGAATAATCCATTATGCATTGCTATTATTTTGTTTGATTTTATTATTTCTTTTTTGCATTTATTTAATGTTTTATTTATTTGTGTTAAATTTATTTCTTCTAATTTTAATGTTTTTGTTGTTCCATAACTTTCTATATATTCGTTTATATTCCCTTGCAAATCTATTACTATTTTTTGCAAGTTTTTATATATCTTTGCTGTTCTAAAATAAAATGGTGTTAAAATTATATATGATAATGCAAATATTGTTAATATTATAATACCTAATTTAAAATTTAGTATTAATAGTATTATAGATATTGTAACTGTTAATGCAAGCCTTACACTAATAATTCCTACAAAATTCCACACAAATAGTTGTGAGGCTTCATAGCTTTGTGGTCCTACTATTTCAAATAAGTTACCAGCTCGTACTTTTTCTTGCTCATTCACTTTAGCTTCTTGAATGCTTTTAAATATTTTATTTTTTATTTCTTTATTATTTGAATAATAGCAATATTTTCTTTTTATATTAATGTATCTATCTATAAAAAATCTAACTACTACAATTATAATTAAAAATATTGACAGTGTAATTACCAATTTCATATTTCCTTCTGGTATAGCTTTATCTATCACTGTTTGCATTATAAATGGATATGATAATTCATAAATTATTAGTTCAAGTATTAATATAAATCCTATTATAATCGTTTCTTTTTTACTTTTCGTAAAATTAAACATCTCTTTTAAAGTTTGTTTGTTCATACATATTCTTCCTCTATTTTATCTTGATTTAATTCATATATTTTTCTATAAGTTTCATTTTCTAGTAATTGTTTATGTGTTCCTATTGTAGCACTTTTATTATTTAAGTAAATTACTTTGTCAAAATTTGGTGCTAAACCTATATCATGTGTTATTATAATTTTTGTAAATAAATCGTCTAAGTTCATCAAGTTATCTAATATTTGTTTCTTATTAATTCTATCTATTGCACTAAATGAATCATCAAATATCATAATTGGCTTTGTTTTTGTGAAAGCTCTTACTAAAACTAGCCTTTGCCTTTGACCTTTTGATAAAGCAATTCCATTTTTACCTATTTTACTTTCATACCCATCTTTTAATTTTTTTATATCGTCATCTAATGCAAAAAATTTAGATATATTTATCATTTCTTCATTTGGCATATATGGTACTAATATTTTTATATTTTCTGCTATTGTTCTTGAAAATAGATAAGAATCTTGAAGTAGCAGACATATAATTTCTCTAATTATGCTTTTATTTAGGTCCCTGATTTCAGTGTTTCCTATTTTTATGCTTCCTGTATATTCATAAAATCCTACTAATGTTTTTAGTAATATTGACTTTCCGCTTCCCGTACCTCCTACGACCATTACTTTTTCATTTTCTTTTATTTCAAAGTTTAGGTTTTCTAGTATTGTAGTTTCATTTACTTTAATACTTGCATTTTTAAAAGTTATTGTTTTATTTTCCAATATAACTTGTTTTTTATTTTTTTCTTCTGTTGTTAAATTCAAAAGATTCTCTAGTCTACTATATGACTCCCTAAATAAGTTTAATGCTTCAATTATGGTTGCTATATCTGTAAAAGATTTTGTTACTTTATTTGAGTAACTTAAAGTTACATATATTGAACCTATTGATATGCTTCCTAACATATATAAATATGCACCCAAAATGAATATACAAGGTGGTCCAAATTTTACTATGTTTTCTACTCCTAGCTTGTAGCTTGTATCCATTTTTACCATTTCTTTATGATATTCTATACTTTTATCTAATATTTTTCCAAATTCTTTTTCTTCTTTTTCTTGTAAATTATTTAATTTTATAAATTTTGCATTGTTAAAATTATCATTCATTTTAGAATATAGTTTTCTTTGCATTTCTATTCTTTTCTTAATTATAGCTTTTGAATTTTTGCAATATATTATTGAACTAATTATAATAAAGAATGATAGAAATATCATTATGCTAGATAGCCTAAAATCTATATTTATTAGTTGCCCTATTGCGAATATAATTATTAATACTATATCTAATATATACGTTAATTGTGTATCTATAAAGTTAACAATATTATTTACATCATCACTAGAATTTTGAACTAAGTCTGCTAGTGAATTATTGTAAAAGTCTTGATATGTTAGGTTTTGTATATGTTTAAATAATTTCAGTTTTAAATTTGCACCAAATTCTTGTATTATTTTTGTTTTTATGATATTTCTTAAATATGTAAATATTATAATAGCTAGTTGCACTATTATTAAGGTTATACATATTGCTATTATAAAACCAACTTTTCCTTCACATATATTAACTATTTTATCTAATATTTCATTTTGTGTATTTTGTTTTAATATTACATCTATAAAGTATTGTATTATTACTGGTATGTATGTTGTTAAGTAGTTTAGTAATATACTTAATATAAAGAATGTTAGTGTTAATAATTTTGTATGTTTTAAACTTGATATTATTGTTTTAAAAAACTTCATTTTTTGCTCCTATTCTCTTTTAATAATTCATTTAACTTATCCAGAAAATTAACTGTCATTCCTTCAATATTTAATTTGTATACTTGTATTTTCAATTTTTTCCTCTTTTCTGTTTTATTTGACTTTTTTCTTTGTTATTCTATCATATGACCTCAAAAAAATAAAGCATATAACAAATAAATATCACATACTTTATTTTTTTATACTTATTATTCTTCTAGCATTTGTATAGCCTTTAATACTCCTAACTTTCCATACTGGTATGTTAGCCCTCCTTGCATAAATGCTACATATGGTGGGCGAATTGGGCCATCGCATGAAAGTTCTATTGATGAACCTTGTGTGAAGGCTCCTGCTGCCATTATTACTTTGTCGGTGTATCCTGGCATGTCCCATGGTTCTGGTACTGAACCTGATTCTATTGGTGAACCCATTTGTATTCCTTGGCAGTATTTTACTAATTTTTCTGGTGCTCCAAATTCTATTGTTTGTACTATGTCGGCTCTTTTGGCATCATATTTTGGCTCTGTTTTATAGCCTAATGTATCTAGCATTTTACTTGCAAGTACTGCTGTTTTTAAGCTTGATGCTACTACACTTGGTGCTAAGAATAAGCCTTGCAAAATTGATTTATTTATTCCTAGTGTCGGTCCTACTTCTTTTCCTTCTCCTGGTGCTGTTAGCCTTTCTCCTGCAAGTTCTATTAAGTCTTTTCTTCCTACTATGTAAGCTCCATTTGGTGCTATTCCTCCACCTAAGTTTTTAATTAGTGAGCCTACTGCTATATCTGCTCCTATTTCTATTGGTTCTACTTTTCCTACAAATTCACAGTAACAGTTATCTACCATTATTATTACTTCTTTGTCAATTTTTCTTATTACCTTTATTACTTTTTCTAATTGTTCTATGGTTATACTTTTTCTTGTACTATATCCTTTTGAACGTTGTATTTCTATTAATTTTACTTTGCTTTCTTGTAATCTTTTTTGTATTTTTTCGTAATCAAAGTCATCATTTACTAAATCTATTTGGTCATAATTTACATTATAAGATTTTAGTGAACTTGGGTTTTCTTTTATTCCTATTACTTCATGCAAAGTATCATATGGTAAGCCAGTTATACTAAGCATTGTATCGCCTGGCCTTAAAAATGCAAATAGTGCTACTGTTAGTGCATGTGTTCCTGAAATGAATTGGCTTCTTACTAAGCTATCTTCTGCTTTGAAAATTTGGCTATATACTTTTTCTATTGCTTCTCTTCCTATATCTGAATATCCATAACCTGTTGTGCTATTAAAATGAATATCTGATATATTATTATTTTGAAATGCTTTTAATACTTTTAGGGAATTATATTCACAAGTATTATCTATTTGTTTAAATACATTTTCCACATCTTGTTCTGATTTTGTGCATAAGCTTTCTATTTTCTCACTTATTCCAAATTGTTCGTACATTTTTATTCCTCTTTTCTTTTTTACTGTTAATATTATAACATTCTACTATGACATTTTCAATAAAAAATGTTTTTTAGAAAAATTTTATATTGTTTACTTGTTTTTTCTGAATTTATATAGTAGACTATGATTATAGAAAATGAGAATATAATTTTGTGAGGTATGTTATGGAAGAAAAAAAGAATAAAAAAATAGAAGTAGTTTCTGGTGGTAATGATTTAAATATTTCTCCTGTGTATGACCATATTGATATTGAGAAACCTAAGGATAAAAAAGAAAAGAAAAATGTTGTTATTCCTAAAGAGAAAAAAAAATAATAAGTTCCCATTAGGGACAGATTTCCCATTTGGAAACGTCCCTAATGGGAATTTATTATTTCTTTTATTTTGTCTAAATTTTCTATTACTGAGTTATATCCGTATTTATAGCATTTTTCTAGTTTATTTACATCTAATAAACCTACTTTATCTGTATATACATTTAATACCAAATCACTCATTTCTAAACTTTCTTCTGATATTTTGCTTCCCATTATATCTATTGTTTTCATTACTATATCCATTAAATTACTGTCCTCAGTTATTGGGTCACTGTGAAATTTTACTGCTATTACTTTGTCTGCTCCTTGTTTTTTTACTTCATTTACAGGAATATTATCCAAAGTTCCCCCATCCATGAAACTATGCACTTTATCTTTACATGGGCTAAATACAGCTGGAAAACTACTACTTGCTCTTACTGCCTTTCCTACTGTGACATCTGTAATATATTGTTCTTTGTGTTCTTCTACATTTGGTATACTATTTGTAAATATATATTCTTTTGAATCCATAATATCTACTGTTGGTATAACAAGTGGCATTTTTATTTGGGATATATTTTCTATATTTCTTTTTTTCGCCATTTCATTAAATATTTTTTCTATATTTTCTCCATTTCTTAAGCCTGTTATTGTTTTTTTCCTATCTTTTAAATAGCTACGTATTCCTGATATTATAGGGTTTGCGTTTGTTCCTACTATTTCTTTTGCATATGTTTTAAATAGAATATATATGTAATATGGCGAATATCCCATTGCATAAAGTGAGGCTATCATACTTCCACTGCTACATCCTCCTATTATATCTACTTTTATATTATTTTCTTCTAATGCTTTCAAAACACCTGCATGTGCTATCCCTCTAATTCCTCCACCTGATAAGGCTAAACCTAATTTCATAAAAAAATTCCTCCTACATGTTTTACATATAGTATTTACAAATATTATATGTATAAACATTGTAAGAGGTTATTTTTATTATTTTACTTTTTTACTATTAAAATACATATCCTCTGGGCAGACATCTTCTCCTTTTTCCCATTCTATTGTTTCACCACAAGGATGAACTTTTTTAAAATATTCGTAATCTTTTAATTTAGAAAAGCATTCATATTGTAAATTCTTTTTCATATCATATACCTTTTCTTCACCATTTTCATAAATTAGTAATAATTCATAATTTTCTAATACCTTTACATTTTTTATATTAGGCGTCATATTTTTACCTCCTAATAGTCAAAGAAAATTATTATAGGCATGGATAGAAATACATAAGGATGAATTAAAAAAACTATGGGACTTATTCATTCAAGGAAAAAACGGTTTTAAAATAGAACCATTAAAATAAGGAATTTTATCTTCTATAATATTTCCTTCTAAATCAAAAGTTGCTATATATTCATTATAAAATGCATGTATGTGTGGTTTGCTATGTTTTATATTGTCTTTGTAATACATCCTTATATCTATACCATAAAATTTTGATATCGTTGGCATTTTTCTACCTCCCATTTTAATATATTATTTTATAAATTCCAACTAATTAGTAAAATTAAAATCCTGTTCTTGGTAATTTATTTTTTGATTTGTTGGTTATTTGTATATTGGCTATTTGTTCATTTTCTGTTATTTCTATTGTGTATATAGTATTATTTAATTCATAGTTTTTATCTGTTTTTATTTCTTTTATGTAATATTTTCCTTTTTCTAACCTTTTTGTTATTGCTATTCCTTGTTCATTTGTTATTATAGCTTGTACTACCTCTCCTTGTTCATTTTTTATTTCAAATTCTACGTTTGCAATTGGAGTGCCTGCTTTGTTTCCTGTTATTTTATTGTCGTCTTCACTTATTTTTATTATTTTTATTTGTCCTTTTATTTTTTCGTTTTTTATTTTAATTTGTGCTTCCTTATTCCATTCTATTTTTACTTCTATTTCTTCTTCATTTAAAACATATTCTTGATTAGTTTTTACTTCTTTTAAGTAATATGTTCCTATATCTAAATTTTCTAATGTTGCTTCTCCATTTTTATGTGTTATAAGCTTATTTATTAGTTCCTTTTTATCATTGTATAATTCAAATTCTATTCCTTCTAGTTTTATTTCTTCATTTTCTGAATCTACTTTTACTACTTTTAAATTTCCTTTCTTACGATTATTTTTTATTTCAACTTTTGTTGTCTTTCCCCATTGTAATAGTACTTGTTCTACTTTTCCACTTAATATATATTTTTCATTTACTTTAATTTCTTTTATTTTTATTACACCTGGTTTTAAATTACTTAACTGTATAATTCCTTTTTCGTTTGTGGTGTATTCTCCTAATTTTTCGCCATTTTCTTTTGTTATTTCAAATGTAACATTTGAAAGTGGCTTTTTGGTTTGGCTATCTATTTTTGTAAGTGCTAAACTACAGTTATTTTGGTCTATTTCTAAATTAATACTTGTATTTGCTTTTTCATAACTGCCAGTATATGTTACATAGCTTTGTGCCTGAGCAATTGAGCTTTTAGCTAAATATACTGGGCAGGTTTTTACTTCTGCATCTTGTATTTTTATTTTCATATTTATTTTTTCTTTTATATTTTTAGTTGGAATTGCTATTTTGAAATTTGAATTAGTTAAAGTTGAAACTTCTTTATTATTTGAATCTAATATTTTTGTTCCAGAAATAAAATTTTCTATTGATATTTTATAAGATTTTAAAGCTTTATTAGCCGTTATTTTATAATTTTGAATATAATATTCTTCTTCATCAATTATTTCTACTTTTTTGTCTCCATCTTTGTTGATACCTACTTGTGGTGCTTGGTATTGCTCTTTTCCATTTATACCGTATTCATATAGTGTTTGTGCTACATTTAATGCTTTTTCTCCTCTTCTTCGTATTTCTTCTACTGTGTTTCCATCTACACTTCTATTTCCTAATATATATTTAGCTTTTGGTGCTACTCCTTCTGCATAACTATGAAGGGCAATTTTTGTGGCAGAATAGAAGTCATCATCACATTCTAAATTCCATTGTTTATAATTTGAACCCATATAGCCTTTGCTTAATATTCTCCAAATTACTGGATCATTTTCTTTAAAAATAGTCCCATTATATGCATCATATCCTGTACCTACTCCATCCTTTACTGGTTCTATGCAAAAAGCTGGATATCTACTTCCTGTTTCAGCATCTATGTAATATACATACCACACTATTTTATAACTCCATTTATTATGTGATGCCATCCAATATTCTACTAAAGAATCACATTCATGGTCTCCTTGGAGTAATATTGTATCTCCTTCCTTTATATTTGCTTTTACTATATTTACATTCATTAATATTGTAAGTAATTGAATTATTATTAATATTATACTTATTATTTTTGTTCTTTTCATCTTTTTCTCCTTTTCTTCTCTTTTCTCGACAAAAATAGAGACTATGATATATGTTCATATATCTAGCCCCTATTTGATTTATTTTTTTAAATTTTATTCAGCTGTGTATGGTAAAACTGCTATTTGTCTTGCTCTTTTTACTGCAAGAGTAATATCTCTTTGATGTTTTGCACATGCACCAGTTGCTCTTCTTGGTAATATTTTACCTTTATCATTTATAAACTTCTTTAATTGATCTGCATTTTTATAATCTAAAACAAGATTTTTGTCTGCACATAAAGGACAAACTTTTTTTCTTATTTTTCTAAACTTTGGATTGTAATCTTCATCCATGTTATTGTTTCTATTATTTCTTTTTTGTTTTTTATCTGCCATCTCATTTTCCCCCTTTCCAAACTCGAAGAGTTTGTACTCTTCACTTTTCATTCTTAATTCAAGTAAATTTTTTCATTTATTTGCATCTGGGCGAATCTCGGTAAATTCTTTTTGATATTCCTTACCGATTTAGCCCCTACGTTTTTTAATCAATACCTAGTAGATAATAATCAAAAATTAAAATTATTCATTATTAACTATTCACTATTCATTATTCACTGTTGGCATTCATGCCAACACTTAAAATGGTAGGTCATCTCCTGAAGATACTTCAAAATCAGAAGCTCCTTGAGCTTGCTCTGGCATGCTACCAAATGTAGCATCAAAACTTCCTCCCGCTTCTCCATCTCTTTTGCTATCTGCAAAATATGCTTCTTCAGCTACTACTTCTGTTATATAGTGTTTTTGTCCTTGGTCATCATCCCAAGTTCTTGTTTGAATTCTTCCTATTACACCTACTTGTTGACCTTTTTTGAAGTATTTACTACAGAATTCACCTAGTTTGCTCCATGCAACTATATTTATGAAATCTGCTTGTCTTTCTTCTCCTTGTCTTACAAATCTTCTATTTACTGCTAAGCTAAAAGATGCTACTAGTGTGTTGTTAGTTTGTGTGTATCTAACTTCTGGGTCTCTTGTTAATCTTCCCATTAAAATTACTTTGTTCATATTTTTTTACCTTACCTTTCGGCCCCTTATTCTTCAACTTTTACAGTCATAAATTTAATTACTTCATCTGTAATTCTATAATTTCTCTCTAATTCTGCTATTAAAGATGTGTTAGCTTCAAAATAGAATACTACATAGTAACCTTCTTTGTTTTTCTTAACTTCATAGGCTAATCTTCTTTTTCCTAATTCATCAGCTTTTTCTAATTTACCATCATTATTAATTAATGCTGTGAATTTTTGAACTAATGATTTAATTCCTTCTTCATCAACATTTGGATTAATAATGACAACACTCTCGTATTTATTCATTATTTTTCACCTCCTTTTGGATTAATAACCTACATACTATATAATGTAAGTAAGGATGTTATAAAAAACAAATAGAATAGCATTGTTTTTTCATAACAATGCTATTCTACCACATTTTTACATATTTTACAAGTATTTTTTATATTTTATAGTAAATTTGTGACTAGTAGGTTACAGTTCAGTAGTAGTTTCTATTTTGTTAACTCATCTGTATAATATTCAAAGCCATAACCAAAGTTTAGTTTACAGTATTTCCCTATAAATTCTGGTTCATTCCAATCTATTTTATATGATGGTTCTTGTATTATTTCCCCATTTTCGTTTACTACTCCCCATTTGTCATTTATACATATTCCTGCGTAACCATAGTTATTAAATTCTGTTACCATATCATATTTTGCTTCTACTATTATATTATCTTCTTTATTTACAAATCCCCATTTTCCATTTTTATTATATGAAAATACTGAATTTTGCGTAAATATTTCTTTATTATTTATTAAATTTCCATCATTATTTAAATATTTCATTTCTGTATTTGATAGTAATTTTATATAATTATCATATGTGTATAATACACCATTTTTTATACTTACTTGTTGTACCATTTTATTATTATACATATTTATTATATTTTCTTTTGATATAATTGCTTGCAAAGCATTTTTATCTTTTACTTTTTGTATAATGTCATATTTAAAATCTACTATTGTATTTTCAGCTACATCTATTACTCCTACTTTTCCGCTGTTTTGTTGCTATAAAGTAATTTTCAAAGGCATATTCTAAATATTCATATTTATTTTTTATTAACACCTTTCCTGCTTTATTTGTTAGTCCAAATTTTTCGTTTTCATCAACTGTTATTATATAATTTTCATTTGCTGTTTCTATTGTATTATCATATTTTATATTTTGTTTTTCCCCTTTGGCATTATATATTTGTATGCTTTCCCCTTTTGTAGCTGTAAGTTTATTTATTCCACACATTATATAGTCATATTCTATTTGTAATATTTCTTCACCATTTACAGATAGTACACCTTGTTTTGAATTTTTTTGTACTACAAATAAATTATTTGTTTTATTATATTCTATTTCTTCATATGAAATTGGTATAATTTCTTTTTTATTTTTTACTATTCCATATTTTCCATTTTTAGAAACTAGTAGATATAGTTCATCTAAATTTACTATTCTATCTATTTCTGTATATTCATTTGATAGCACTTGTTTTCCATCTTTATTTATATAGCCATATCTATATCCTTCTTCTGTTTTATTTTGAACTATAAAACCTGCATTTGTATAATCTTTTTCACTTGTATAATAAGCATCTGATGTTATATCATCATAAATTGGTTTTATAATTGTTTTTCCTTTTATATTTATTGTTCCATATTTTTCATTTTGTTTTACTTTTAATGTGCCTTCTCTATATTTCATACTTTCTATACTATCATAATTTGCTTTTGTAATTTTCTTTCCTGAAAAGTCTATTATTCCCCATTTTTCATTTTCTTTATAAATTAATATACTTTTTTCAAATGGTATATTTGATGTTGACTCTTCACATAGAAGTGGTAATACTTGTTCATATTCTTTTAATATTTCTTCATTATTCTTATTTAATACTTTTGTTTCATACTCCCCATTCATTTCATTATAGTTATAGTAACCTATAAATACATCTTTTGTAGGATTTGGAATATTTAAAACATCATATATTGGGTCTATTAATATGTTTCCTTTATAGTCTATTACTCCATATTTTTCATTTTTGTAAAGTTTAAAATAACTGTACTTATCTATTTTTTCTAATTCATAAGTTTTATTATTTGAGTTTATTATTACTCCTATTATTATTAATATTAGTACTATAACAATCACTATTATTGGTGCAACTATTTTTACATTTTTCATTTCTTTACCTCTTTTCGTTTGTTTATGAATTTCTACACGCCTTTACCAAAATAATTCTTTTATCTTCATATTCTTCTACTTTGTAAGTAACATTTTTCGTTTCTATAACTGGCTTTTCATTATCATTTGGAACTCTTCCTAGTTCTTCTAATAAATATCCTGATAATGTATCATACTCCCCTTCTGGAATACTTATTTGTAATAACTTTTCTAAGTCATTTATAGCTATACTTCCATTTATCAAAAATGTATTATCATCTACTTTTTCAAATTCATTTTCAATTTCGTCATATTCATCAAATATATTTCCTACTATTTCTTCTATTAAATCTTCCATTGTAACTAGCCCTGATGTTCCACCATATTCATCTATTATAATTGCCATTTGCCTTTTGTTTTTTTGTAAGTCTTTAAATAGCTCATTAATTGGCTTTCCTTCTGGTACAAAATATGCTTCTCTCATTATTTTTCTTACTTCTATTTTTTCGTTTGTAGCAAAATATTTTAATAAATCTTTTACAAATAAAATTCCAATTATATCATCTATTGAATCTTCATATACTGGTATTCTACTATATTTATATTCATCTAATTTGCTTAACTTCTTTTCTATATTGTCATTTACTTCTATACCAAATATATCTGTTCTATGTGTCATAACTTCTGATGCTGTAATATCATTAAATTCAAATATATTATTAATCATTTCTTTTTCTTCAAATTCTATTGTTCCATTTTCTTCACCTTCATCAATCATCATTTTTATTTCTTCTTCTGTAACTATTTCTTCTTCGTTTTCAGAAATTCCAAATAATTTTGATATTAGGTTTGTTGATTTAGTAAGAATTTTAACAAATGGTGCTGTTATTATTGAAATAAATCTTATTATTCCTATACTTGCATATGCTACTTTTTCAGAGTATTTCATTGCTAGTCTTTTTGGAACTAATTCTCCAAATACTAATGTAAAAAAGGATAATATTATTGTTATTATTATAATAGAAATTCCTCTAAAGGTTTGCACACTAACCATAGGAAATATATTATTTAAAGCGGGTGCTAAAATGTCTGCAAATGCATCTGATGCAAATGCGCTAGATAAAAATCCTGCAAGAGTTATGCCTATTTGTATTGTTGCTAAAAACTTACTTGGCTCTTTTAACATTTTTTCTATTTGCTTTGCTTTTTTGTTTCCTTCCTTTGCGCTTCTTTCTATTTTTGCATCATTTAAGGATATAAATGCTATTTCAGATGCTGCAAAATATGCATTTATTAATATTAGTATTAATAATACAAATAATTGTGAAATCATATAATAATTTCCTTCCTCTCAGTTTTTATATTCTTGTTTTTATTATTATATTATATTCTATCCTTTATTTGTTGTTTTTATTATATATTTAATATATTTTTGTGTCAATTAAAATTTTATTAGCTTACACAATTTTCTAATAATTCTATTTTTATTTTTTTATTTGTATCTATTCTGGCCTTTGTTCCTATTGGTATTACCATTTTTCTATCTGTGTGTCCAAAGTTATTTGATTTTATTATAGGAAAATTGTAGTCTCCTTCTAAAGTATCTAATAATATTTTTTCTAATGGTACTCCTCCTTCATAATTTCCTACCCATATTCCTTTTATTTTATCAAATACTCCATTTTGTTTCATTTTGTATAAACAGTTGCTTGCCATTTCTGCGTCTGTTTCAAATGCTAGTTCTTCTATAAACAGTATTTTATCTGTAAAATCTATACTATATGTCCCAGAGCATAAATTTGCTGTAAGTGATAAATTTCCGCCTATTAGTTTTCCTTCTGCTATACCTTCTTTTATAGAATAAAATTCATCATCTTCTTCAGCTAATTCTGTTTTACCTAATACGAATTTATTTATAATTTGTTTATAGCTATATTCTGTTTCCCATGAAGTTAAAGCTTTAAATGTTGAACCGTTGAATGTAACAAGTCCTGTTTTTTCTGATATCATATTTAGAATTGATGTTGAATCACTAAAACCACATATTATTTTAGGATTTTGCTTTATTAGTTCATAATCTAAATATTCAAAAGTAGAGTTTGAATTTGCTCCACCTGTAGCACAAAATACCCCCTTGATTTCTGGATTTGCAAACATGCTATTTATATCTTCTGCTTTCTCTTTTGCAGTTGCTCCATATCCTAAAGTATTTTTAAATACATTTTTTCCAAATACTATTTCAAAACCTGATGCTTCCATTAGTGTTATTGAATTATTTATATCTTCTAACTTTTCTTCTGTAACTGGAGAAGATGGTGCTATTATTCCTATTCTGTCTTTCTTTTCTAATCTATTTGCTATCATATATTTTCCTTCACTTTCTTTTTGATTATTTTACTACATATGTATTATTTTTTCAAGGTTGGTTAAATATAATATTAATTTAGGGTAATTCCTTCGAAGTGTGGGCGATTACACTAACGCATAACTTATCTGTAACTCACTATCGCTCGAACAGCTAAGAAATAATCTCCCGTACATTATAATTTTTTTCTTACTAAACTGTATTATTTCCTAACTATGTGATATAATTCTTCAAAATTATAATTGACAAATGTTGGAAAATATTGTATATTATATTTAGCAATGAAAATTGCTTTAAAAAAGTTGCTCATAACTAAAAAACTCCCCTAGTGGCTAGACTAGGGGAGTTGCCTTATTTGTCAAATTCTCTAATTATTAAGTAAAGCATTATTAAGGCTATTATCTTATGTATTTTACTCACAACTATTACCTCCTTTCTACCTTTTCGGTAAAAGGTGGTTTTGTTATACATTATGTGAATTTATTTTTCTATACCTTCGACAAACGTTCTTATTATTTGACATTTAACTTTTATTTACTTCTAAATTAATGATATAATTGCTGTATTTCTTCCTGCGTTTTCTCTATCTACTCTATATGAATGCAATACATCTTTATTGCATACTGTACATATATTACTTTCTATTATATTTTCTTTTAGTAATCCAATGTCTTCTAACATAGTTTTATTTATTAAGTTTGTATCTATAAAATATTTTTGCTTTCCTTCTTTTAATTCTCCTTTTTCTATTATTTTATCGTTTATATTCATATATGAAAAAGTGTTTTCAAAAATATTTTTTACATCTTCATCTACTTCAAAATGGCATTTTCCTATTGCTGGTCCTATACAGCAAATAATGTCTTCGGGCTTTGAATTATATTCTTCTTGCATTTTCTTTACTGCTACCTGAGCAATTTTTCCTACTGTTCCTTTCCAACCCGAATGAATATCTCCTATTACATTTTTTACTGGGTCATATAAATAAATTGGCGTACAATCAGCAAACCTTAGTGAAAATGAGATGCCTTTTTTATCTGTTATAAGTCCATCTACTTTATCTGGTTTTACTTCTTCACTCTCTATTATTTCAACATAATTACTATGTATTTGTTCTTTTATTTTTACTAATTTATTATAATCTAAATTTAAACTATTATATAATTTCTTATAATTTACACCATTGTCTATTTTGTAGTCATCGCTTCTTGTTGTATAACAGTGAATAACTTTATCTTTATATTCTAATAATTTTCTAAATTGCAAGTATTCTATGTCTCCATCTTGAATATGTACTATATTTTCATTTGATAAATCTATCATTTGCCTCTCCTTCCTTTTAATATATATTATCATATTATTATTGCAATTCACAAGATTTAAATAATATTTCTTATTTTTTGGTTGACAAATGTTGGAAAATATTATATATTATATTTAGCAATGAAAATTGCTAAAAAAGTTATTCAAGGCGAAATGAAATCCCCTAGTGGCTGTACTAGGGGATTTTCCTTATCTGTCAAATTCTTTAAGTATTAAGTAAATAAGTATTAATGACAATATCTTTAGTATTCTACTCAAGACGATTACCTCCTTTCTACCTTTTCGGCAAAAGGTGGTTTTATTATACATTATGTATATTTATTTTTCTATACTTTCGACAAACGTTCTTATTATTTGACATTTTTTATTTTCTCCAATATCTCATCTTTCTCCATTTTAGAAATATAATTATAATTATTTCCATTTTTACCTACATCAAATTGACAAATAGATTTGTACTCGCAGTAGTCACATGGTTTTTTCTTTGTTTTTGTATTATAATATGGCTTTAGGCTTATATCTCCGCTTAATATTTCTTGTGAAATTTCTTTTATTATTTTTGCGGTATATTTTTGTAAATCTTCAAATTGCTCTTTTGTTACTGCATTTGACTTTTTGCTTAGGTTGCCTTCCTTATCTATATATGCTGAAATTACGTTTGAGGCTCCTGTTTCTAGCTTCTTATCCATCATTTTTACAACTTTTACGTCTGCTAAAATTATTCCATTCATTTTGAATTTTTTCTTTAATTCTAGCTCTATTTGCTCATCTGTCATATACTTATCTGACTTAATTATTGGGTCTATTAGGTTAAAATATAATACCCCTGCTGGTAGCATTTCTTCTATTTTACAAGTTGCATCTAGGTATGTTAGTAGTTGAAGTTGAAGTCCTGCATATACTTCATTTAAATCTATGTTTTTAACTGAAGATTTGTAGTCAATTATTCTTATATAATTTCCATCCGCTGTTTTTGCTAAATCTACTCTATCAATTTTTCCTGTTATTTCTACTTTTTTGCCATCTTCTAGGTTGAGTCTTATTGGCTCATATGCTTTGCCTTTTTTGAATTCTAATTCATTTGCGAATACTTCAAAATCACTATCTTTTAAGCTTTCTAAAATATATTTCATAGATTTTAAAATTACTCTTTTTAACCTTCTTGTTAATACTTTGTATTTATCTGTACTTGTAAAAATGTAGTTTTTTGTAATTTGTAATTTTTCCTCTATTATTTCATTTATAATTTCCTCGGTTTCTTTTTCAGATATTTCTTTTATACTTATTTGCCTTTGCCTTACAATGTTAAAGAAGCTATCTATTACTTCATGCATAAAATTACCTGTATCTACCATTTGTACTTTAAAATTATCGCTTTCATGTAATTTCAAGCCATATTTTAAGTAATATGAAAATGGACAAGATTTATATTGTTCTAGCCTTGATACTGTTGTATTTAAAGTATTTCCATATAATTTTTCTATATTTTCTTTTGATATATTTTCAGGTGTGTTTGTATAATTTAGTGCCTTTACTGCACCTTCTAGTTTATATTTCCATTCTTCATTTTCTGAAAAATATTTGTACACTTCTATCCAAGCATTTTCAAGCTCTTCTCCTTCTTTCCAATTTCTTAGTTTTTCTATTAATAGTTCAAAGGTTTGTGATTTATTAATAATTTCTTCTTTGCTATCTACCATATCGCTTTCTTCTATTAGGTTAGGAAAAAGCCTTTTTATTTTTGTTATTAATATTGAAGGTCTTAATGTTCCTCCCTCTAAATTTGAAGATGTATATGATAAAAATAGCTTTTCTTCTGCTGTTGTAAACGCCTTATATATTGCGAAGTTATCTTCATATAGCATTTCTAATGTGCCTTTTGCTAATTCTATTCCTTTTTCTTTTAGTTTTTCTCTGTCTTTATCTCCTAAAAATCCCTCATTTTTATTAACACTTGGAAATACACCATCATTCATTCCTAATATAAATACTGCCTTTACTTTATGGGTTCTACTTCTTTCAATATCCCCTACTATTACTTGGTCGCTGGTTTGAGGTATTCTTCCTAGCCCGCTTTTATTTAAGCCTACCATAACTAAGTTCATATATTTTTCAAAACTAATTTTTTCTTCTCCAAATATTGAAGTTAACTCATCAAAAACTTCTACCATAATATTCCAGGCAAGCTCTTGTTCATTTGCAATTTCTATATAGTTTTGTTCTTCTAGTTTTTCTTTCTTTTCAAGTAATATTTTATCTATTTCATTTTCTATTAAAAATTCATATATCTTTTTAGTAATTCCACTTACTGTTTTGTTTTCATTTATTTTTTCTCTTAATTTTACAAGTGGTGTAATTATTTGTTTTCTTAATGTTTGTATTCTTTCTATTTTTTCTTTATTTTCTTCTGATACTTCTTCAAAGTTCCATTCTCCTGTATACCATTTTGAACCTTTAATTCCCCATTTTTTAGTATAATTTTCTAGCATATATATTTCATCATTGTCAATTCTTAAAAAACCTGTTTTTATATAATTTATAATAGAATCGTAAGACCAACTTTTAGCATATATATCTAATATACTTATTATATATTTCATAAATATATTTTGGCTAAGTTCTTTTTTCTCATCTATAAAAACTGGTATGTCGTAGTTTTTAAATATTGCTTTTATTAAGCTTGCGTAATTAGGTAAGTTCTTTGTAATTATTGATATTTCTCTATATCTGTATTTTTTATTTTTTACAAGTTTTATAATTTCTTTTGCTACATTTTCTATTTCTGAATATTGATTTGATGCTAAAAATAAGCTGATATTTTTTACTTCTTCTTTATATGTATTATATGGTATTGTATATAAACTTTTTTCTATGTGATCTAATTCTAGTGATTTATATCTATATTTTTTTTCTAAAAAGCTTGTTTTTTCACATTCTATATTGTTTTTTCTTGCTAAGTATAATAGCTTATCTGCTGTTTGTTTGTTTGAATAGAATATGTCTGTGTCTGGGTTTGTGCCTAAATCTAAATTATCTGTTGTAACTGTTATATTTATTTGCTTTGCTGTTTTTAATAATGTTTCAATTAATTTATATTCTTGTTTTGTGTAACCTGTAAATTCATCTATATAAATTGTGCAATCTTTAAACATATTTGTTTTTTCTAAGTTTTTAGCAAGTATTGTAAGTACATCATTTTCGTCTAATAATTTACCACTTATTTTTTCTTCGAATTTTTCGTAAATTATGCTTAGGTCTTTTAATTTTTCTTTTAAATATTTGTCTTCTTCATTATTAGTTACTTCTTTTAAATTTTTTACTGTTATACTATGTTTCTTAAACTCTGTTAATGCTGTATCTATTAAGTCTATATTTTGTTCTGCCTTACCCAAAAATTTTAAGTTCTTTTTGTTTTCCACCAATATGCTATAAATAAGCATTGCTTTTCCACTTTTTGATAAATTAGTGTTAATAGTTTTACCTACTTCTTGCTCCACCCTATGTGCCATACGTTTAAAAGTTAATACTTCTGCATTAATAATAGCCCCAGTTTCTTGCTTATCTATTAGCTTTTTTTCTACTGAATAAGAAAATTGTTCTGGGGTTATTATATATATTTTATTTTGATTGTTTAATTTTTCTATTGTTTCATTTAAGCAAAACTCGCTTTTACCAGTTCCGCTTCTACCACATATTAAACGTAGGCTCATTTTCTTTGCTCCTTCTTTTCATTTTCCCATTATGGACAGATACTCCATTAGGAAACGTCCCCAATGGGAAGTTAGGCTTCGCGTTTCCAGTAGAATAGGTATTGTTGGGCTATTCCTGCTAAATTTCCGAACTTTTCTTTTGCTATTTTTTCTATTTGTGTTTTGTTTACTTTTGTTTCATCTTCATTTTGTATGTATAGTTCATTCATTACACGCCTTACCCACACATCTATTGGAAAGGCTTCCCATCTTTTTAGTGTAGAAAATAGTAATATACAGTCTGCTACTTTTGGTCCTACTCCTGATAAGGTAAGTAGTGTTTCTCTTACTTTATTGAAATCTTTTTCTTGTTCTAATTCTTTTAAATCTACTTTTTTATCTAATATCATATGTGTTGTTTCATATACTCTTATGTCTCTAAATCCTAAGCCTAAACTTCTTAAATCTTCTACTGTTACATTTGATAGTTGTTCTACTGTTGGAAATGTATAGTAACTTTTTCCATTATATATAATTTCATTACCATATTTTTTAGATATTCTTTCAATTATTCCTTTTATTCTTGGAATGTTGTTGTTTGCAGATATTATAAATGATATTATTGTTTCCCATAGGTCTTGGTTTAGTATCCTTATTCCGCTTCCATATTCTATACTTTCTTTCATATGCTTATCTATTTTTGAAAGCTTTTCTTTTATTTCTTCATAGCTTCTATCTAAGTCAAAGTATTTTTTACAAGTAGTTTCTATATTTTCTTCACAAATACCTTTAAATATTACATCTTTTCCTTGTTTAGAAACATTTAGTACATTATTTCCAAATACCCCTATATAACTACCATCTATTTCTTTATTCCATCTAAAACATTGACCACAGTCAAATATGTCTTTTAATTCAAATGATTGTGCATTTTTTAAAATATATTGTTGTTCTTTCATTTTTTCACTACCTTTTATTTATTGTTTCCTATAATTATAGTTTACATTATTTAAGAACGTTTTTCAATAGATTTACGTTGTTTTATCAATCCTTGCTATTATATTCCTTACATTTTTCTTCTAATAAAATACAGAGGGACTTCTTGCCCCCCTGTATGCTTTTTTTATTCCAACTTATGGCTTGGATACTCCAAATTTTTCATTCCACTTATGGTAGGATACACCAACTTTTTAATTGTCAACTTATGGCTTGACTACTCCAATTTCGAAAATATATAAATATTTTCTCTATTAGTATATTCATTATACTATCTTTTCATTCATTATTTCAATAGTTTTTTTATTTTTATATTATACATAAATTATAACAAATTTTAAACAATTTGTTGCTTTTTATGTAAAATGTGATATAATTATGCTGTTACTGATAATTGGATAATTTTTGAAAGGAGAATTCACCTATGCAAAAAAATGATAATCTTTTAAAAGTTGCTCGGAAAATTGTAGACCTCAGAAAACAGCTTGATACTGTAACTACATTAAGGGACAAAGCTTTTACACCTTTTGAGGATCGATTTTATTTTAGTCTCGATAAAATAAGCGATATTATCTTTGCATGGTCAGAACTTTCTAGTTGGACTAGAACTTCTGCATATCATTATGGTACTCTTATTATTAGAGATTATAATGATTTAATTGCTAAATTTAACTTGCTGAGTAATGCTCATATAAATCGTGAGGAATTTCGCGCATCTCAAGTAGCTGTAAAAGCTTGTGAGGCTGTAGAAAAGTACATTGACGACTTAACAAAGGAGATTTCTAAGTTGGAAAAGCAGCTTGATACTCTTTATAATCAGTTTGCAAAAAATACTGGTGACTTAAGTTTTATTTTTAAAGAGCCAAAAGTAAAGGATATAATCATTAATAAGATTTTGTTTTCTTGATTTTAGTTTAAAATGCAGAGAAGTTTTTTCTTCTCTGCATTTGTTTATTCTCTCTTAAAACCAATTCCATATGCTTCCCTTGCATTTGAAATTACTATAAATGAATTTTTATCTATTCTTTTACATATTTGTTTTATTCGTATTGTTTCATTTCTTGAACTTATGCACCATAACATCATTTTTTCTTCATTTGTGTACATTCCTTTTGCTTTAAGACCTGTTACTCCTCTTCTTATATTTTCTTCAATTTCGTTGGATATTTCTTCGTATTTATCTGATACTATAAATATCATTTTTGTAAAATATACACCTTCAAATATTATATCTAGCATTTTTCCCATTAAATATATTGTTATTGCTGAGTATAAACCTATTTCAATATCTTTTAAAAAGAATATATTTAATGAGACTATTACTATATCTATAATTACAATTAGGTTACTAGTTCTATAATATGGTTTAAAGGACTTTATTACATATGAAAGTAAGTCTGTTCCTCCTGTTGAGCTTGAACCTTTTAATACTAAACTCATTCCTATGCCCATTATTATTCCACCATATATGCAACCTAATATTCTGTCTTGTGTTAGGGGTTTAAATTTGTCAAATATATCTATAAATATTGATAAGAATATTGTTCCTATTATTCCTTTTATTAGAAATTCCTTTCCTATTCTAAAGTAACTTAATATAAATAATGGAATGTTAAGTACAAATATTACTGTACCTACTGGCCATTTTAATAAATAATATGTTATTGTTGCAATACCTGTAAAACCTCCAGATGATAATTGGTTTGGTAACAAGAAAAAAGAAGTTGCAATAGCCATTATGGCACAACCTATAATTAGTAATATAAAATCATATATATATTTTCTTAACTTAATTTTTTTATTTATTTCTACATATTCCATAATACTCTCCCTTTATAAGTATTTGTTATTATTGGAATTTTTATGCAAAAGAAATTAAAACAATTAAAAATGGAGCTTTTGCTCCATTTTTTAATTGTTTATTTTTTGCTTTTCTTCTATTATATCATCATATGTCTTTTCTATTGTAATTTCAAATTTGCCATTTTTTATTGTTTCATCTGATTTAACTATAACATCTACTTCATATGTCGCTTTTAATTTTTCTATATTTTCTTTTTTGTGTCCTATTATGTTGTTTATATCTTCTGGGTTTGCTTTTATTTCTACTTCTTTTACTTTTGTATTAAATTTCTTTATTTTATATACTATTGCATCATACCACATTTCTCCTTCTACTAGTTGCCTAAATGCTGGGTGATATGGTCCTGCTACAACTTCACTATTTTTGCTTCCTGGCTCACATATTTCGTCTGTGTTTTGAAGTCCTATTCTTATTATTTTTATTTTCTTTTTATTAAACAAATTAGCTACTTCTTTTGAACGTTCTACTGCTTGTACTACTGTTAGTGGTGTATATTCTCCATTATCATACTGTTCTTCTAATTTTGTTCCTTTTATTACTAATACTGGATATATTCTTACTATTTTTGGTTTTAATTTAATTAGTGCCTTTGCTGTGTTTATTTCATCTAATTCTGTGCTTTCTGGAAGTCCCACCATCATTTGATGCCCAAGTATAAATCCATATCTATTAATTAATTTTGAAGCTTTTTTTACGTCTTCAAAGGTATGGCCTCTTTCTGCTTTTTTTAGTATATAATTATTTGCAGATTGTACACCTAATTCTATTGTTTTTACATTATATTTCTTTAATATTTTTAGAATATTTTTATCTATCGCATCTGGTCTTGTTGAAATACGTATGCTATTTACTAATCCTCTTTCTATGTATTCATTTGCAGCTTCTAATAACTCTTTTTGTATATCTATATCTATTGCTGTAAAGCTTCCTCCAAAAAAGGCTACTTCTACTAGTTTATTATCATCTTTAAAATTATCTAAATAATATTCTATTGTTTTTTTAACATCATCTGCCCTTACTTGTTTCTGCTCTCCACTTATTTTTACTTGATTGCAGAATACACAAGCATGTGGGCAACCTAGGTGTGGTACGAATATTGGTATAATGTATTCTTTTTTCATATCTTTTCTCCTTTCAAAATTTATTTAAGCAATTTCTTCGAAGAATGGGCGGACACAAGGTCACGCCCCTACATCAAATTTAGTCCTTATATTCCGGGGCACAGTAGTTTCGTGTCATACGATGTATTCCCACAAACAATGTCCCTACATATTCATTGCTTTTCTTGCTGCTTCCATTTCGGCGTTCTTTTTTGTTCTTCCTTCTCCTGTTGCTAATATTTTGTCATTGCAACTTACTCTGGCTGTAAACTTTTTATTGTGGTCTGGGCCTTCTTCTTTTATTATTTCATATTTAATATGAACTTCCCCATGTATTTGTAATTTTTCTTGTAATACTGTTTTATAGTCTTTTTGTCCTACATTTTTACTTGCTAACTCTGCCTCTTCTTTTAAGTTTTCTACTATAAATCTTTCTGCCTCTTCTAAGCCTGCATCAAAATATATAGCTGCAATTACCGCTTCTACACTATCTGCCATTATTGCTGGTCTTGCTTCTTTATGGCAAGCAAGTTCACTTTTTCCTAAGAATAAGAAATCACTAAAATTATGCTTTCTTGCAATTTTGTATAAACTTTCTTCGCATACTATTGTAGCTCTAACTTTAGTCATTTCTCCTTCTGATAGTTTTGGAAAATTATTATATAAATATTTACTAGATATGAACTCTAAAATACTATCTCCTAAAAATTCTAACTTTTCATTACTTGCAATATGCTTTTCATATGCGTATGAAGTATGTGTTAATGCGTTTTCTAGTAATTGTTTATTTTTAAATGTGTATCCAATGCTATTTTCTAATTTTTCTAAATTCATTCTTTCACCTTCTTTCATATATGTATATTATATACTATTATTATAAAAAATTAAAGTGTTTTACTAAAACAAGAACAAAACTTTATAGCATATTATAAGTAAATTTATTAATATTGTAGATGAGTTTTCTATAAATACAAAAAAGGGCGTAATTCGGTAAATTCTCTTAGGTATTCCTTTTAGATATACGCGCCTACATTTTAATATTCCTATTATACTAAAAAAACATAGATAGCCTATGTTTTTTCTTTATTTCTATTCTACATGATCCTTAATGTAGTCTACAACATCACCCACTGTAACTACTTTTTCTGCATCTGCGTCTGGAATTTCTGTATCGAATTCTTCTTCTAATGCCATTATTAATTCAACAATATCTAATGAGTCTGCTCCTAAATCATCTATAAAAGAAGCTTCTAATGTAACTGAGCTTTCAGTTACTCCTAATTGTTCAACTATTATTTCTTTTACTTTTTCAAAAATTTCTTCTTGTGTCATTATAATTACACCCCCTCTCAGTGCTATTTCTTTTGCTTGCATTAACAATAATACAACTTTATTAAATTGTCAAGCATTTTTTATATTCTTAATTTTATTTATTTTCAAATTCTTCTATCATTCTATCTACTGCTTTATTTTTAACAAATTGTTCTGCTTGTTTTATTGTAAATTCAAATAATTTTTCATCACTACTTCCATGTGCTTTAACTACTGGTTTTTTTACTCCTAAAAATAATGCTCCACCATATTCTTTGTAGTCCATAGTTTTACTAAATGCTTTTATTGATGGAAGTGCTGGTATTGCACCTATTGTAGTAAAGATATTTTTCTTTAAACTTTCTGTTAATGTCCTTTTTACTAATTTTCCTACACCTTCTACTGTTTTTAAGAATACATTACCTGTATATCCATCTGCAACTAGCACATCTAACTTTCCAGAGAATGCATCTCTTCCCTCAACATTTCCTACAAAGTTTATATTTAGCTCTCCTGCTTTTTCTTTTAGTAAATTATAACTTTCTTTTACTAGTTCATTACCTTTTGTTTCTTCTGTTCCTATATTTAGAAGACCTACTGTTGGATGCTCAATTCCAAATGTATTTCTATTATAAATTGTTGCCATTTGTGCAAATTGAAGTAAATTTATTGGCTTACAGTTTGTGTTTGAACCACAGTCCATTAACATTAATCTTCCTTTATATGCAGGCAATATTCCTGCTAGTGCTGGCCTATCTATACCTTTTATTCTACCTACTAAAAGTGTTGCCCCTGTTAAAAGTGCTCCTGAATTCCCAGCAGATATGAATACATCCCCTTTTCCTTCTTTAAGTAAGTTAAATCCTACTACCATTGAGGAATCCTTTTTATGCTTTATGGCTTGTGTTGGTATATCACACATTTCTATTGTTTCACTTGTATGATGTATGCTAAGTTTAGGAGATATTTCTTTTATATCATTCTTGCCATAAAATTCTTTTATTTTAGAATTTATAACATTTTTATTTCCTACTAAACATACGTCGGCTTCTATTTGATTTATCGCCTTTACTGCACCCTTTATATTCGCATCTGGTGCGTTATCTCCACCCATTGCATCTAATAGTATTATCATTTTTTTGCTCCTTTTATTATTTATAAATATATATTTTGTTCTTATATGTTTTATAACTATAATGACAAAATATATAACTATTGCAATTTTATTACTTATAGTAAATTATTGCAATAGTTTTTGTAATTTTTTGTTAAAAATGACCATCTATTCTAGTTCGTTTCTTTATTCATTTGAGTTTTTGTTATTTTTAGGTTTATTATATCAGTTGCTCCTTGCTTATTTGTTACCTTTTTTTGCTTGTCTTGCTTTTGTAAATATTCCGTTATTTCCTAAGCTCAAATATATTCACTAATATAATTAATACTATTATTGTTATTACTAATGAAATTAATGTTATGGCTTTTTATTTTTTCATTTGTTATTACTCCTTTTATTGAAATTAATTATATTATTTATACTTTTTTATCAATAATTTGGAATGTTTTTGATTTTTACTTTTTTACATAATTTATGCATTACATTTTAATTATATATGTATGTAGTTAATTATACAGCATAATTTATAACTAACAAAATAATCTCATTTAAATTTTAAGTAAATTTTTGTTATAAAAACAAGATTAGATTATATCAATGTTTATAATCTAATCTTGTTTCAATATTATCATTCTAAAGTTATTTTAGATATAAATATGTTTGACCTATCAATTTCAATACGTACTCTTCCTAATTTACTAATATCTTTTAGACTGAAAACTAATTTACCATTTGTATTAGGTGTTTTTTGTATAATCCATTCTTCATTTTCGTCTACAATTCCTACCAGTAGCTTGTCACCAATGGAATACTCTGAGATTGTAACTGTCAAAGTATTGTATTGTGATAAATTATAAATCTGATTTGTTGTCGCCATACCTTTATTATAGTAAATTGGTATTTGCCCTCCTCCTTCAATAAGACCATTCCTACGTCCTTTTAAATACATTAATTTATTAGATATTCCATATTCTACATCACGCTCTACTTTAAAATCCCATTGAGATATATTAGGATTATTTGAATCATATAGTATAGTACTTGTAGGAAGTACAGTTTTAATAGAACTATTTGTATAGTTTCCTGCTTTATCATATACTATAGCATATACCAAATAAGTATCCACTTCTAAATTTTCAATTCTATTTGTATTATAAAGTTTATAATTAGTATCATTGGTACCTTTTATATAATATTCATATCTTTCTATTCCACTACAAGCTGATTCTTCTGTTGCAACATTATCTTTAACTTCGTGTGATATGGTTAATGTATTTTCACTCATATTTGCAATTATTTCAAAACTTGGTGGTGATAACTTATCTATTGTATCTACTATTACATTTTTTGTTATACTTGTTCCATCTTCATTTTCTATTATAAATGGATATATTCCATTTTTATTTACTTCATAATCAATTGCTAGCTTTTCTTTATGTGGGTATATTATTAAACCATCTGGCTTTGTTATACTTTTTACTTTCCCTTGTACTTTAAATAGAATTCCTACTTTTTCTGAATTTGTATAGCCCATTGGTTCTAATTTATATGTTATTCTTAGGTCTGTTACTTCAATAATATCTTCTATTACTATATTAGATGCATCTTCTTTTAGCTTTATTTGATATTCTTGTATATTACCGATATTTTCTTCTTTATCTATACTTTCAAATATATCATTTTCTACTAATTCTTGCAATATATTTCCTACTGTTATGTCATTTCCTAAAGCTCTTTCTTTTTCTATTGTGTTTGTTATTGCTATTTCCACTTTTTGCCTTATTTCTTGTTGTGTATATTTTTGTTTATTATAATTTTTTATTTTTATTAATCCATTTTCTCCTATTTCTATATTTAATAATATTGCTAGTAATATTATTAATACAATCAACATACTAAATACTATTTTTATTATATTTTTTTTCTTAATATTCATAAAACTTCTCTCCTTATTCTATGTCCATATATAATTTATTTCACATATATTTTATAAAACATTATCTTTATTGTCAACAATTTTTAAAATTTTATGTACTCTTAATATTTATTACTTTTAAGAATAATATACTTTACTGCAATATGGAAAAATAGGGCTTTCTTTAAATAAGAAAACCCTATTCTTATACATAAATATTATATTGCAAACCCAGGTGCAACACCTGTAACAGATGTATCCCAACATACATAAGAACCACATCCACTCTTACTAGCTGTACAATAACATCTATCATCTCCTGCTCTACAAGAACGAAGCCACCAGCTTGTCCAATCACTACTGTTAGGTTTAGCTAGACTGGCTGAAACTGAACCACTTCCTATACTTCCTAGATTTACTTTGTAAAACTTATATTGTTCCCCTTCTTTTGTTATCGCTAATCCACGAGTATCTCCTCCATTATATCCATTATCCCATATTTCGCCACAAGATAATAGCCATAAATAATCTTTTGAATCACTTATAGTTGAAGTATTATATGTTGGAGCATATTTCTTTACCACTTGTTTTATTTGTTCTTTATTCTCCAAAGTATTTATTAACGCATCTGCATTTGTATTTAATACTTTTCTTAGATTACAATCTTTCCACCCTCCTGCATTTGTATTAGCGGGATGCATTATTGAGTTTGTTAAAAAGTTTACATATTCAAAACTTATTCCTGCTTTTGTATTTGTTGTTCCTGCTCCATATTGTGTCCATGCAATTGTTTCTCCTGATTCATTTGTTGTAGTTGTTACCAAATTATCGTGGTTGAAGCCTAATATTCTTACTTTCTTTCCATTTACTGTTGTCCAGTCTCCTATTCCTAACTGAGTTGTTACACCTCCAGCACTTACTGTTACTTCTGCTGTATCTTCATTTATTTGTCCTTCTCCATTTCCATAATTATCTGATATTAGTTTTGCTATTTCTCCTAATTCTTCCCAGCTATATGGTATTTGTTTTGCTGTATGTGTATCTCCTGTTCCTCCAATTTCTGGTGGAGGTGGTGGTGTTACTGTTAATTTACAGCTTGCATTTTTATTGCTTCCATCATTTGCAGTTGCTGTTATATTAGCCGTTCCTGTTTTTAATGCTGTTATTGTTACTGTATCTCCACTTACTGATACTGTTGCAATTGTTTCGTCACTGCTTGTCCATGTTAGTGTTTTATTTTCTGCTTCTGTTGGTGATACTGTTGCAGTTAGACTTGTATCTGTTGCTCCTTTTGCTAGTTCTAGTGTTGATTTATTTAATGTTATACTACTTACTCTTGTTGGTACTGTCTCTATTTCGTCTGTTTCTTTTTCTGATTTTCCTTTATCATTTACTAGTTCTACTTTTATTTTATATTTGTTCTCTCTTGTTAACCCAGTAAATTCATATTCATTTGTTTTTGATGTTGCTGTTGGAGTGGTTTTATATTCTTCACCTGTTGTTATATTTTTTATATAGTATTTATAGTCTCCTCCATCTACGTTTGATGCTACTACTTTTATACTTATACTGTTTACTGTAGTTTTTACTATTTCTATTTTTCCTATTCTTGGAGCTTGAGTTACTGTTCCATTATATGTTATTTTTATATTCCCATTTTCTTCTTTTTCTACTAAGAATCTATAATTGTCTACTACTATTTCTTTTGTATTGTCATCTATGTGTTTTACATCTGTTTCACTTATTATATTTTTCCCTATTATATAATTTATATATTCTGATACACTCGGTATATCACCATTCATATCTGCTATTAAATTTGCTTTTTCTATTTCTAATTTTTCTAGTATCTCACTTATTTTATAATCTATTGCTGCTTTCTTTGCTATTTTAAATAATCCGTTTTCTCCTACAGTTACATTTATTACTACTGCTGATAGTATTAGCATTATAATTATTGTTATTATTAATGCTATTAGTGTTATTCCTTTTTCTTTTTTCATAAAAATTCTTCTCCTTTGTTTTACGATATTTTTGTTGTACCTTAATTATATCTCTTACTATATCTTTAGTCAATATTTCACATAATACTTTTGTCATACTTTATTTACCTTTTATATGACATAATTATCTAATAGTATATAGGGGGGGATATTATGATTAGAAAACATAAATTAAAAAGTAAATTAACTCAACAACAGCTTGCTAAAAAATTAGATATTAGTTGGAGGCACCTGCAACGTTTAGAGTATGAAGAAGGAAAAACTACTATAAAAACTTTAAAAAAGATTATAAAACTCTTAGCTATTCCTTATAAGGAAATAATTAGTTATTTAAAAAAGTAAACAGTTAATATATTGTTTTTCATAGTAAAGTAGCTTTATCTACTTTTGTATGAAATTTATATATTATATTTTAAAATAAAAATAGAATTTTCTTGTTTTAAGAAAACTCTATTTTTTATTTTATACTTATGCTAGTTCGATAACTGCTCCTGCTTCTGTGAATTTAGCTTTGATTTCTTCAGCTTCTTCTTTGCTTGCTCCTTCTTTAACTGTTTTTGGAGCTCCATCTACTAATTCTTTAGCTTCTTTTAATCCTAATCCTGTAACGTCTCTTACAACTTTGATTACTTGGATTTTGTTTGCTCCAGCGTCTTTTAATACAACGTCAAAGCTTGATTTTTCTTCAGCAGCACCTGCTACTGCTCCTCCAGCTGCTGGTGCAGCTGCTGCTACTGCAGATACTCCATATTTTTCTTCAATTGCTTTAACTAATTCTGCTAATTCTGCAACTGTTAAAGCGTCAATTTTTTCTAATAATTCTTCTATCATTTTTATTTCCTCCTAAATTTAATTTTGGATTTTACATCCTTTTTGTGGTTTAAGTCCACTACTCTTTTTATTTATATCGGGCGAAATTTGGTATTTCTTATATGTTATTTCCTACCGATTTAGCCCCTACATATATTACCTAATTTTATATATAATTAAGCATTTTCTTTTTGCATACGTACTTGATCAAGTCCGATTGCAAGTTTTGAAATAGTTCCAAGTAATCCACCTGCAAGCATTCCAAGTAATTCTTGTCTTGATGGTAATTTTGCTAAAGTAATTAATTCTTCTGTTGTCATTACTTTACCTTCTATTATACCACCTTTAATTTTATAAAAGTCATTAGCTTTTGCAAAGTTGTATATTGCTTTTAAAGGATCTAAATATTCTCCTTCTGTTGTTATAACTGCTGTTGGACCTTCTAAAACTTCGTCTAACGCATTTTCTCCGTTAGTATCTAATGCTCTTTTTATGATGTTATTTTTTATTACTTTGTATTCTGCTTTTGTATCTCTTAAAGTATTTCTTAAAGTTGTTACATCTTCAACTGTTATTCCTCTATAGTCTGTTAAAAGTACTAAATTAGAGCTTTTAAATTTTTCTGCTAATTTGCTTACTTCTTCTTCTTTTTGTTTTAATATTGCCTCACTTGCCATTTGTTTTTTCACCTCCTAATATTTATTTGATGTCGGAGGTCAGATGTCGAAGGTGGTATTCTAGGGTAGTTTTCCCGAAGTGCGGGTCACCCATGAGTCCGACCTCTACATCTGTCTTCCATATAAAAAATCTAATCTTTATAGCCATGTTATAGGCATAAAAGATTAGATTTCTTATAAATCTCTCTTCTTTTTATGCCTCGGTAGGGCTTAGCTTTATGCCTACTTTCTTTGGCTACTATAATTATTTTATTTTTGGTCAATATACATTCCAGGTCCCATTGTTGTAGATATTGCAACACTTTTAATGTATTGTCCTTTAGCTGCTGCTGGTTTTGCTTTTATGATTGCATTCATAATTACATCATAGTTTTCAGCTAATTTTTCTACTCCAAATGAAACTTTTCCAAAACCTAAATGAATAATGTTTGTTTTGTCTAATCTGTATTCAACTTTACCTGATTTAATTTCGTTTATAGCTTTTGTTACATCCATTGTAACTGTTCCTGATTTAGGGTTAGGCATTAAACCTTTTGGTCCTAATACTTTACCTAATCTACCTACAACACCCATCATATCTGGAGTTGCTACGATTACATCATAATCAAACCAATTTTCTTTTTCTATTTTTGGTATTAATTCTTCTGCTCCAACAAAATCTGCTCCTGCTTTTTCTGCTTCTTCAGCTTTTGCTCCTTTAGCAAATACTAATACTTTTTGTGTTTTACCTGTACCATTTGGAAGTACTGTTGTACCTCTAACTTGTTGGTCAGCGTGTTTTGAATCTACACCTAGTTTTACGTGTAATTCAACTGTTTCATCGAATTTAGCTTTTGGCATTTTTTCGATTAACTCTAGTGCTTCTTTTACGTCATATAACTTATTTTTTTCAATAAGTTTTGCACATTCGTCAAATCTCTTTCCCATTTTCTTTCCTCCTTTGGTATTAGCGAAACTTTTAGTTTCTCCCATTTTATTACTAGTCAGCTACTACAACACCCATAGATCTTGCAGTTCCTGCTACCATACTCATTGCTGCTTCTAATGATGCTGCATTTAAGTCTGGCATTTTTTGTTTAGCTATTTCTTCAATTTGAGCTTTAGTTATTGTTCCAACTTTTTCTCTGTTTGGTTTTCCAGAACCTTTTTGAACTTTTATAGCTTTTTTGATAAGTACAGCTACTGGTGGTACTTTTGTTATGAATGTAAATGATTTATCTTTATATACTGTTATAACAACTGGTATTATCATTCCTGGTTGGTTTGCAGTTCTATCGTTAAATTCTTTTACAAATTGCATAATATTAACACCACTTGAACCTAAGGCTGGACCTACTGGTGGAGCTGGTGTAGCTTTACCTGCTTCAATTTGTAATTTTATTAAATTACTAATCTCTTTTTCTGCCATTTCTAGCACCTCCTTTAAGTTTTGAAGTATATTGATTTAGAATTTTGTTCTAAATAATTATAGATATATTAATAGGTTATTTAAGTGTTTGCTTAAATTTCCTTATTAAACTAATTAATTTTATCTATTTGTGAAAAGTCAACTTCTATTGGTGTTTCCCTTCCAAACATTGATATAGATACTTTTACTTTGTTTTTATCTTTATTTATTTCTTGAACAGTTCCTATGAAACCATCAAATGAGCCTCCTATAATTCTAACTGAATCACCTACTACATAGTCAAATTTAATTGATGCTACATCAAATCCCATTTGTCTAATTTCTTTTTCTGTTAAGGCAATAGGGTCTGTTCCTGAGCCAACGAAACCTGTAACTCCTCTAGTATTTCTAACTATATACCAAGTTGCTTCTGTTACAATCATCTTTACTAATACATAACCTGGGAAAACCTTTTTTAAGTTTACCTTCTTTTTACCATCTTTTATCTCTATTTGTTCTTCCATTGGAACTACTATTTCAAAAAAATAATCTTCTAGTTCTCTGTTCTTAACTGTCTTTTCCAAGTCTGTTTTAACTTTGTTTTCATAACCAGAATATGTATGTACTACATACCATCTTGGCTCTGTATCATAACCTTTTATATTTGTTTCTGGTTCTTGTCCTTCTATTTTTTTATCATCTTGAGACATTGGTACAAGCCTCCTTATTCTATTTTTACTACTCTGCTACAGTATTTGTAACTTCAGCATTTCCTTCTACTATATTAGTATTTTCATCTACGTTATTTTCTACTGAGTTTGTAGTTTCAACTATAGATTTTAATTTGTTGATACCATATGTATTCATTTTTTCAAATGCAAAATCTAATACAAATACAGTAACCGCAACTATTAATACTATTACTATAACAGCAACAGTATTATTTACTAATTGTTTTGGTGTTGGCCATATTACTTTTTTTAATTCTGCTTTAAAGTCTTTAAAAAAGTGTCTCTTTTCTTTTTTAACTTTGTTATCTTTTGGCATTTCTTTTCCCCCTTAAAAAGGCTATTATTTTGTTTCTTTATGTGTTGTACGTTTTTTGCAGTATTTGCAGTATTTAACGATTTCTAATCTGTCAGTATTATTTTTTTTGTTTTTTTCTGTCATATAATTTCTTCTTTTACATTCTGTACATTCTAATGTAATTGGTTCTCTTGCTCCTTTTGCAGCCATTTAAAAACACCTCCAATGTCTAGTTTCTTTTTTATTTTTAAATATTTTGTCTATTTTAAAAAGCATATGCATTCCACATATGCTTTAATATTTTACCATATACTTACTTATAAGTCAATATATAGATTGAATTTTTTTCACTTTTTGGGCAACTTTTTATATCATTTTCATTAGCTTAGGAATAATTTGTTTTTTTCTAGATAAAATTCCTTTTCTATATATTCCTTGATGAATTCTATCTATATCCATTGCATCTTTTAATATGTCTTTTGCACTTTCTGTATACAGTACATATGAGCCTTTTCTTACGATATCTGTTAAGTATAATATAAGCATTGAATATCCTCTTATTCCTTTTATTTTTTCCATTGCTTCTATATATTTTTCTTTATTTTCTAATAATTCTTCAGCCTCTAATGTGAATACTTGTGCAACTCCTATTTTTCTATTATCTATTTGGAATATTTTTAAATCAGAAGTAACTATTTCTTCTGTAGTTTTTTCTGAAATATCAGTTCCTTTTCTAAACATTTGCATTACAAATTCTTCCCTGTTTATTCCTGAAATTTTAGTAAGATTTTCTACTGCTTCTATATCATAATTAGTTGTTGTTGGACTAGTTAAATTTAAAGTATCTGACATTATTCCTGCTATCATTATTCCTGCTATTTTTTTTGGTATTTCTGTCCTAGCTTCTTTATACATCATATATACAATTGTATTTGTACTTCCTACTCCCATATTTCTAAAATTAATTGGTTTAGATGTTGTTAAATCTCCTATTTTATGGTGGTCTACTATTTCTACTATATCAGCTTCTTCTATACCTATGACACTCTGCTCCATTTCATTATGATCTACTAATATAACTTTTTTCCTGTTTTTCTTTTTAATATCTGTAATTCTAATTAGTCCATCACATTTACCTTTTTCATTTATTACAGGGTAATTGTTATAGCCTTTTTTAGCACTTTTATCTAGCAATGTATCTAAATAATCTGATTTTCTTATGCTTTCAATTCTGGCATTATCTAATAATACTTTTACATATGCACTTAAATTTATTAATTTTGCTGTATAAAAAGAGTCATATTGCGTAACCATTACATTAACACTATTTTTAATAGCCATTTGTTTTTGCTCTTCAGTTAATGTTTTTCCTCCTGTTAATATTAATTGCCCTACTTTGCTTTGTATTGCGTAGTCTATAACTTGACCTCTATCTCCTACTATTAATACAGTGTTTCTATCCATTTCAATATTTGTTATTATTGTTTGACTTCTATATGTTGCAACTAATATATTTCCTTTTATTTCTTCTTGTGACCTACATATTTCTTCTGCATTTAATGTTTCTAGTAAGTTATTATATGAAGTTTCAATTGTATTAAAATTTCCTCGTATTAATTCATTTGCAATTGTTTTTAATGTAACTAAACCTAGAAGTTTTTGGTTTTCTGCAATTACTGGTATGGCGGTTACATTGTTTTCTTTTATAAGCTCATATGCTTTTAGAATACTTACTTTTTCTGTTACATAATAGTCTTTGTAATATTCTATATCTTCTATTTTTAATTTTACATCATTTATATATTCTGGAGCTTTTATTCCAAAATATTTTAATGCAAATTCTGTCTCAGCATTTATATTATCAAGTACAACTGGTATTGTATCTAAACCTTGCTCATTTTTTAAGTATGAAAGTGCTATGGCTGATGTTACAGAGTCTGTATCTGGACTTTTATGACCAAATATATATGTTTTGCTCATTTAAATTCTCCCTTCTATTTCTACATTTTATTATATTTCTTATTAAATTTACTTTTATTAATTTTAACTTATTTCATTATTTATTTCAAGTTTTCTATTTTATCTTCCTATTTGTACCTTTACTTTTCTTTTTTTGAACAGAATATCCAAACTTGCCAATTTTCCTTCCTAAAGAATAGTAACCACCATTTGCATATGCTATTAAGTTACATTTGCTTATATCAAATGCTCCTTTTTCATCTATATACTCTTTTGAAGCATCTATTGATAATATCTCTGCTACAAATACATGGTGACTTCCAAGCTCTTTTATTTCTTTTACTTTGCATTCTATAGATACTGGGCTTTCTTTTATTAGTGGACATTTCACATGATTTGCTTTTTCTTTTGTTAAATGCATTTCTTTAAATTTATCATAATCTTTTCCACTTCTTACTCCGCACCAATCTGTGGCAAAAGCTAGTTTTTCATTTGTAAGATTTATTACAAATTCTCCATTTTGTTTTATTAAATTATATGAATATCTTTCAGGTCTTACAGATATGTAACACATTGCAGGGTTTGTATTTAATATCCCTGTCCATGCTACTGTCATTATATTTGAATTTTCCATATCACCTGATGTTACCATTACTGCTGGTATTGGGTATATAAATGTTCCTGATTTCCATTCTACTTTTGACATTACTTCCTCCTTACTTTAATTATATACTTTTAATTTATTGTATTTTTTGCTTTAGTGTTATTTCAAATTCATCAAATCCATTTTTCTTATAAAACTTTATTGCATTATAATTTTTTGCACTTGCTGTTACTTTTAACTCTTCTATTTGATTTTCTTTGCAATATTGTTTAAAAGCATTTATTAGTTTTGTACCTATTCCATATTTTCTATATTGTTCTAATACAAACATATTGTCTATTTCTGCTAACGATTTTGTTACATAGCTTCCTTGTATGTTAATACTACCTGCCAAATAGCCTACAACAGTATTTTTATTCAACGCAATATAAACTATCTCATTATTTAACATATTAGTAAAATATTTTGTCCCTTCTTGTTCAAAAGTCCAACCAACTCTTAAAGCTGAGTCAAAATTATCATATTCTAATTTAAACAATTCATTATTTAAATTTTGAATATCTTTTAAATATGTAATATCCGCCTTTTTAATTTCTATATCCATACTGTTCCACCTTTCTTAATAATAATTAATTTATAACATATACAATAAAAAAAGTAAATATCTATAAAACACAGATTTTACACATATTTACCTTCTTTAATTTATTTATAAAAAATAAAAAAAACTGGCGACAACCTATTTTCTCAGCAGGGTAACCCACAAATATCTTCGGCATTTAGAGGCTTGACTTCCGTGTTCGGAATGGGAACGGGTATTTCCCTCTAAATCATCATCACCAGAAAAGTGTTATGTACTTTTTATTTAAGCACACTCAAAAATACATAGAAAAAAGATTTCTTTAAGGTAAACTTTAGTTACCTATTTTTTGGTCTAAACCATTTTATTAACCTTATTTAATATTAGTGGTTAAGCCCTCGATTTATTAGTATTGGTCAGCTACATGT
>JAAVZD010000052.1 GCA_022791475.1 Clostridia bacterium | reverse complement strand
TGGCACTTATGGACAAAATGAACTGCCGCAAGGACCGTTACCGGATCCAAAAGATGGTACACGTGGATGCAGGGCTGGAAGCGATCCGGCAAATGGCCCGGGGGTATGAGGCAGTGGTAATCTGCGACGTGCCGTCTGCCATACGTAACCAGATATTAAAACACTGCTATAGTGAAAACAAACGGGTATACATGACGCCAAAGATTTCTGACATCCTGGTGCGGAGCGCAGAGGACATCAACCTGTTTGATACTCCGCTGATTATGGCCAGGAACGGCCAAATGTCCATAGAACAGGCTTTGTTTAAAAGGTCTATGGATATTGCCTTTGCCGGGGCTGCCTGTCTGGTTTCATTGCCTTTAATATTGGCGACGGCAGTAGCCGTGAAGCTACAGGACGGCGGGCCCGTCCTGTACAAGCAAAAAAGGCTGACTATCCATGGGCAGGAATTTTACGTATACAAGTTCCGGAGCATGCGCGTTGATGCGGAAAAGGATGGTGTGGCGCGCCTGGCCAGCAATGGGGACAGCCGTGTTACACCTGTGGGAAGCTTCATCCGTAAAGTAAGGCTGGACGAACTGCCTCAGCTCTTCAATATCCTGAAAGGGGATATGAGCATTGTGGGGCCACGGCCGGAACGGCCGGAAATTGCCAGGCAGTACGAGAGTGAAATGCCGGAATTCCGCTACCGCCTTCGGGTGAAGGCGGGCCTTACAGGATACGCCCAGATTTTCGGGAAGTACAATACTACGCCTTATGACAAGCTGAAGCTGGACTTGCACTACATACAGAATTATTCTCTGATACTGGATCTCAAATTGATGGTTCAGACGGTAAAGATCCTGTTTATGAGGGAGAGTACGGAAGGGGTTGCCGCAGGGCAAATAACTGCAGCATTTGAAAACAGTGGAGAAAAATAACTATATGAAACATGTAGATATTGTCATAATAACATGTTTTGCATCCAATGAGCCTCGTGCAAAATGTATACAAAAGTATTTTGAAAATTATGGAAAAACGGTTTTAATTATCAGCACAGACTTTATACATCGTGGGAAATATTATCGAAAAGATTTGCCAGAAAAGATACTTTTAGTCAAAACCAAAGCATATAAGAAAAATTTATCCTTTATGCGGTTATTTTCCCATTTAGATTTTTCAAGAAAAGCCTTATCATTCGCATCTATTTACTCGCCAGAATTGGTTTATGTAATGGTTCCTGCTAACTCTTTGGCTTTCTTTGCGGCAAGGTTCAAAAAAAAATATAGTATCCCATTTATTATAGATATTGTTGACTTATGGCCAGAGTCGTTACCTTGCGGCAAAATAAAAAATTGGGGGCCATTTCTTTTATGGAAACAATTAAGGGATCAAAATTTGAAGTATGCGGATCTGATAATAACAGAATGTGATTTATACCAAAAAAAATTAAATCTCTGTTCTAAAAATTTTCCATATCAGACTGTCTACTGGGCCCAAGAAAATGAAACTAAATATAAATATCAGTTTGTAGAAAAAGATACACAAGATGTTATACAATTCTTTTATTTGGGTTCCATAAATAATATTATTGATATGGACGGAATTATCCGATTTCTAAATGAAATTAAAAAATGTCGAAAAATAATAATACACATTGTTGGTGATGGGGAAAAACGACACGAATTACTACAATTTTTAGCATCTTCCAATATCCCATATAACTTTTATGGATATATTTATGATGCCGAAAAAATTTCCCGAATAGCAGCAAAATGTCATTGGGGGATTAACATGATGAAAAGTACTGTAGAAGTAGGATTAACTATGAAATCGGTAAGCTATTTTCAACTTGGACTCCCTATCATCAATAACATAAAGGGAGATACTTGGAACTTAATTAAGGAATATGATGCAGGTATTAATATTGTAGAAAATCAAAATATCTTTGAAGCTATGTCAGAAAAAAACATCAATGATTTAAGTAAACATGCATACTCTCTTTTTGAAAATCTTTTTAGTAAAGAGGCTTTTGAACGGCAACTTTCTTTAGCACTATCATTAATGGATTTCCAATATCAGTCACCTTAACATTGCACAATTTTAGGAGAAGCTACCATGGAAGAGATTAATGAAGTTTTACGGTTAATTATTAAATTTTTACTGAACTTCGTATTACATGTTATGTGGATATTTCCGATTAAAAAAAACCGAATTTCTTTGATTAATGATTTGTCTTACTCTTATGGGGATAATTTAAAGTATATATGTGAATATCTAATAAAACGCCATCCGAATAAGTTTGAAATTGTGTTTCCATTAAAAAATAAAAAAGAGATTCGCCATTCAGATACTAAAATCATAATTCCTGGCCCCAAAACAATCTTTACTTTTTATTATCTATTAACTAGCCATGTTTTAGTGACCAATGTCGGTGGAATATCATATCTTCCTTTACGCAAAAATCAGCTGGTTATAAACACATGGCATGGAGGAGGACCGTATAAGAAAACAGGTATTGATACAAGCCATAACCTTTTATTTTCATATGATATGAGGATAAGCGCAAATAAGACCCATTATATTCTATCTTCCTGCGATATTTTTACTAAAAAGGAATGTAAAGCCCTATTATTCCCTAGAGATAAATGCTTAAATATCGGATCACCAAGAAATGATATGATGTTTCAAAAAGGATTAAATATAAAACAAAAAGTTTATTCTTTTTATGGCATACAAAGCAATAAAAAAATTGCTTTGTATGCACCAACTTTTCGGAATAAGGATAATAAAGTTTTGTTAAACCGAACCGCTGCCAGCACAGACCTTACTTATGAAGCTATCTTGTCAGCATTAGAGAAAAGATGGGGAGGAGATTGGATTTTAGCTCAACGATTTCATCCTAAACTAAAAAACATTCGACAAGAAACAACTTGTAATTGTGTCATAAATTTTAGCAGTTATCCCGATATGCAAGAATTACTATATGTGGCAGATATTGTTATATCTGACTACTCTTCTTTAATGTGGGATTTCTCTTTAACAGGCCGTCCTTGTTTTATTTTATCGGACGATATAGAAGAATATAGCCGCACAAGAGGGTTCTATATTCCTATTGAAAAATGGCCCTACCCGATTGCCCATAATAGCAATGAATTATTCCAAAATATTATAAACTTTGATGAAAAAATCTATTTAGAACAGTTGAAATATCATCACAATGAATCCGGAAGTTTTGAAACCGGGACAGCTACAAAGCAGCTGGTAAAACTGATTTGTAAACACATAAAACAAAATTAATAATAAGTAATAGGAAGCGGGGAATCTATGAAAAACATTGTTATAACTGGCGGAAAAGGGGATATAGCTATAGCAATAAAAAACCATTTATCCAAAAATACAAAATATAAAATAACAAATCCTGGAAAAAATGAGTTGAATGTGTTGGATTTCATGTCAATAGATAATTTTTTTAAATCAAATCAAGTTGATGTGTTAATTAATAATGCAGGATATATCAATCCTATCATACTTCAGGAGGATAGTTCCGACAATGAGGAAGCTTCCATCAACACAAACTTAACAGGGGTTTTTTTATGTACGATGGAAACATTGAAACATAATCCGAAAGCATTGATTATTAATATCGGTTCTTCTGCAGGAAGTTCACCACACGGTAATGGATGGAGTTCCTATTGTGCTACCAAAGCTGCAGTAATTATGGCCACTAAATGTTGGGCAATGGAAGGGATTAAAGCTATCTGTATTT
>JAAVZD010000157.1 GCA_022791475.1 Clostridia bacterium | reverse complement strand
TGGCCACCATGCTGTGTGGCGCCTGATTCTGAATGTTATCCGGCAAGGTGCATTTTCACCGCACTTTGCCGGATAACAGCAATTTTACAAGGTTATTCTTCACTTTCAGCAAATAGAAAATAAAGTTTTCACAAAACTCAAATTTTCTTAACATTTTTTATAGAATATTTTGCCAAAAACCGTTATAATAAAGGGTAGTTGGGCACAAGGTGCAAAACTATCCGTTTTCAGAACGCCATATTACGGAGTTTGGACTTTCCTCCCGTTTTGGGAGGGGAAGGCGGACGGATTAAGACAAAATGGAGGAGGTCGATTAAAATGGCACAATACGATCTGATCATCATCGGCGCCGGCCCTGCCGGCATGACCGCCGCTATCTACGGTGCACGGGCAGATATGAATGTCCTGATGCTGGATAAGCTGGCGCCCGGCGGGCAGATCATCAACACAAATGAGATTCAGAACTACACCGGTGTGGGTACCGTTAACGGTGCTGAACTTGCCTATCAGATGTTTGAACATACCCAGCAGTTTGACACCATCACCTTTGACTATGCAACCGTCAAGGAGGTTGTGGACAAGGGCGGGGAAAAACTGGTCCGCTGCGAGGAGGATGACAAAGAATTTACCGCCAGTTCCGTGATCCTTGCCACCGGCACCCGTCCCAGATGTCTGCATGTCACCGGCGAAGACAAGTTCCGGGGCAACGGCATCAGCTGGTGTGCAATCTGCGACGGCGCCCAATACCGGGACAAGGACGTGGTTGTGATCGGAGGCGGCAACTCTGCTGTGGAGGAATCCATTTTCCTGGCAGGCATTGTGAAATCTCTGACCATTGTCACCATGTTTGACCTGACTGCCGACCCCATTGCCTGTGACAAGCTGCGGGCCATGGACAAGGTAAGCATTTATCCCTACCAGGATATTCTTGAGTTTGTGGGCGATACCCGCCTGGAGGGAGTCCGCTTCCGTTCCACCAAGACCGGCGAGGAAAAGACCGTAAGCTGCGACGGTGTGTTTGAGTACATCGGCCTGACTCCCACCACCGAGTGCTTCAAGGAATTGGGCGTGTTAAACCAGATGGGATATGTGGAGGTCAATGACCGGATGGCAACCAAGGTTCCCGGTATTTTCGGCGCCGGAGACTGTGTCACCAAGAACCTGCGCCAGGTGATCACCGCCTGTGCGGACGGTGCCATCGCTGCTCAGGAAGCATCCCATTACGTAAAGAACCTGTAGGCTTTCCGAGTTTTCTCCCGCTGGTTTGCTCCGTCAAAGCAAGGGCGGGAGGGAGTTTTGAGAGTACACAATATATAAGGAGGTACAACATGTTAAAAGAAGTAAACAGTACAGAATTCAAGGAGTTGGTCGACAAGGGACTGGTGCTTGCCGACTTCTTCTCCACCACCTGCGGCCCCTGCAAGATGCTGAGTTTCGTC
>JAAVZD010000037.1 GCA_022791475.1 Clostridia bacterium | reverse complement strand
TGTGAATTTTTTTCCTTTCTTTTCTTCATAAGATAGTATAAATCTGTATGCTCTAATTCTAAATAGTTTAATATCTTTTCTAATGTATATAATGTAATCACATTAGTTTTGTAATGTAGTATGTCATCAATAAAAGATGTAGTTTGACCTAAAAATAATGACAAGCATTTTCTTTCTATATTTGATAATTTTGAAAACTTTGATATTACTATTTTTCTAAAATCCTTAAATTTTATAACTGCAAAAGTTTTGTCAATATGCTCTAGTAAAAACTTGTAATCTTCGTTATTATAAAGAAATGTGAAATTAGAATCATTTTCTATTAAATGTCCTATATCTTCGGGGAAAGCAAAGATTCCCCCAGTAGCTATATTAAAAGATGAATTTTTTAGTGTTTCACTATAATTTTTGTTACATTTATCTATTATCTCGTTTATGCTATCTCTTTTACTAGCTGTGGGACATATTCCATATTTATTTAATAAACTAAATATATCGTAATCTTCCTTTATAAATCCATATAATTTAAACATATAAAAGATTTTATCATAATAAATATCTAATGAATAAACAGGTTTATGACCATTGTTATCGATAATATTATTTTTTTCAATATTATTTAATACATCATAAGATAATCCTGTAGGTACATTCTTATTATTTACTTGTATCGTATCTCCTGTCAATTTTTCTATGAATTTTGCTAATTTTTTTCCTAAATTATAACTTGTTAGGTCATTTTCTGATTTTAATACAAGTTTCTGATTTGGATTAAGAAAATTATAAAATTCTCTTTGAAATTTTAACTCTTGACCAATATTACTTATATTGTCTATATTACTTCTTGCAATTTTCTTTTCAAATTTTGACACATCTATGTTATTAAAATTTTCCATTTAAACACTCCTTGCTAGGTAGGTTTTTTAGTTTCGTTTACCATATATTTCATATTTAAAATTTTTAGTATAATGTAATTATAGTCAGACAAGGACATATTGACATTTTTAAAAAATGTTTTTATAATCCTTATAGTAAAAAATGGTGCGATAGTTTTGGTCGACCACGCACCATTCTAAAGTCTGAAACACTTGATAAAGTGTTCCTAAAATGATTATAGCATATTTTGGAACTCTTTTTCAAGTACCCAAAAATATTTGGAAAGGAGTTGATAAAATGGGAAGACGAGCAAAAGGCGAGGGTAGTTTATATAAAACTATTCAAAAACAAAAACGACCGAAATTTGATACAAGAGGAGAATGTGCTATATGTAGAGATTGCAAGGATAGAACATTTTGTAACAATAGACAAGGATATGTAAAATGTGAAAAATGTAAAAATTGTAAAGATGAATGTTTAAAGTATTGTGATAGGTTTTATTGTAAAGAAATATGGGTAGGTCAAGCAACAATTAAAGGAAAACATACTACTTTAAGTTCTCATAGTAAGCAAGATAAAGCAAAAACTAAAAAAGAAAAAATCAAAAGTCAAAAAGAAAATGGAACATTTATATCAAAGTCAATAGTTACATTATATGATTTAGCTGATGAAATTGTAGAAGATAGATACAAGAGAAATCAGACAGGAAAGAATGGATATAGGACAAATAAAGCTACACTAAAAAGAATAGGTAAATCTGAATATACACATATTCCAATTCAAAAAATTACTGATGAAGATACTAAAAAATATTTAGATGAGTTAGTAGTTGAGTCAGATTCTTTGATAAAAAAAGATTATGGATTAATAAACTGTGCATTTAATAAGGCTGTACCTAACATCATATTAAAAAATCCATTTGAAAAAGAAGAATTTAAGCGACCTCGTAGTAGGATACCAAAGAAAAAAGTTAGTGCCTTTACTGTAGCTGAACAAAAGAAATTTATTCACACTCTAAAAGATGAAGAAGTAAAACATAGGTATAAATGGGCGTGGCTATTATCATTATATACTGGTATGAGAATACGGAGAAGTTTTCGCATTAGATAAAGACAAAGATATAGATTGGGAAAGTTACAAAATAGATGTAAATAATACTTTAACTAAAGATGAAAATGACAATGTTTATTTAGGAGATAGAACGAAAACATATAGTGGTCAAAGGAAATTAAATATGGATTCAATGGTTATCTATATTTTGAAAATGGCTCTTGAAGAATTTATCCCTAATCCTAATAATCTATTGTTTTGTAGAGAAAACGGAGATTTAATCAATGAGGGAGCGTCTAACAGTGCATTTAAAAGATTTTGTAAAAAACATAATATAACAAAAGGAAAAGATGTAAATCAATATATGTTACGTCATTCATTTGCTACTAGAAAGATTGAGGGAGGTATGCCAGCCGAAGTATTAATGGTTATTTTAGGTCATAAAGACGTTTCTGTTACTCTTAATACATACTTTGACGTATTTGCTGAATATAGAAATGTATATGAGGAAAAAACATATAATTACTATGAACTACAAGGCTTAACATTTGATATAATTGATAAAGATTTTATTATTCTACAAGAACTAAACTCTATGCTAGACAAAGTTAATATTAGTCATTTAGAAGATGTAGACAAAGAACAACTTATACTTGTAGTACAAAACATTATAAAAAGGTATGAGAAAAAAGATGAAGAACAAGAAGAAACAGAACAAAATATAAATTCAAATATTATAATGTTTCCTGCTATGAGTAGATAAAATTATAAAAATCAAGTTTTTTAGATTAAAATATATTATAAGAATTGTTTTAAAATGTTTTAAAAAATTATAATTCTTTGTAAGTATATTGAAATCAACAAAAAACTTGATTTTTTATAATGCAATTATAATGCGTATGAAATTAAAATTAGAAAAATTATAATGCA
>JAAVZD010000156.1 GCA_022791475.1 Clostridia bacterium | reverse complement strand
TTGCTCCCATAGCCGCCTCCTAATTCATTTCCACGTCTTTAAAGACACGGTTGTACACAAATACCACCACGATCATTAAGAGCATCCACACCGTTGTCACTGCTGCGCCGCTTCCCAAATTGTTGGAGACAAATGCCTCCCGGTAGCTTAAGATCGCCAGGGTGGTAGTGGCATTGTCCGGGCCTCCGCCGGTCATGGTCCAGAACAGCGGGAACTGCTTGAAGTTCTCGATAATGGCCATGGATACGGTGATCTTGATCACACTCATAATACTGGGAATTGTGATATAGACAAACCGTTTCACCCCGTTTGCCCCGTCAATGGTGGCTGCCTCCAGAAGATCCGCGGATACATTGGTCAGGCCCGAAACCAGAAGCAGGGTGGTCAGGGGAATCTGTTTCCAGAGGGCGGCAATGGTAATTCCCAGAAGGGCTGTATTAGGGTCATTGAGGATGGCAAAATCCGTCATTTTCCCGCCGCTGAAAATCCCTACCAGGTACTTCAAAAGACCGTACTGGGGCTGATACATCCACATCCAGATCAGGCCGGAAATAATCGTCGGCACCACCCAGGGCGCCATCATGATACTGCGTACGAATCGGGTAAAACGAATATCCGAATTCAGAATCAGCGCCAGAATCATTCCCAGGATAAACTGGGCAATCACCACCGCTGCCACAAAAACCAGAGTGTGGGCCACTGCCATTCCCAGCCTGCCGCTGCTGAACAGTTTGATATAATTCCCGAAATGATTCCAGCTTCCCGGCGTACCGGATATAATATTCTTCACTTTAAAATCCAAAAAGCTTTTGATCACCGAATCCGCCACCGGAACCAGAATAAAAATAACCGTTATCAGAACCGACGGAAGCAGCAATACCCCCGCAAAAATCCGGTCATTCCGTTCCCTGGCAGTCATGGGGACCCTTACCTGTGCATGCTTTCCCATAGTACACCAGCCATCCTTTCCCATTGCCGGAGCGTGCTTCTGCAAATGCCTTGCCCCAGGGGGCAGGGGAATTTTCCGGCA
>JAAVZD010000103.1 GCA_022791475.1 Clostridia bacterium | reverse complement strand
CAAGGGTGCTGGGTTTTATGTTTTTGCCGTTCATCAGTGCGGCTGTGCCCCCCTGGAGATATTTTTTCCGCCAGGCATAGATGCTTGCCCGGCTGTAGCCAATCTCCCCTGGCACATATTTTATACTTTCTCCAAGCTCAAGGCAACGGTGGACCGCATCCATTTTGACTTCGACGGGGGGGTTACGGGGATGCGTTGCGGTATTGGTGTTATCCAATACCTTTCGCGGCGTCTTTTGGACCCCCCCGTTTTCAATCCATGTATAGAGTGCCCTTCTGGTTGGATAGCCCAGCATGCGTATGGTGTTGGTTACAGGACCGCACGGGTGATAAACCTGTAATGCGATGTTGATTTTATCCTGAGAATACATAGTGTTCCAGCTCCTTTCGGAGTCCGTGGAAGTCCAGATTTTTGTCCGCACCCCCTTTTGTGAAGAAATCTCCAGGGGCGGATCAAATTTTCTGGCAATTACATAATACTGTTTATCAGATGAAATGTTACCGCCTTTCCTGACCTTTTTTCCTCCTGTTTCCCCATATGTAAAAATTGCCCCTCCATAGCTAAATCCATCTGCATAATCAGACCACTTTTTGCGAAGTTCCAATGCTTCTTCTGATTCAATCGTCATTCCAAAATTTTTTCCGGGATACGGGATGAAATTAATCGGCACCAAAGTAACATCATCTTCCAGAAAATTGACTGCATTCACAGAAACTTTTCTACAATGCTCTGCCCCTGTAATACAAACCTTGATATCCCGTGATGCAGCCATGGCAAGTAACTGCTCACCAACCGCAGGGAATCCTATCATCAAAGAAAACTGATTAACAGCTCTAATGGCCAGATAAACAGGCAATCCAACACGCTCATATAAATTCAGTCCTGATCGCCCGTCCACTCTTTTATCACATTCTGGAGTCTGTTCCGTCTTTTTGTAATGCGAAAACTTGTCTGGCTGTGAACCTCCTCTGGAACTCCAAAATACAGGCTCACCACATTCAGGACAAAAGAACCTGTCCTTTTTCCGGGGAATATACTTATT
>JAAVZD010000019.1 GCA_022791475.1 Clostridia bacterium | reverse complement strand
GAAAAACTCCAAACGGAGAATTCAAGGATATAGCTCATCCAATCAATGCTGAAACAAGAGAAAAAATTCAAAAAGCTATATTAGAAGCTTATGATGCTCCTGAAACAGAGGAAGCTCCAGAATCAGCAGAATAATAAATGTTAAAAAAATTCCAACTAAGGTTGGAATTTTTTTGTTTTAAATTAGGTCGTCTACTTTGACGACCCTTATAATAATGAATTATTTAACTGCTTCAATTTCTTGTTTTGCTTTTATATATTTTATATGTTCAACATTACTATTTTTGCTTCGCTCTACCATTTGATTATATATTTTATCTCTCAACTCTTTTTGTGCTTCTTTTTTAGGTAGTTCGTTGTTTGGATAAAATGGTCCATCTATGTAGGTTACTATTTTTATTTTTTCTTTATTTTTACCATACTTTTGATATGTATTTGTCATGCAAAATGATGGTGCTTGTAATTCTACTGGATATTTGAAGGATACATCTTTGAAGTTTCTTATTTTTGTGTAGTATGGCCATATATGTGCTTCTGGGTATATTGTTATTGAATTTTTATTTCTTATTCTCTTTCTTATTATTTCTAAGAAATTCTTCATTGCTGTTTTGTTGTCTGGTGTTGGTATTGCTCCTAACATTTCTATTATATGTTCTGCTCCTTTTATTGAAACATTTGCTGGGTTTACTATTAGGAAGTTTCTTTTAGGGTAATTTCCAACACTTGTTATAAATGTATCCGCAAAGGCCTGAGTATGGTTTGCATATATGAAATATCCTTGTTTTTTACATTCTTTTAATTTTTCTTTTCCTACATATTTTAAACTAAATTTTATTTTTTCATATCCGACTTTTATAGGCATGCTAAAAACATTTTGTATGAGATATGAGCATATCTCCCATAGAAAGTTATGCTCATATTTGTATTTTTCGTCTATTTTTCTTGGTGTTATTTTGGCTGTTGAAAATTCTTCATTTAGTTCATCTTTGTAGTATATAACTTTTTTATAGTTCATCTTCTACACTCACTTTTTGTTCTTCAGTAGTATATTCTAATGGGATTTTGTAAAAATCTTCATATACTTTTTTCCAAACTTCATAATTTTTTTGTTTCATTATTTCTTTATTTTCTCTTTGAGTTTTTGTTTCATCTGGATATATTGGTTCTTCTATATTTATTATATATTCTTGTATTGGGAAACCGTCTTCTCCAATGGTATCGCTGTCTTCCATTGTTATGAATATTGGAATTATTGGCACATTGTTTCTTGCTGCTAAGTTGAAGGCTCCAATTTTTAGTGGCTTTGGTTTTTTGTAATTCCACCATAAGCTTTGCTCTGGATATATTAATATGAAGTCTCCTCTTTTTAGTATTTTATCTACTGATTTTATAAATTCTACCATTGTTCTTTTGTTAGAACTTAATGGCAAAGTATCACAGTTTCTAAACAGAAAGCCATAAAAACCTGAAAAGTTAGTATAATTTCCTTCTCTTATTACTTTATACATTTTCTTTGTTTTAGATGCTTTTGTTTTTCTAAATACTTCTTCTATTGAAAATGAATCAAATGGGTTGAAGTGGTTACATGTTATCATTGCTCCTGTTTTTACTTTTTCTATATTTTCAATTCCATTTATGTTTTTTATTACTAATTTACTATCTTTTATTATATAGTCAAGAAATTTTTCACCTATCTTATTTGCTATCATATTTTTTAATTTACTGTATCTTTTTTCTTTTAGATAATCTATGTTGTCTGGTGTTAGCATTATTGTTTCTGGATCATTCTCTGCATCTATATCGAAATTTCCTTCTCTTTCTAGCTTATCTATTTTTTCTAAAATTTCTAGTCTATCTTGAGATTTTTCTAATACTTCTTCCTTTTGCTCTTTCATTACCCTCTCCTATTTTCTCTATCATCGCCTACACATGAATTTTCTTTTGTCGCAAGTTCTGCCAAACCTTTTTCAGCTTCTCTATCTTGGAATTTTTGTTCTTCTGTATAACTATCTTTTATTTTTACAATTTTCTCGTAAAATTCTGTCTTTTTAGCATATTCCCAGAAGTATTCATTATATGTTACATCTTCAAAATGCCATGGTTTATATGCAAAATTATAATGTATTAATTTTATTTCTTCTGGTTTTGTTTCATTATTTACATATGGCATTACATCCCATGCATGGTCTACTAATGTTACTCTTCCTTTGCATAATCTATTTAAGTAGTCTTGGTCTTGTGCTACTGAAAATTTAACTGTTCCTAATAAATATAAGAATTTTTCTTGGAAATTAAATTTTCTTAGTTCATCTAAATTCATTAGTAATACACCTGCATTAAAATAATTTTTATAGCTAGCAACTCCTACTACTAACTCTGCATAATCTTGAAATACTTTGTTATATTGAATTATATCATCTGGTGTAGCAGCTACTAAATTTGTTCCCATATCTGTATTATATAATTCTGATATATCTCCTACTACTATAATATCACTATCTAAATATAACACTTTATCATATTGTGGATATAGCTCTGGTAAGAATAGTCTAAAATATGTTGTATTTGTGTAATAATCACGTGTATATAGTTTATCTTTAACTTTTTCTATATAATAACTTAAATCTACAAACTCTATATTTACATTTTCGCTTTCAAATTTTTTAATTTGTTCCATATGTTCTTTTTGTACATTTGTATGAAGAACTTTTATTAAATATTTATATTCTTTATTTGCATTGTCTATTAATGATTGTAATGCTACTGCTAAAAATGGAGTGTACCCATCATCTATAGCAAAAAATATTGGTATTATTTTTTCATTTTTATTCATATATTTTCTCCTCTTTTTCATATTCTTCTTTTAATTTTACATATTCTTCTAAATCTTTATCAAATGCATAGCATTTTAACACTTTATGAACTTTTTCTATATGCCATTGTTTGTAGTTTTCTGTTCGTGGATATGGTAATAGTAATAACCTTTTACAGAAATGACATATTACTGTATCTTTTTTATTGAATTTTGATTGTTCATTATATATTCTTGGTAAAAGTAATTTTTTTGTTGTTGACCTATATATTGCGTCTTGGTCTGCAAATAACATTTTCTTTGTTTTTATTAAATCTCTTGCTTTTTTTAGAAGCCCAGTCTCTTTGATCTTTTTCATGTTTAATAGTAACATTCCTGCATTTATATAGTCTGGCCATATGAATATTGATCCATATTTTTCTCTTACTGCTGCATATTCATATTCTGAAACATCTATATTATATAGTTTTGAAATATCATCTCCTGCCATCATATCAATGTCCAAATATAAAATTTTATCTGGCATTTCTGGTACTAAGTCTGCTAACAATCTTAGTAATGTATATGGTGTACAGTATGCTGTTTCGTTTTTACATTTTCCAAATTCTTCTTCATATAAATTTGTGATATCTAATTTTATTACTTCATTTTCTTGTTTTTTTGCTTTTACTACTTTGTTTAAAAATTTTATTTGTTCGTCTGTTATACATGTATATTCTGGTTTTATTCTTGAAACATCCATAGTAAAAATATAACATTTTATTGTTTCTCTGGTTTTATTTGTAATTGATATAAGCTCTGTTAATGCTCCATCAAATACTTTTTGGTTCCCACATAAAAGTATATTTATCATTTTTTCTATTCCCCTATTTTATTTTCTTTTTCATTATATATTATTATTCGATTTTTTTCAACATTTTTTTATTTCTTGAATGTCATTATTTTGTCTTTTTTCTTTTATATCATTTATCATTACTATAATTACACTAATTATTACAAACAAATAAAAATTTATTCCTCTTATTAGCATCATAGCTCCGATTTAGCATTTCTGGTGGAAATACTTTTCTATATAATGCAATGAATCCACCTTCACTTACTCCTACTGCTCCTGGTGATGGTATTCCTGATACTGTTGCAAATAGAATTGATTGTACCATTATTATTTCAAATATATTATGGCTGTTTAATCCTAGTGAACAATATACCCAATATGAAATACTGTAATATAGTATAAATTGTACATATGTTGTAAGTAAATTTTTTACTACTACTCTTTTATGCTTTTTTATATAATCTGCACTTCCTTGATATTTTTCAAGTTCTTTTTCAAATTTTTCACGTTTTTCTTCTATGTTCTTTATTCTAAAGAATTTTAATATTTTTAAAGCAACATTTATTAACCATTTTGTCATTCTTTTTGAAAATATTGATATTAGTAATAATATTAATGCACTTAAGTTTAGCATTATTCCTATAATGAATAACCATATTAAACCTGTGTTTAAATATTTATAATTAAAACATATGCTAAATAATGCAATTGATATTGTTGTTATTTGCATACAACTTAAATTTATTAGAAGTGCTAATGTTGAATTTGCAACTGATATATTATCTTTATGCATATAATATATTTGCATTGGCTGTCCTCCACTTGCTGCTGGTGTTATTGAACTGAAGAAGAAGCCTATTAATGCATACTTTAAATTCATTAAAAAATTTGACTTTTCACCTAGTGCTTTTAATGTTCTTCCTATATTAATTGCTTCACAGCAAAAATATAAAATCATACATGTTATTGCTATTAATATATAAGTCTTTTTTGTACTTATAAAAGCATAAAATATTTCTACTATATTAGCATCTTTTAATATTATATAAAATGTTAATATTATAAGAACAATAAAAAGTATAAAATTTCTAACCATTTTTTTAGTTTTTTTCATTTTGTTTTTTCCTTTTTATTATATTTTTCTTTTATATTATCTTCTATTTTTAAATTTTAGTCAACACTTTTTGACCATGTATTCACATATTAATAAAATATTAATATTCATAAGAAAACACCTACTTTACTTTGTAGGTGTTTAATAAAATATAATTGTTTTGTAAGTTATCAGTGGTACATCTATTTTTTTGAAGCTCTATGTACAAATTTCAACTTAGTTACCTTTTTTAGTTTAATTTATATTGTTGATACTTATCACACAAGTTAATTGTCGTTATATTTTGTATTTTAGTAATTGGTATAATATAAATATCTAAATTATTAGTTAAAATAAAAAAATGCAAATCTGTAGATAACTTAATAAAAAAAGTTATCTATAGTTATGCATTTTTATTTCGCCATTTTGTTTATCTTCTACGGCAACACCATGTTGTTTGACACCCATTTGTATCTCTTACATTTACTGTTGCTGTGTTGTTGCAATTACAGTTACAATTGCTATTGTTATTCAAAATATTTGCAACTCTTGTTGCTATGTTTTGCATATCTGCATTTGATAATTGGACTTCATTATTATTGTTATTTTCTCTACATGGGCAAATTCTTCTACATCTATTAAAGAATAATTCTGTTATCCATGCAGTTATATAGGCTATTATTGTATATGCTATTACAAAAATTAAAAAGCTTGCATCAAATGCTGCAAATGCTACTATTAAGTATATTGCGAAAAATGTTAATGCTGTTAAAATTGGGCATCTTAATATTTTTTCTATTACAATTGCAAGTATTATTGTTGCAATTGGGAGTGCAAAATATATTAATAATGTATTCATATTAACCTCTCCTTATTTTATATTTTGTTATATAGTATGCTTTTTTACTTTTTTGTGTGCAATAATTGAAAATATTGCTTTTATATTTTATTTTTGTCTATTTTCAATATAAAATGTTGATTTTAACATTTTTTTATTGTATAATGCAAATATAGAGAGTTTAGTATAATATTTGCACACATTAAAAGGGGGACTTATTATGTATAATGCAGGACTTTATATGTGTACATCGAAACATTTTAACGCAAAAAGGATGGCTGAGATTCGCAATCGCTACTTTTATGCACAGCAGCTTGAGTCTGCACGCAAGAACATGGAAAAGTTAAGAGAGGAAAAAGCTCTTAAAGAAAAAACGTAAATACTTGCTGTAAAGCAAAACAAAAACCAATGGTTATTTCCATTGGTTTTTGTTTTGCTTTATTAATATTCTACTTTTACCAAATACAAAGCATAAGGAGGTAGAGTTTTCCCTGCTTTTGTTCTATCTTTTGATTCTATTATTGTACTTATTTCTTCTGGTTTTATTTTTCCTAACCCCACATCTACTAATGTTCCCGATATTATTCTTACCATATTATATAAAAAACCATTTCCTGTAAGTTCTATTTTTATTCTTTCTCCATCTTCTATTATATTAGTTTTATATATAGTTCTTACACTGCTTTTACTACTTGTTCCACTTGCTTTAAAACCTTTAAAATCGTGTTCCCCTTCAAAATATTTAATTGCTTTTTTCATTTCTTCTAAATTTAATTTTACAGGTACATAATATTCTAGGTTTCTATATATAGCTGAACCTTGCTCTGCATTATTTATAATGTATCTATATGTTTTTTGCTTGCAATTATATCTACTGTGAAATCTTTCTTCTACTTCTTCTGCTTTTTGTATCCTTATAGATCTTTTTAGTTTTGAGTTTATTGCAATTGCAAACTTTTCTATTGGCAAAGTGCTATTTGTTTTGAAGTTAGCAACTTGAGCAATTGCGTGTACTCCTGCATCTGTTCTACCTGATGCTGTTAGGTCTATTTCTTCACCTGTTATTATTTCTATTGCTCTTTCTATTTCTCCTTGAATGTTTAATTTGTTAGGCTGTTTTTGCCAACCGATTGAAATCTTTTCCATCGTATTCTATTGTTAATTTTATATTTCTCATATTTGACCTCTTTTAGAAGTCAGAAGTTGGAGGTTGGATTTTAGGTTAATTACTTTGAAGTATTTTACCGTATTAAATCCAACTTCCAACTTCCAACTTCTCTTTTCTATTTTTCTTTGTTTTTTAAGTTTAATTTAAATTTATTAAGTCTTTCTCTTCTTACTTGTTTTTCATCTAATAATCTATTTGTAACTACATTTTTTATTAATACTTTCTTTAACACTTCTTCATTTACATCTGCTATTAATGTACCATCTTTTGCTATTGATATTTTTCCTGTTTCTTCTGATACTACTACTGCTATACTGTCTGTTTCTTTTGAAATTCCTATTGCTGCTCTATGTCTTGTTCCTAATTTTCTTGCTGTTTGTTTGTCATTTACTAGTGGAAGAATACATGCTGCTGCTTTTATTTTATTATTGCTTATTAGTACAGCACCATCGTGAAGTGGTGTTTTTGGTTCAAATATATTTACTAGTAATTGTGGAGATATTTCTGCGTTTAGTTCTACACCATTTTCTGCTATATCGCCTAGTTTTATATCTCTTTCTATTACAATTAATGCTCCTGTTTTTGCCTTAGCAAGCTCTGCCACCGCTATTACTATTTTGTATATATCTTCTTTTGTTTTTGTTATAATGTCTTTATCTATTCCAAAGAATTTAGTAAGTTTATTTGTTCCTAATTGCTCTAATGCTCTTCTAAGTTCTGGTTGGAATATTACTATCATAACTATAACACCATATGTCATTACTGATGTTAATATATAATGAAGAATATCTAACCTTAGCCATCCACTTACTACTGTAATAACAACAAGCATAGCTATTCCTTTTATTAATTGCCATACTCTTGAATTTTTTGTTGCTTTTAATAATTTATATATTAAATAAATTACAATTGCTAAATCTAGAATTAAACAAATAATTCTTATTGGATTTTGATTTAATTCTTGTATATAATTTCCTACATTTATTTCCCAAAAATTGTTGATTGTTGTAAATAAATTATCTTTCATAAATAATATTTACCTTCTTTCTCTTTTGTTATACTAAGTAATATATTAAAGTAGCTGCTATACTAAGTACCATAAGAACGGCTAATATAACTGCCATTATTCTTGTAAATAATTTTGATTTATCTATTTTATTTTTCTTTGACATTTTTTGTCCTCCTTTGTAAAATGTTTACATTATTATGATATCATATATTACTTTTTGTTTCAATGATTTTTTATAAATTTTGAACTTTTAAAAATTATTTGACATATAATAAAATTGATGCTATAATAATTATAGCTTAAGCAAATCGTAGGATGTTGTGAGATTTGCACCGAGATATGTACCCGCATATCTCTTTTTTATTTATTATTAATAAGATTTCCAATATTTTACAATATTTTCTAGCACTTTTCTAAAATTTCTTTCAATCTTTCATCTTGCTTACTTAAATATAAATACCCAATTAATGCTTCAAATGCTGTTGCGTGCTTGTAGTCTGAGAGGTCTGCATTTTTTGGTTGGTGATGTGCTTCGGCGTTTCTTCCTCTTCTTACTATATCTTTTTCTTGGTCTGTTAGGCTTTCTTGTATTTTTGCTAAAGTTTCTGCTTGTGCTTTAGCTTTTACGTGTTTTATTGTTTCTATATGTAGCCTGTGTGGGTCTAAGTGAGTTTCATTTACTAGTTTCATTCTTATAAAAATTTCATATATGCAGTCTCCTATATATGCCCATACTAATGGCTTCATTAGTTTTACTTCTTCTATACTTCTTTTTCTTTCTATTATGCCTTCTATTTCTTTCATTTTTATCTTGTTCCTTCCTAAAGTTACAAATTGGTTAGAAAAGAATTAAATTTTCTAACCTCCTGCCTTATACTTTTTCAATAGTTATTCTTCCTAGTTTTCCGCTTCTAAAATCTTCTAATATTATATTAGCTACTTTTTCTTCGTCAACTTGTCCACCAGAAACTATTGCTCCTCTTTTTCTTCCTATTTTATACATTATCTCTAATATTTTTTCATTTTCCATTCTATCTGTATTTTTAAGTTCTTCTGCAATTTCTTCTTTCGATAGTTTATATCTTTCTATTATTCTTTCTTGTTCATTTTCTAATAAATATTTTAGCAAATTATATGCAATATCTACTTTTTGTAATATATCGTCTTTTATCGTTCCTGTATATGCTAGCTTTAATGCTATTTGTTCATCTTCAAATTTTGGCCATAATACACCTGGGGTATCTAATAATTCTATTTTCTCATTTACTCGTACCCATTGCTTTTGCCTTGTTACCCCTGGCTTATTTCCAACATTTGCAGATGTTTTTTTGGTAATTCTATTTATAAATGAAGATTTTCCAACATTAGGAATTCCTATTACCATTACTCTTATTGACTTTCCAACTCTGCCTTTACTTGAATACTCTTTTTTTGTTTCTTCATATACTTTTTCAATTTGTTTAATTACATCTTGCACACCTTTTCCAGAGTTAGAATCTACTAAAACCGCTGGCACATTTTGTTTTCCAAATTCTTTTACCCACTTTACATTTTCAGTCTCTTCTGCTAAATCACATTTATTTAAAACTACTACTTTTTTCTTTTCTTCTATGTATTTTCTAATATCAGGGTTTACACTAGCTTTTGGTATTCTAGCATCTAGTATTTCTACTACTACATCTATTAATTTTAAGTCTTCTATTATTTGTTTTTTAGTTTTAGCCATGTGGCCTGGGTACCAGTTAATTACACTTTTATTAAACCCCTTATCATTATTTTCGCTCATTTTTTACACCTTCTTTTTTATTACTTTTAATAAAACTTTATATTATTAAAATAGTTATTATACAAGTTATAATTGATCCAACTATAATTGGAATCATATTTATTTTTATCAAATCTTTGATATTAATATTACATGCTACTGCAACAGGAACTACTGCACTTGGTACCATGCACCCACCGCCAACATATATAGCTAACATTTGCCCAAAGAAGGCAATTTTTGTAATGGCACTAGGAAAGTTACTAGTTAATAATTTCGCTATTGTCCCTACTAATGGAAGACCTGAAAAACCAGATCCATCTAAACCAGTTATAGCCGATATACCACCGGTAATAACAGTTGCACTTACTTTATTTATTGAAAATATTCTTGATAAATTGACTCCAAAATCATTTATAATTCCTTGTGAATTGTTACCTAATACTTTGTTTCCAAAAACTTCAAATAGTGCTTGTCCACCTAAATAAAAGAATGAAATCATTGGTAAAGTTTTAACAAATAAACTAACTGAACTTTTCATTCCATCTGTCAAAGTAGTTTCAATCAATTTTATATTATTAAGACCAAATATACATATTATAGATATTATAATTATTGTTGTACCACATAGAAGTGCAATTGCATAAGATGACTCAATATTTAATACAAACATAAAAAATATACTTAATATTAAAAGCCCTAAAGTAATTAATGCAAATATTTTTCTTTTAGTATCACTCATCTCATAGCTTATATCTAATTCTTTTTTTGAAGTTATAGTTTTTATTTCATTTTGTTTTATTTTTTTATCACTTATGCATAATATAATAAAAGCAGTAATAGTTGTTACTAATCCCATTGATATCCATAATAGGAAACTATTAGATATCAGTTCACTAGTTTCAATAGAAGCTGCACTTGCAACCAATGTTGGAGCGTAACGTAGTATATAATCACCAGAAAAAGCGAATCCATGAGCAAATAGGTTCAAAGAAACAGCTACCCAAATAATTGGCATATTAATTTTTTTTGCAAGTGGTAAAAACAATATTGCAACAATTATTACAGCAGGTGACGGATAAAAAAACAAACTTAGTACTAATGAAATTAGACCAATTATCCAGAATCCAATGTATCTGTTCCTTATTAATCTAGTAAATGGTTTTAAATATAAATCTAGTATATTAACTTTTTCTAGTAATCTACCAAGTGATCCCACACACGCTATTGCTAGAATAAGATTAGAAAAATCTTTAAAAGCATATCTAATACTATCATATAATCCAATAACTGACTTAAATAAGGACCCTGTTATTGTAAAACCTAAAATTAATATAGCTATTAAATAATAAATAAATGTTTCTTTTTTCTTTATAGAAACTATTATTAATGTAATAAGTAAAATTAAAAATGTCCAATGAACTAAACCCAAATCTGCCATAATTTATTCCTCCTTCCTTAAAAATATGTTAATATTCGTTTTTGTCATATTTTGTTTCATTGCTATCACGCCCTTTTGTAATAATCATATACCTTATACTTTTTATAATTTTAATTCCATACCATATTATAATAATTTGTCTTATAGTTTTTGCCATCAACAGCAGTTGTTAAATATTTTCTGACAACTGAATTTTCTTCTAACGTACAATATTTTCGTACGTTACCAAATATGTAATAACTTATTTAAAGTAAATTCAAAATCTTTCAACCATTTTTTTATTTTAAATTCGTCCTACTTTTTACTAAACTATACAAATTCAGTTTCAATTCCTAATACTCCATATTTATCTTGTTCTTCTTTAGAATAATACTCTTCCATATCTTTATAATTAGCTATTTCATTTTCTTCATATCCCATAGATATTTTATCAAAATGCTTATATAATTCTTCAAAATTTTGATATTCATGAAGAGCCTTTATTGTTACTGTTATTTTTTCTAATGTTTTTATATTAGTAAATTCAATATTGTCATTAACATTTAATTTTTGTCTTTTTTCATCATTTAATCTTAATTCAACTGTTTTTGTTCTATTTTTTATTTTATTAAATGGTCCATTATTTAACTTCATTCCGTGTTTCATAATCTTTTCCTCTCTATTATATAATTTAAAAATTATAATGTCCTATAATTGTTCTTATCTGCTCTTTCGTCTAATTTTCTGTCGTATTGGTCGTTTTTGTAGAACCAGTCTGTTTTTTTGTCTGTTGGATTTTTTGTTCTGGTTCTATCTAGTAATATATCAAATAATACTAATATTGGTAGTGCTACTCCTATTAGTGCAAAAAACATTTCTGTGTATGTTTGCATACTTAGAGTTTCGTTGTTTATTATTTTTACAACATTTTCTATTATCCCTCTTCCAAAATACCATCCATATGCTCCTAAATATACTATTGCTCCTAGTAGTTTTCTTTTGAATATAAATGGTATGCATATTAAAGCTACAAATAATAAGGCTATTTCTATGTTTGTATTTATTGGTGTAATTATGAAGTCTATTCCCATGCTTCCTGTTATTGCTACGGCTACTCTAAATAGCCAGTAGAATATTACAAATATTGTTATTAGCCAACTGCTTAAATTTTTCATTTTTATTCCTCTCTTTTCTATATTTATTTTTGGTAATTTCTTCGAAGTGCGGGTCGCCGAAGGCGGCGACCCATACATTGTAACTATTCATTACGTTCTATTTTATTCTGGTCGTCCAAAGTGCGACCACTACAAATTAATTTTCATATATATTAATAAATGAAGGGCACAGTAGTGTCATTTCTAATAGGTATTCCCTCAAACGATGCCCCTACGTTTAAATCTAATTTTTGATATTCGACATAAAGGTGGTTGGAATTGTAATTCCAACCACCTACCGTTTTTTTATTTTTCTTCATCATCTATAAAGTTAAATTCATCTTTGAATTTCTCTTTAAATAACTCAAATACTTGATTTAATGTATGTTCATCATCTACACTTACATAAGATTCTTCTTCTTCTGATTCTGTATCTTCTATTTTTAGTATTACTACTTCTCCTGAATCTTCTTCATCTTCTTCAACTGGTAAAAGAACTACATATTCTTCTCCTTCAAATTCTACAACGTCTAAAAATTCGAATGGAACTTCTTCTCCATTTTCGTCGTTTAATATTATAATGTTATTTAGTTCCTCTTCGCCATTCATCATTTCATTTTCATCCATTTTTTCTTTCTCCTTTCGTTTTACCTTTTTATAGGCTATATATAATAATTGTATCTCTACAATAATTATCACTTTAAATTTATTATTTGTTATTTTTTTGTTTGTATACTTTTTATTTGCTATTCTTCATTTTGTTCATATATATTTCTAATATGTATACTGCTGATATTGTATCTACTATATTTTTCTTTTTCTTTTTGTTTACATCTAAAAAGTTCATAGTTTTATGTGCTGCTACTGTTGTTAGTCTTTCATCTATTTCTTCTATTGGTATTTTTGGAAATTTACAATTTAATTTATGAATGAATTTTTTTGTTACTTCTACCCTATCAGTTTTCGTTCCATTCATATTTATAGGCATTCCTATTATTATAGTATCTATTTCATATTCATTAAATAATTCTTCTAGTCTTTTTAATACTATTTTATCATTTCCATTATGATGTATAGTTTCTAAGCCTTGGGCTGTTATTCCTAAGGCATCTGTAATAGCAATTCCTACTCTACTATCTCCGTAATCTATTCCTAGTTTTCGCAACTTACTTTTTTCTCCTAATTCTTTATATATTAATATAATTTTTAACCATTTTTTCTAATAACTCGTCTCTTTCTATTTGCCTTATTAATGTTCTTGCCCCATTATGACTTGTTATATAGGTTGGGTCTCCTGATAATATGTATCCAACTATTTGGTTTATTGGGTTATAACCTTTTTCTTGTAAAGCTTTATATACTTTTCTTAATATTTCCTTGCTGTCTATACTTTCTTCTTTTGGCATTCTAAAGCACATTGTTTCATCATTTGCCATTATAATACCTTCCCTTTCTTGTTTATTAAACTATTTTTAAATATAGTTTATATCACTTTCATTTTCTGGTGCTAAATTTAAGTATTCTTCTAATTTTTTTGTTGTTCCTTCAATTGCTGTTCCTTTATAGTAATTTGTAAGTACCACATTTATTTTTGGGCTAACTTCTAAAGGCTCTTCATCTTCATAGTAATCTTGCTCATTTTGTTTTATTACTAAGTTTTCCAGACCATTTTTTATTGTTTGCATAAATTCAGAAACTCCTTCTATTTCTACTCCTGAAAATGCTATTACAAATTTAGGTCCCATATATCTTATAAATATATAATCTGCTGAAATGTTTTGTTTTACAAGTTCGCTTACTTTTGTTATAACATCATTTCCTGTATGTCTTCCTAAGTTTTCGTTAATATCTACAATATTTTTTATTTCAAACATACATATTGTTGATGTTGTGAATTGGTCTATTTTTCTTTTTCCTTCACTATATAAATATTCTTCAGATTTCAAACCTGTAAATAAGTCTTCTCTAACTATATTTTCTACTATGCTTTGGCTTTCTATTGTTTTTATTACTGAAATTATATTATTTTTTACTACTTCTAATACTGTTGTATCTATTTTATCAAAGTCATGTGGAATTCCACTTTCTATTATCCAATATCCTATATAAACATTATCTATATATAGTGGGAAGAACATTGCTGATTTCGCTCTTCCAAATTCCATTTTTTGATATGGAAGTCTTTCTCCTTCTTTTTCTACTGTTATATATTTAGGAGTTGCTGTTTCTATTGCTTCCTTAAATATTTCCTCAGAGTGTAAATTTTTTAATGTATCCCAATGCTTAACATCTACATTTGTTGCTTTTATTACATATTCTGCGCCATTGTATACTACAATTGTTGAATACTTTATATCATATTTTTCTATTAGTATTTCATTTATTTTTCTTATTTTATCATCTGCTGATTTTTCTTCGCCTATAGTATTCATAAATTCTTGTAATACATTCAAACTTACTACTTTTTGATTTAAGTTATTATATTTATCTATTTTTTTGTTTATTAGCATATTATATATCATTAATAACATTATAATTGCTACTAATAATATAATTACAAGGATTATCAATATTAGCACCTCCTGTTTAGTTTGTTTATTTGTTTTTCATTTTATTTAGAATATTGTTCATATCATTTGAAAAGTTACTTGCTCCTGAATATTGTTTATATTTTGAAGTATTTGATAATAGTGGATATACCATATTACTTAGTTTTTTCAAGCTATTCGTAAAGTCTTTTGAATAACCATTTGTAGTTATATTACAATTTATTAGTCCTTCTAAATATTTTGTATATGTTTGCATTTCAAATGGAACTACTGTGTATCTTATATTTTCTCTATTAAATAATTCTGTCATGAATGACATTGATGGATCATTATAAAATGCCATTCCTGCTATTATTGTTTTTTCTGTAACACTTCTTACTTTTACATATTTGTTAATAACTACTCTTAATTTGTTTTGGTCTAATACATTTTTTGCTTTTAAGTCTCTTAAATATGCTGTAAGTGGTTGTATTGTAAGTACATCCATACTTTGTACTAGGTATATTTCTTGACTTTTACTTATATATCCTAATTCTGTTTTAAAATCACAGTCTAATAATACTAATGAATATTTCTGTACTAGTGTACTTAGTATTTTTGTATAGTTTTCTATTCCATTATTTTCCCCTGGTAACGAAGTATATACGTCTAAGTTTTTATTAACTTCTACTCCTTCTTCTACTCCTTCTAGTAATTTGCTTGTACAATTTATTGCTTTTGTTCTTAAAGCTTCTTCATTTTTTGTGTATATATAGTATGAATTTCTATTTTGGGTTAAGTCTAGTATTGCTGTTTTTATTCCTTGGTTTGAAAGAATTTCTGCAACATTATTTATTAAGAAAGATGTTCCATTTTTTGATGTTCCTATAAATGCTACTATTTTCTTATCTGAGGTTAATAGTTTATCTAATTCAAATTTTTCTGAAGTTTCTACATTAGCTATATTATTTTCTTTTACTTCTTCATAATCTGACATATAGCCATATTGTGGCTCATTTATTGTTTCTTCTTCGAAATCTGATAATAAATCATTTTCAAATGATGCATTGTTTGGTTGTGCTCTATTTGATTCATATGATGTATATGTTTCTGGTTCGTCAAATCCTGGTAATAAAACTTCATCTGCTTCAAAGCCTGGTAACAATGTTTCTTCTTCAAAGCCTGGTAATACATCATCAATAATATTCTCTCTTAATGTATTTTTGCTATATATTCCTCTTTTTGCTGGCACTTCATTTTCTTCTACATTCTCTATTTTTCTAGGTCTTCCTCTTCTTTTCTTAGGTTGCTCTTCTATATTTACTTCTTCTACTCGAACTTTTCTAGGTCTTCCTCTTCCTTTTTTTACTGGTTCTACTTCTGGAATACTGTTTAATTTAGTTTCTGTATTAGTTTTGTTTGATACTTTTTTCACATTGCTTGTTGAAACTGCTGTTGGTATTACTACTGGTTTATTTAGTTTATTTACTTTTGTATTTCCAATAGATTCTATTTTTATTCCATTGTCTATAATTGCTTGATTTGTATTTCTTGGTTTACTTGTTTTTGGATTTATTTGTGTTGAACCATATGGTTGTTGTTTTTTTAATTTTACACTTTCACCTGCAAAGGTTGCTAGTTGTTGATATTTTGGGCTATTTGCTTCTAATACTGCTTTAACTCCTAATGGTAAGAATTTTATAATTACTTTTAGTTGTTCATCTGTATACTGGGTAGCTATACTGTTAAAGCTTTCAACATATTTATCTTCATTTTTGCCTAATCTTTTATAATGTGTTAATATGTTTTGTATTTCTACTTCACTAACGTCTTCTCCACTTTCTGCTTTATAGTCTACATCTCCTGAATCTATTTTATAATATATTTTAGCTTCTTTTTTTGAACGTGGCTTGTTAATTAATTTACATACTTCTTCTATGCTTCTATCTTGTCCAATTAGGGTACTATAAACTCCTATTCCAAATAATTTATTTAGAATTTGCTCTCCTTTAGTACGTCTATCTGTGGCTATTAATATTATTGGAATATCCTCTCCTAAATTTGTTACAGCTTCATCAGATATACTGTCTAATTTTTCAAATATAAAATTATCTATTGTTTCATAATTTTTGTTTGCAAATGGCTCTAAATCTTCACTTATTACTATTCTATCATAACTTTTATCTTTTTGTAATTCTTTTAATATTGCATTAAAGTAATAAACGTTTTTGCCTAATATAATTTCCTTATACATTGATTGATACTTCTTTTTTATTGTTTCGGAAATATTTTCATTACTTACAGCAAATAAAACTTTCATTTGTTAACCCCTCCAACCTTTTACTACAATTGCGAATATTAGTGGCAATACTTGTGCTATTACAAATATTGTTATTACTGATATCATAATTGCAAAACCTTTATCTCTTGTGTCTAATTTTCTTATTCCTAATACATATTGATATATAGCACTAAGTGCTATTCCTAGAAAGCAAAATGGTATACTATATATTTGTATCCTATTTAATGCATATGCTGTTAAACCATAACTGTCTGATCCATATGCTTCTTTATAATCTTCTAATGTCTTTTTTTCTTTATCTTTAAAATCTACTATTTTACTTACTGCTGTTTCATTTTTATTTGTTTCTTTATTAGTTATTTTTTCTCCATTACCTGCCAAAACAATTGTACTAAAAGCAATAGTTATAAAAATAGCAATAATGGCTAATGTTTTCTTCATTTACGGATAGCCCCTTTCTAAGTATTTTTCTTTATATAATATTACATACATAATAATATAATAAATTCCACAAAATAGCAAGAAAAAATGGACATTTTTTGAAAAAATATCCATTTTTCTTTTTAATTTTAATTTTATCTTAGTCGCTTAATAGCTTCATCTATTTGTTCTTCTGTTATTTCACTAAGTATAGGTGTACTTTTTTCTTTCCATTCTTCAATCATATCCTGCAAATTAGCAGGATAGCTTTCATATAAGAAACATTCATTTCCTTTTATAATTTCCTGATATGTAATGGTTTCTTGCATGTTTTTCAATATTTCTTCTTCTGGCAATCCAGTAATATCTTTTACTAGTCTTATAATATTTTCAAATCGCTTTAACCTATGCTCATTATATTTTTCCGAACTTATATCCCGCATTAATTCAAATAGCTTTCTTGCAGTATTATCCTCCTCAGCTTTATTTGTTCTTTGAGTATTACACACAAGTTCTAATGTTTTTTGCATCTGACCTTTTACTTTTTTTGATGTAGTTTGTTCTGTAATTTCCATATTAACCTCCTTGGCAATTGCCTAATAAAATGTTTATAATTTCTTATATAAACTCCTTTTATAATTCTTTAGGAGATTTTCAAATTTTTAACTTTTAGCATTATATCATATAAATCCTAAAAAGTCTACCAATAGATGATATTTTTTCCCAATATATTTATATCATTTTTGATTTATTTCGTAAAATAAGGTAACTAATTTTATATCATTTCCTCTTTTGTGTTACTGTTCTAAAAACTTAAATAACTTCCCATAAAATAATTTATTTTTAAAAATATAACTACAATGTCCTGCTTTTTCTAATATAACTAATTCCGAATGATTTATATTATTAGAAATATATTCAGCCTCGTTTTTTGGAACTATATCTTTTTCACCACCATTAAATACTAAAGTTGGTACTGTTATAATTCCTAACTCATCTTTTGTTATAGAATGTGCTTCATAATTTAATTTTTCAAACATTTCGTTACTCTTTTTACTTGGATAAAAAGGGATCTTTTCCATAACTTTTGCATAATTAGGTTTTTTGACAATATTATTTCTTGCAACACCACTACATATCACTAATTTAGAAATACTTTTTGGATAATGAATTGCTACATTTAACGCAACAGTTCCCCCACCACTACATCCTAGTAAATAAGGCTTGTGTATATTCAATTTATTTATAAATTCATATACATCTTTTGCTGATTCTTCATAATTTAAAGTACAGTTTTTTTCACTTTTTCCACAACATCTTCTATCAAAAAGATATACTTTGTATCTATCTTTTAACCTATTTGCTATAAATTTCATAAGTCCTGTATTAGCACTATTTGGATTCAATAAAATTACAGGTTTTCCGTTTCCTAAAACTTCATAATGTATTTTTATATTATTAACTTCTATATACAATTTATCATCTCCTCTATAAATTACTAATTATCGCTTTCATTATAACATTATTATAAAAAAATGTATATTAAACTAGTCAAAAAAAATAATAAGCCAGAAAAGTATTTTGTAAACTACTTTCATTGACTTATTTTCGTATTTTAATATTTTTACTGTTTTTTTAGTCTTCCATCTCTTTTGCTAGCTTCCCTATTGCTTTTGTTTCTATTCTTGATACATAAGAACGTGAAATTCCGGAGCATATCTGCTATTTGATTTTGTGTTTTTGGTTTTCTTCCGTCTAATCCAAAACGTAATTCTATTATTAGTTGTTCTCTGTCTTTTAAAACATCTTTTATTTTTTCATATAATTTTTTTATTTTTATTTTTAAATCAACTTCTTCTTCTATATTTCTCTCATTATTTTCTAAAATATCTTGAAGTGTTATTGTATTATCATCTTTGTCTTTTCCTATTGGGTCTTCTAATGATACCTCTGCATTTGTTTTTTTACTGCTTCTAAAATACATTAATACTTCATTTTCTATGCAACGTGATACATATGTTGATAACTTTACATTTTTGTCTAATTTAAAACTATTTATTCCTTTTATTAGACCAATAGTTCCTATAGATATTAAATCATCTTGTTCTACATTAGTATTTGCATATTTTTTACAAACATGTGCAACTAATCTTAAGTTTTTTTCTATTAGTATATTTCGTGCTTCTTCATCCCCTTGTACCTGCATCTTTTCTAAATACATTTTTTCTTCTTCTGCTGATAATGGCTCTGGGAATAAATTGTTACTAGAAATATACCCTACAACAAATACCGCTGAGCTTAAAAAAGCTAAAAAGCTTGATATAGAAAGAGTTAGCATCATATATGTACCTCCAAAATTTACTCATATAGAATTATATGCTAAATTTTTTCTATTGTGCCTATCCTATTTAATATTTAAAACCCCTTAGTAATTAGTAAGGGGTTTTAATTCATATTTTACTATTCAATTCTTCTATTTTTTTATTGATATCTTCTATATTAAATCCTACAACCTCATTATCACTAATATTATACTTTTTCTTTACGGCTATAATCTTTTCTACACTTTCATTTATTATATTTATATCGATTTTTCCTTTTTTAACTTTTTTGGAAGCATTTTTTATTATATTTTCTATTTTATTATATTTTGTTCCTAGTATAATCATATTATTTCCAGAATTAATTGCAAGAGTTACTGCTCTTTTTAATGAATATCTTAATCTAACTGCTAACATTTTTAAATCATCTGTAATTATTAACCCTTTAAATTTTAACTTTTCTACTATATATTCTTGAATCATCTTTTTGGATAATGATGCTGGATATTTTCTATCTATATCTTTTACTAAAATATGACCAACCATTATAGCTTCTGCACCATTTTGTATAGCATTTTTAAATGGCTCCATATCTTCGTTTTCTAATTTTGCTTTGTTTTTTCTAACAACTGGTAACATGATATGTGAGTCTTGCTTTGTAGCACCATGACCAGGAAAATGTTTTATTACTGGAAGTATTCCTCCTTTTGATAATTCTTTCATAAATTCTATTCCATATTTTGAAACATCTTCTTCATTTTCACCATAACATCTATCCCCTATTGCATGGTCTTCTTTGAAGTTTTTTATATCTAATACTGGAGAATAATTCATGCCTATACCTGTTTTTGTTAGCATTTCTGAAATTATTTTTGCACTTTGTTTTACTATTTCTATATCACCTGTGCTTGATAATTTACTTGCACTTTTCAAATTTAAAATTTCTGAAGGCATTCTATTTACTCTTCCACCTTCTTGATCTATGCTAATGAAAAGTGGTATTTCGTTTACTTTATTTATTTCTTTTAATTTATTTATAAGCTTTAACATTTCTTGATAATTATCATAATTTTTTCTATATAATATAATTCCACCTATATTATATTTTTGTATAATATTCATTGTTTGTGTAGTTATTTGTTTTTCTTGTAATTCAATTATTAACATTTGTCCTATCTTTTGTTCTATTTCTAAATCTTTTACTTTCATTTTTATTCCTTTACTTTTTTATTTTATTCTATCATAATGAAATCTCTCATACAATATTTATAAGAAACATTTTAAATTTTATTGGAGGTTTTATGAGATTTATTATAGATATATTAAAAGGTATTGCTTTGGGTGCAGGTTGTATACTTCCTGGTATAAGTAGTGGTGTTTTGTGCGTAGTATTTGGTATTTATGATAAACTTGTTAATAGTATTATTAATATTTTTAATGATTTTAAGAAGAACTTTCTTTTTCTATTTCCAATATTTATTGGAATTGGTATTGGTGTACTTTTATTTGGAAATATTTTAAGATATCTTTTTTCTAACTATGAAAATATTATTAAATGTATTTTTGCTGGCTTAATTTTAGGCTCTATACCAACATTAATAAAAAATGAATGTAAAGAACATTCATTTAAACTTCATTATTTAATTTATAGTATTATTACTTTGCTTTTTTCTATATTATTAATATATATAGAATATAATTTTAATACTTTTTCTTCTTTTAATATTAACTTTTTATATTTATTTATCAGCGGTTTTCTAATGTCTATAGGTGTTGTATTTCCTGGGGTAAGTAGCACAGTTATACTTATGTGCCTTGGTGTTTACCCTTTATATTTAGAAGCTGTTTCTTTACTAAATTTTAGTGTTTTATTACCTATGGCATTAGGTCTGTTTTTTGGATGCATAATTTTCTTAAATATTATAAACTTTTTTATGAGTAAATTTTCTTCTCAAACTATGTATTCTATAATAGGGTTTGTTATTGGCTCTATATTTATTTTATTGCCTAATAATTTATCAATTATTAATGTTTTATTGCTAGGTTTAGGGTTTACTATTAGCTTGTTTTTTAGTAAAATTAGAAGTTCTTATCAAGAGTGATTTTTAAAAGGGCGTAATTTGGTAAATTCTCTTAGGTATTCCTCTTAGATATAAGCCCCTACATTTTTCTATTTTAAATAACATACTTTCTTATTATATGTATTTTTCACTTTATTATCTTTCCTCGTTTTCTTTAGTTTTATCAGTCTCTATCTTGTTTTTATTATTTCCGAATTTTACTCCTTCAGGGTCATTTTGCTCTTTATAAAACATTATATAATCAGCTGTCGCCTGTGGATTTATATCATAGTAATATCTACAAAGCTTTCTAAATGTTAAAAGTGTTTCATCATTCTCATAAAATGATAATATATCAAGCATTTCATCCAATTTTCTCTCAATATACATTTCACTTCTTATATTATTGTTTATAATTCCATCTATTTCCCTTTTTACAATTTCATATTGTTGCTTTTGTAACTTTATAAGTTCTCTACACATATCAAATATTTTTTCTTCTTCCATATTTACATACCTCTACTTGTTCTATATTTAAATTATCAAGTATCTTGTTAGTTAATTTATACCTTGCTTCTATTTCTTATTTATGGTGCTAATAATTTGTTTAATTTTATATCATTATCTTTGCAATTTTTCTGTAACCATTAATATATTTCCTTTTCATAAGGTATGTTTGTAAATGTTCTTGGATAAGAAGTAACAATTGCTGTTGTCAACACTTCCAGACTTTCATTTTTTCTATGTATGGTCGTGTGAAAGGTATTCCAAAATCTTTGAAAGTATGCCCAAAACACTTTTATCAAAATACTTTAATAATCCTCTTTTTGCTCATTCTATTTTTCCTTGATTTTTTGTTGCCATTAATACTTTCCTAATTAATGCCTTTCATTCTTTATTATACTTTTTCATATGGTTTAAAATTAAAATTAAAACCTGTATATTTAAAATGTTTAATATTAAAATACTCATCTATATCATTTTGGGCTAACTTTGAAATTTTGTTTATCCTGCATACACTGTTATTATATTTAGTCAAAGGAATAATATATCTTTTCTTTGCTTTAACACTTATACAATATTTATCATCTATGGGTGTATCACTTCCATAAACAGATGTTGCATTTTGAAATTTAATAAAGTTTTCTTTTATATAATTATCTTCACAATTCAATATTTTTTCAATTATTTCTTTCTCTGATAAATTATATAAATCATCAATTGTTAAATATCCTTTAGCATTCATAGATTTAACTATATCAGCTAAAAATTGCATAACTGTTCTGTCTTTATCACTTATCCATTCTGGCCATAATTTTGAAATAATATGTATGTACTTTTCACAGATTTTCCAATCATTAAATCCTAATTCAGCAATACCATTTTCATTTTTTAATACACTTACATTGTCATATATTTCCTTTATCGTTTCTAGCTCCCATACTCTATGAAAAACTAATCCGCTAGAAAAAGTATATTCAAATCTATCTGCACTTAAATTTGGTGTATCATTATCTGCAATTGGATAAATATGATAATCTGATACTTCCTCTATTTTTATTCCATCTCTATGTAATAATTCCATTATTTCTTTTGAATCTCTTATTATTTGTTCTGTTCTTTCTTCTGTAGATTCTTGATGTTCTGAGTCTCCATTCATAAAATCTATACAATGCTTAAAAGTTGGAGTTGCTATATCATGGAATAATCCTGCTAAAGTTTGTTTTTTATCATGTGTAAAATGCCAAACTATTAGAGCTACTCCTACACTATGATCTAAATTAGAATACCAATATTTAATATTAAATACTTTGGAATAATCAGTTCCACAACTCATGCTTGTACCATTTATTCTCTGCATTTCTGGAGTATCAATATATTCTAATAACCATATTGGAAATTCTGGTGACAATATTTTAAAATATTCTCTTACTTCTTCGTTTATTGCATCTAAATAATTTTTCATTTTTATAATCATTCCCTTCACTTAAAGCACAAATTATAACTCATTTCTTAATATTTGTATTTTACCATAAAGATTTATTTTTTGAAATACTTTTTGACATAAAAAACAAGTCCAACCATACTAGTAAGACTCGTTTTTTAAGTTCAGTTATACCAATATTTTCATAGTTTCTGTACGGTCTTTGTACAGTCGTGCGAAACATATTTGAACAAATGTGAAAGTATATTGAAAGTTATATATTATAAATTAATTACATTGCTGTAGCCTTTAACACTGTAGCTATATCGCAGTCATATCAATGCTTTTGACAAAATAAAACAGAATGCTAATACTTAGCATTCTGTTTGTATAATGGCTCCCCTTGTTGGACTCGAACCAACGACCTATCGGTTAACAGCCGAGCGCTCTACCAACTGAGCTAAAAGGGAATATATAAACCTGGCGACAACCTATTTTCTCAGCAGGGTAACCCACAAATATCTTCGGCACATAAGGGCTTGACTTCCGTGTTCGGAATGGGAACGGGTATTTCCCCTTGTGTCATCATCACCAGAAAATTTTATGCACTTTTCAATTAACTTTTACTAATATAACACAACATTTTTATTCTGTAAATACATTTTATGCATTTTTTAAAAAAATATTCACGTTATTATTAATTTAAAAGCACACTCAAAAATACATAGAAAAAAGATTTCTTTAAGGTAAACTTTAGTTACCTATTTTTTGGTCTAAACCATTTTATTAACCTTATTTAATATTAGTGGTTAAGCCCTCGATTTATTAGTATTGGTCAGCTACATGT
>JAAVZD010000155.1 GCA_022791475.1 Clostridia bacterium | reverse complement strand
TTGAAACATTCATTTATACTTTTAAAATCCACAGATTGGTTTCCTTTTTTACAGCCCTCAACTATATCGTTTCCGAATTTTCCAATATTTCCATATAATATGGTTTTTTAATTTTTTCCCAAAGGTATAGGTTGCATATTTTTGCAGCGCCTTATATGTCCCATGCCGCTTACGGTACTTATAAAACAGATGCCTTTTCTTATTATATTTTGCAGGTTGTATTTGCGCAATATTGGATGTAACTGCTTTTATATCCTCAATTTTTTCTAAATAAAAACCTTCCCTGCATGATTTCAAATAGTTTATCCCCTTATCAGAGAATACAATAATTAATGAAACACCTTCCCATTGGTGGCCATTTAATTTTTCCGAAATTCCTCTATTTTCACAATTCCAAAAATCTGCAAGGCTTATATCTGCAGCAGACTCCATTCCTTTGAATTTACATTGATAACAGCATTGCCTTAAAAATAAATTTTCAAGAAATCCATTATAATAAATATCCTGCCGTACAGGCCGGAACCTTTCGTTGCCACCATTTTCCCCATATTTTATAGACAGGCCAAAATTATGCCAACCATTTTTCTTATCTCTAAAATTAATTTCCTTAATATCGTGCAGCCCTTCTGCCTGTTGAATAGAACCTAAATATTCTTCCCATATTATGGGGGAGGGAACCCCGTGGCAAATAAATTCAACAGCGATGAACAAGTCATAATCCCTTTTTAGAAAGGCTTTGATTCCTGCAATTTGGCAAGGGGTCCCGCAAAAAAGGACGCCTTTCCCATGCTCTAATAAATTTTTTATTTCAATAAAACAATCCCCTACATCGCTTTGCACATATTTGGATTTCATTACCATTTTTAGTTCTTCATCCGTATAAGCGAAGCGATGGCATACATGGCCGGAATCGGGAAATATGGCAGCAGCGCATACAGCCCCTCCCGAATCAATCATTTGTTTTGATAACCGATAAAACGCCCCTCCCGATGAACTGCCTAAAACGATTTTTCTATTTA
>JAAVZD010000154.1 GCA_022791475.1 Clostridia bacterium | reverse complement strand
TTTTGCTCGCATTGTCTCTCCTCCATAATATAGTAAAATGCCTGCTTCTCGCAATTGAGCAAGATGTTTGCATTTCCTGGCTACTATTATGAGGAAAAAATATAGCGTTGTCACGCCGTAGAAATATTAAGCGCTTACCATTTATCAAGCTTATTCTTATTCGCATAACATCAATTCCCTATCTGAACTCCAAATCCATTACGACCTCTTAATAATTTTCGTGCTTTTGTCTGTCCTATTCCTAAATAGCCACAAAATTCTTTGATACTTAATAATGCCTTTTCCTGTTGTAATTCTGCCATACTTATAAAAATCATCCTCCCCGCCGCCATCATCCCATCCATGCGCCGCGGCCTTATAAATAAGGACGGCTTTACGCTTTCTGGTGACGGAACCTGCGTCCATACGCATGCCAGCCCTTACGGGCATAAAGCATGCGACTGTCCTTTGCGGGCCGCTGCCGGTGCAAATGGCGCTGCCCGCCGGCCTGTAATTATGCACTCGTCACACTCGCGCCCATCCCAATACCGCCGACGTTCCCGGTAGAGTTTCCGATTGTTCCGCTTGGCTTGTTCCAGATAGTCAGCAACCTCGGCGCTGACCTCAATGGAAACAAACCGTCCGTTAATTTTGATAGTAATTTCCATCGTCCTTTCCTCCGTTCGGATTTTTGGGGTCTGAACGGGGAGGGCGGAGAGCGGCAGCGGGGCCGGTGTCGCTGGCCTGGATATAGAAAAGCGCCCGTACAGTGCAAGACTGTTCGGACGCTGGGGACAACATTATGATTTGCTAAGAAACGACTATTTTCGCAAGTGTGGGCGGAGTACGCCAATGCGGGGGTCAGGCTTTTTTTGATAAGTGCCTATCTCTCCACAATCGCATGGCGGCGTCCTCCTGTTGCCGCCGGTGGATATAAAAACGGCGGCTTTGAATAATCAAAACCGCCGCTGGAAAGAGCGTTTGGACATGAGGAATCGGCCTGCCCAGCAGCGGTTTTTTCTTTTCTGCCGCTGGGCAGACTTGGCTTTTATTGACTTCTATTTAGGCCATCCCAAATAAACCGCAATGAGAACAAACACGATTCCGAGTGCGATAAGGATTATAGGCCACCCCTTTTGCTTTCTGCGGGAA
>JAAVZD010000038.1 GCA_022791475.1 Clostridia bacterium | reverse complement strand
GTATTTTTTACCAGAGGGGGAGAGAAGAACGGCTTGCTTATGGGGCTTAAGATTAGCCAGGAGGCCCAAAAGGACTGTAAGGTGTGCCTTGAGTGGGGGATTGTAAAGGATAACGGCGTGACCACTAAGACCCAGGAGTACGACATGGCAGAGTACGACCTGATCCAAAATGAATATCATATCGCACATCCTTGCAGGAAGGAGGGACACCCCAAGGAAGATCCTTATATCAATTATTATTTCTGGCGCAGTCCTGAGCATGGGGAATACGTGGATTATAAGTATCCAAACGGCCATAACCTCATGTGCAAATCAGAAGGTACGGCGTCGGCTTTAGGGCATGGGGTGCGAGAGATTTTGAGCGCGAGCCTGATTCTGGAAAATGAAAATGACTTGGTGGAGTATCCGGATTTTATCAGCAAGGTGGATTTCCATGAACAGGGGATTAAGTGGGGAGGCGTGGAGGACTGGAGGCGGCAGATCTCTGACCTTTTAAAATCAAACACAGGCTTTGTCTCCTACACCTTGTCGATCATATGTCTGTTGGAGGATATGGGGGAAAAACGGCATACGTTTCTAGTTACCAATAAGGAGGGTGTCTCGAACCTGCCTATGCTTCGCTTCTGCTGGGGCTGCCTTGGGGCGGGGACCATGGTTTCAACGGCAGAAGGGGACAAGGCGATTGAGGCGATTCGTACAGGCCACATGGTAGAGTCAGAGGGAGGATTTCGGCGTGTGTGCAATACATGGAAGGGAACAGAAATAAATCCTGTGATTGTAATCAGGCTTGAGGACGGACGTAAGGTTACGGCCACTTCCAACCATCCATTCATTACAAAGGAGGGAATGATGGCTGCCAACGAGATTAAGAAAGGAACGCTTGTCAAGACAAGGGAGGGCGGCTTTCTTCCTGTTGCGGAGGCTTACGCGGACTTCCTGGGCGAGATTTTAGTCTACAACCTTGAAGTGGAGGCGGAGGGGATCTTTTACGCAAATGGAATCGCCAGCGGAGACATGAGGCACCAGAATTCTTATAAGGGCGAAAATGTGAGGGAAAAGATTGCAGAGGAATGGCGGCAGGACTTTGACAGTTTTATGGAGATGCTTAAGGGGGATGCATAATGGGACGAAGTGTTGAGGATATTTCGCGGGTGCAGATTTCCTATGACAGGGATACCTATGTCTGTGAGGCGTTTACGGAGGAAGCCTTTATGGGCGGCGAGATTCTGGTTGTGCTTAGCAATACCAGGGATACGAAGAATGAGGCGGCGCGGCTTGCGGTGTCGAAGGAGTGGCATGGTTTGGACGGCGTGGTTCGATGCGAAAAAGAGCTTTTAGCAGATGTAACGTATCTGTACCTGTATCTGGTGGATGCCCAGAAGATTGCCAGCAACGTGGTGAGGGTGTTTATTCATACTCCCTGCCTTAAAGGGTATCAACTGGGGGAGAGGGGCTTGGTTTATCTGATGCTGGATACCAAAACCAGCGATTACAGCCTGGCGCGTCAGTTGGCGGTGGGAAACGAAGGCGCCAAAATATCTCTGGATTTACCGGCCTGCGGTGTGCGTCTGCCTGAGCTTGGAATCTGGGGAAATGCGGCTTGCGCTTGTCTGTCACTGGCTTATCATAGCCGTATCGACGGTGTGGATATCTGCGGGCCAGAGCTTTCCGGCGCGCAGGTGCTGCTTCGGGGACCGGAGGTTATAAGACTAGAGGTTTCAGAAAATGTCCTTGTAGGGCAGGGAGATTTTGAAAAAGAGACGGTTATACAGACGGAAATCCGAAGGGGGATGGTGGTGGCTGCTACGGCAAGGCTTACGGCAGAGGAACAGAACAATACACTAAGCTTTTGGTGGGATTTGTCCGGTGAGGGACTAGACCCGTCGGGAGTTTATACTCTGCGTTTGCGCTATCTCACAGGAGAACAGGGTGAAGGCCTGTCGGCCCCTGGCCCAGAGTATCCGCTTTTTCTTGGTCTGCCGAAGGTTCAGAGTGTGAGGGCTTCGGGAGAGGAAACGGTGGTCTGTCTTGGAGAGGAGATGCAGTATGAGGTTACAGAAGGGCGCCAAGCCAGGCTGGTGTCGGAAAGTGAGATACGCCTTTCTGGCGGAATCACAGAGATAGATGTCCGAATGTGTCAGGGAATTTCTTACGGGCCCTCCCTTCATGTGAAAACAGACCTGCCGCGGTTTTTAAGTATAAAGCAGGAAAATGAAACCTTTTACAGCCTGTGCCGTGTAAGGGAGGAAGTTCTAAAGGAAAGGGTGACGGTGCCTCTTGGAAGGTGGCTTGAGGGCTATGACAAGGGAGAGATTTTTTGGGTGACGCAGGGGGAATTGGAAAGTATTCTTAGGATAGAGCCGCTTCTGACAGAACGGCTTGTCTCTGGCAGCGACAGCGTTTATGATGAGTTCGAGGAAATGCTGGGATGCTGTGCAAAAGATTATGAAACCATGGAAATACTTGTCAGGGCGGTCCTTGAACATGCGCCTTTGCGGGCAGAGGATATTCTGGCGTTCCGGTACAGATATCGGGTGAGCGAAGGGAGAGTGGATTTGGAGGCTGGGCTGTCTTTGGCGATCGAGTATGCCATTTACCAGAATATACCGGAGAATCAGAGGATGCTGTTGGAGGACGGTCAGCCCGTAGGAATATCCGACAGATTAGGCGGGGATGCTGGGTCTGATCGAACGGCAGATGCATCCCGCAGGAATGGTTATGTGGGAACCGGAACCTGTGACTGCCAGGTGGTTTTAAGAAACGGGAGGGTGGTGTTAGAGCCGTTTATTCAGGGATTTACTCAGGCATCTTCCTATGTGATTCCGGCGTCTGGTCCTCTTGACAGTCAGGCACAGCTAGACGGCGGGGCGGGAGTGGCGGATTTTCTGGCTGACGGGATGGCGGCGCCCTTTGTGCGGCTGCTCTATCCAATCGAGCGTATGGGGAGAAACAGTAAGGGGGAAATGCGGTATTTCCACAATATCTGTCTGGCGGCAGGCCAGAACCTTCCTGCACTAATAAATGCATCCCAGGCAATGCGGCGCCAAGAGCTGCCAAATCGGTTGGAGGAGGTTTCCCTTGCAGATTTGCGGGGGCGAGCTACCATCCGTGTGAGGCTTTTGGTAACGGTGAATAAGGTCTTACAGTGGGTTTCCATGGGAACCACTGCAGGGGATATGGCGGATGCCCTGGGAATCTCTGAGGGAAGGATTGCTCTTTGGCGTCAGACCTCCTTTGGGCCTTGTCCGGTGTTCGGGGATGAGCTTAGGAGTATGTGTCTGGTTTCCGGCGATATAATGGAGGTGAGTCAGGATGGGGCTTTTATTGGATAGAATCTTTACTTCATCTCCGATTCAAGATGAGAGTGGATTTTTGGAACGGCTTCAGGGGCTTTTAAATGGGCGGACGCCGGATTATCTGTGGGTAGACAACCGTTCTTTGCAGTACAGAAGCTGGAGGCTTCAGAAGCTATACCTTTCAGGAGAGAGGTTAGAGAGGGATACGGCTTTTTCTTATGGGGGCTGGACGTTTGTGGTGCATAAAGGCAGCAGGATACACAGGCAGGAAAATGGCGGAAGACTTCAGGGAGGCTTTTCTTTCCGGAAGGAGGAGAAGCTCTTTTCAGGAGTCAGTCTTTCGTTGGACGAAAGAGGACGGTTCTTGTTTGAAATTACAATACCGGATGAAGGAGGGCTTTCTGCGGAAATCCGGTATTTTACCAGAGGGTGGGATACCTTTCTGAGACGGTGGGGAGATGTTGAGGTCAGAGGAGAGGTGTTTAAGCTTCCTTCCGGCGCGGCGCTTAGGGTGTGTTTTTCTCCTTTGGTACAGGAGGAAACCATATTTCAGTTGCAGGAGACTTTGGAGGTGAAAAGCAGTTTTACATCTGTCTATGGAGATGCGCTTTCCCTTCAGCTTCCGGCAGGGTTTCCATTGGTCTTTCAGCGGGCTTCAGAACCAGAAGGAAGGTGTTACTTAGCGCCAGGAGGAAGGGCATATGGATATGGTGTAAAGAAGCTTGAGTTAGGAATGGCAGGCACAGAGTATGTGGGAATGTCAGGGGGAGCTTGCCTTTGCTTTGTACCTGGACAGTCTGCATGGTATGGGGCGGGGCAGTTGGATACGCGGGGACAGACGACTTACCTTGCCATGCCTGGGGGGCAATATTATTCCCAGAGCAGCGAAGCACCTTTTTTTTGCAAGGCAAAAGAGGGAGTTTACAGATATTGCGAGCTTCCGGCGTTTACATTATCGGAGGAGGGCCCTCTTTCGGTGTTTCCGTTTAGTGGATGTCGTTCTTTAGCAGGGGTGGCTCGGTTCATTGAGCAGAACTGTCTTGGCAGTATCCGGCGCGTAGCTGTGGAGGAAGGCGCGGGGGAGTTTGCGCCAAACCGCAAGAAAATGAAGGCGGGAGAGGAGCCTTTGCCTTCACGCTGCATAAGAATTGCAGAGGGTAGAGAGGGGCAGTTACTCATCAGCAGAAGCGGCATGGCGGTATGGCTTGAATCAGGGAGGGTCAAGTGGATCTCCCTTTTAAGCGTCGGCTGCCCTTTTCCTGGTCTGGCATTTACCCTTCCTCACAGGAGGTTGATGGCCGCGGTTCAGACAAACGAGCTGTTTCTCGTTCTGGCAAGCGTCCGGCAGATTACAGGGCTTGCAGGCACTCCCTATTCCATAACCAGGGAGAGCCTAAAAAGGGCGGAAAAAGGAGGTTATCCCTATGGGAAGCAGCTTGAGGAGTTGGTGGGGACGACTTATCTGACTATGGAGGAATTGTGCCGCGCAGTAAGAGAACGAACGAAGGAACAGGAGGTTTCGGAGGCTTTGCTTAATGCCTGCGACCATTTTACAGTGGAGCTGGACGGATGGACATTTCGGATGGGAGAGGGCAGTTGGGGTAAGAAGGATTGTATATTTCTGGTAAAGATGGGTGTCGCTTCTTCAGTCCTGGAGTTGATTAAGGAGCCTCTGTGCTGGAGCCTTATACCAGATAAGAAACAGATTGACCTGGCCCAAAGGTCTGTACTTAGGGCTAAGGAGAGGGCCTGGGAATTGAAGGATGCAGGGCTTCTTCGGATACTGACAGATTCCAAATGGCAGGGCCTTTTGTGTTTCCATGTGCCGGTGGACGTAAATAATCTTCCGTCTGAGCTTGGGTTTCTGGCAGGAGGTCTGGGCGCAGGGCTTTTGCAGGGCTTGTACGCGGCCTGCTCTGCGTCAGGGACATGGCAGGCGTTCATCGATTACCAGGATATGGCTCATCAGTATTATCCGGATATGAGGGAATTTGGGTTCAAAGTTCTTGAATTGGGGGTGGGGATTGAAAATGGGAGGACAAAAAGCTTCTCTGCCAGCGCAGAGCTTCTCATAAATCGAATCTTTGGCGGCAGAACGGAGGCAGGAGAGGACAGCCAGACAGGTAATAATCTGGTTTTTGACGGATATTACCAGAGGGAGGAAGGCGGGGGACATTATGTGTTTAAACTTCGGCAGGAGCAGAGCTACACTGTTTCCGGCTGCGCCTTATGCCGCCTTCTGGTAAACGGCGGCGCTTTGCAGGCAAACGGTCAGAAGGGAAGCTTTGTCCTTAATGGAGACATGACATTTGACGATATGGGTAAAATGGATCTCTACTCTTATGACAGGATTGGGTATCATGGCTTGGCGGTTAATCTGGATATGAGGGATGGAGAAAATGATTTTACGGTAAATATGGAAAGCCTCCAATTCGATTTGTCAGAGGCGTCAGTACGGGAGCATTCCTTTGCTCAGTGCTTCCCGTTAAAGCCTGTAGGAATCTCCTATGTCAGAGGTAGAACGCCCATGCAGGCGGGCTATGCAGAACTTAAGGTATCAAGGGAGGTAAGCGGGATAGAGGAGGAGTGGTATGGAATCTTTTGGCAGATTGACCTTGGGAACATGGGAAGCCTGGTAAAGCAGTATTCCCTTGCCTTAGAGCTTTTGACCGCCTGGAAGCCCTCTCCTGAGGATGAAATTAAGGGGGCGGACGGGAGTTTTTTGTGTGGGACGCCTAAGTATTTCACAGGGATACGGCTTTTGGCAAACGGAAATGCTGTCGGGTGGGAGATTCCCTTAGAAGGCGTGCTGACCCTGGGCTTTGGGGGCGTTGAGCTAAAGTCGAGAGAGAGGGAAGAAACAGGCGGGATGGAATATTATTTCCGGTTTCGCAATTTTGCTCTAAGGTTTCTGGGGCTTCGGTTTCCACAGACCAATCATGATATGTATTTAATTTCAGACGAGAATCAGACCTTGGGGTGGTACGGGTCTTTTTGCGAAGGAGAGTGAAGAAAGTGGCTTATACAGTACGAATCAGCTTCCTCAATGTCAATCAGGGGATGGCGGGAGTGGTTGAAATCTATGACGGGCTGATCGGAACTATGCCTGTGCCGCCGATTCCCGCTGCCGGAGGCGCATTGGTGCCTGCGCTGCCTGTGGGCGCGTCCCTTGTGGGAATTATGCTGGTTGATTTTGGATGTCAGGGCTCTGCGGGAATGGCGAACGATTTCTCTGTACAGTACGTTCAGCAGTTGATGGCCCTGCGGGGAATGAACGTAATCGACGCGGTATCCATAAGCCATCTGGACGACGACCATTACTCCCTGCTTCGCCATCTGGGGGCAGGAACCGTGATTGAGGATTTGTTTATCGGCGGGGAGGATGCAAACCGAAATAATATTGGAATACTGCTAGGGCAGCTTGCGGCAGGAGGAATCACCTTCAACAATATTTTCCATCAATTTAACGGGTATGCCGAGAATGGCCCCAACCCTTATCTGAACGAGGATGGTGTATGGGTATTAGGGAATCAGGACAATGTGTGCTTTAAGATATTGCTGGCAAATGCCCAGAATTTGTACAATCCGCCCCCTAGAAGGGCTGCGGATTTTATCAACACAGGATCTATCATGCTTCTTTTGTATTCCTTCCAGTTAAATGGAAATGTACGGATGATAGAGAGCTCTTTTTTATTTACAGGGGATGCCACCACAAAAACGCTGATGTTGTTTAACGGCCTGCCATTTGCAAACAACTTCCTTGGCGAGCCGAAAGGGATGTCTGTTCCCCACCACGGCTCGGACAGCTCCATTCGCTCCAGAGGAGGGAATTACACAGACCTTACGAATCTGCTGACCCGTTATCAGCCGGCGACGGCTGTGGTAAGCGCCGGATATCATATGGGGTACAAGCATCCGGGGAAATACTCCATGTACTATTTTCGGGAGGCTCTGAGAAATCCAGGAGGCCCCTTTCAGATACCTGCTCCCGCTGTACTGCCGGATTCTGTTCCCCCTCCGGCGGCGTCTACCCATGTGAATTCCATTTATCAGGGAACGGGAAGCCGTGCAAGAATCCGGATGAATGGAGGAAACGGGTATATAAGAATCCAGAATTCTAATTTTTATCCTATCGAGGAAATGGTGAATTTGTATAATACATCTACCGCGTGGGGAACGCCTTTTGCGAGAAGAAATGTGCATATTGATTTTAACAGTGTCAATCAGGGAAGTTATACGATTACCTGGAATGAATTCTAAGTACAAGAGAGAGGATCAGGAGGATGAATCAAAGATACCAATGGGTCAGAGAGCTTTTTGCCTTTGGTCAGCCGGAGATTCTGATTAGAAAAGAAATCCGAGACGGTCAGTCAGAGCTTGAGAAGGTATTTAGCCGGATTCCGGACAGGCTGGGGATGGAGGCCTTGGCGGTTTCAGAGCCAATGTTTTGGGAGAGAAGGGACGGCTATACCGCTAAGGGGAATGTTGTCTGGAACGGGAGGGATTACATAATTAAGATAAGGGGAGGGGAGCCGGATATGGGAGAAAGTATTTCGGTTTCTTTAAACCTTAAGAACAAGGGCGGCCCTATGTCCTTAGATGAGTGCTATCCTCTGGCGGGAGTCCGGCTGGCGGATGATTTTTTTGCAGTCAAGCGGGAGGATTTTTATGAGGGAATCTATGCGGCGTCCTCTGAGATTGGCTTCCTGTGCGGCAGAGGAGAAGAACAGGGCTTAGGGGCTAACTTCCGGTTATGCCTTCGTTTTACAAAAGGTTGTCCAATGTGGAGACGGTTCGCGGTACTGATGCCGGATGCAGACATAGAGATTCTCTTTGAGGGAAGGATTTTTCCCGCTTCCCATCCAGTCTCCTATGAGGTGACAGGGGAATATCAGCGTCTTGTGCAGTTTCCCTTCTGGAAGGGGAATATCAGCACCACCAGATGCAGGCTTACCCTTCAAAGCCACACAGAGGATATCTATACGCTGCCAAGGGAGGTCGGCGGCGTGTCCGTTTGGGAGGAATACATGAGCCAGGCGTATTGGGAGGGTGCGTTTGATTTAAAGCTTGAGTCTTTTGGCTTACCCGAAATCTGGCTGAGAGAAAAGCTGTACATGCATGGACAGCAGTTTAATCTGTCGGCTTCATTTGGGGAAGGTCTTGTGGTCGGCCATGTGTTTGAGTTGATATCTGTCCTGTCTGGACGGACAGATATGATTTTGCCGCCGGACTGGCTTTCTCTGGATTCCGTAAAGCTTACGGATGTGGCGTTACGGATGCAGAAGGAGGTGGCAGTGGAAGCAGTATGGCCGGCCAACAAAAAAGAGGTATTTCAGGGCGTGGCTCTGGTAATCGAGCTGCCTTTGCCAGCGGTTCCCATTCCTTTTTTTGCCGATCAGGATGAGCCTGCCGCTGCGGCTTTCATGCTTCAGTGGGATCTTTTGCAGAGCTCTCCCATGCCTTCTTCCACACTGGCGTTTCGGAGTCATTGGAAGGGATATGGAGTGAACCTAAATCTGGATTTATCAGAGTTTTCCTTTATCGGCCGCCTTTACCGAGAGGCAGAAGGAAAATTGGAGACAGGGGCTTCTAACGGAATTTTTCCAGGTTTTTCCAAGCTGGTTCTTACTGACCTTCGTGTGGCCGGCAATCTTCCTGAATCCTATTATGCCATCCAGGTTACATTTGCAGAACCGAAAGAGGAGAAACTCCCCCTGGCAGGGAGGATGTTGGATATTATCCGAATCGGCGGATGGGGCTTCTATACGCCGGAGGGGCTTGGTCTGGGGCTTGACCTTCAGGTGGTTTTGCTTGGGGCGGTTTTTGGGATTTCAGGCAGTTATGCTAAGGAGGGGGAACGTCAGGTGATGACCCTTTTAGGAGAGCTTCATACCCCGCTGTCGTTGTTAGGGCTTGTGGGCGAGCTCCTGGGAAATCCTTTAAGCGGAGACGAATTTGATTTAAGTATTACACGGCTTCACTTTAGATATGTGACGGAACTAGGGGAGAGGGAGAGCAGGCTTTCAGAGGGGAATGTCAGGAATTTTGAATTTTTGGCGGAGATTGATTTTAATTGGAGTGCAGTTGATTTAAAGGCGAAGACGGTGTTTGAACTTAAATGGAGCCGTAAGGAGGAGTTTCAGATGAGCCTGTCTGCCCAGGTGGAATTCTTTGGCTTTCTGGCGAAGGCTCTCTGTGATGTAACCTCAAGGGACGGGACGCTTGAGATGGAAGGGGTGCGCTTTGAAATCCGCATGGCGGGGCTTGACCTGACGGCAAGGCAGCAGCAGGAGAGCGGTAGTCAGGTTTTGCGCCTTGAGATTCGCGAGATTAATCTTGGAAGCTTGTTAGAAGCTCTGGTGGATTGTATCATTCCAGGGACAAGCTGGTATCTGCCCTGGCCTTTTGGGATATTAAAGCAGGTGACCCTTAAGGATTTGTCGGTGATGATTGACAATACGAAAGGGATTGTGCGGGTGGAATATGGAATCGACCTGAAAATACTGGTATTTCATTTAAAGAGTATTGTACTGGAGTATGGGGACGGACGAAACGGGCAGGAGGAGTATTTTACCCTGACGCTGGATTTGGGATTGATAACGGGAGAGAGGGCGGCATTGGAAGATAATTCAGAGCCCTACGTCATGGATTTCTTAAAAGGCTTATATCCGCCGATTCCCAATCTTGGAAATTCTAAGTTCCGCCTTCGCTATCTTGCCATTGGCCAGAGGGTTAAGGTGGAGGTTCCAAGGACATTTGACGAGGCTGGGATTAGGGATGTCCTTTCGCAGCTTCGCAGACAGCTTCGAGAGGACGGCGCCCCTGTCCTGGATGCAGAGAATAACTGGGTGGCGGCTCTTTGGTTTACGTTGATGGACAGCATTGATGTGACGGTGCTTCTGTGTGATCCCCGCATTTATGGACTTCAGCTTGAGATTGGCAAAGGCTGTGACATGACAAAGGATTTGGCGGGGCTTAAGCTTGTCGTCCTGTACAGCAAGGTAACAGAGAATATCGGTATGTTCTATGCCAGGTTGTCCCTGCCGGAAGCCTTCCGAAAAATCGAGCTTGGCGCAGTTAAGCTTCAGCTTGGGGAGGCTGCGGTTGCCATTTATACCAACGGCGATTTTAAGATTGACCTTGGGTTCCCCCATGGCGGCGATTTCTCTCGTTCCTTTGGGCTTACTTATCTTATTTTCAGTGGAAAAGGAGGCTTTTATCTGGGCGTTCTTCACGGCGAGACGTCTGCCCAGGTGCCAGAGGCTTCAAGGGGGCATTTTGACACGGTGTTAGAGCTTGGGGTGGGGATCAGCGCAGGTTTTGAGCGAGATTTTTCCTTAGGGCCAGTGCGTTTTGGCGCTAGTATCCAGATGGTTGCAATCTTTCAGGGAGTTATTGCACAGTATGTACCCCAGGAGTGTGATAGAAAGGACGCCACGTATTTTAAGGTGAGGGCCATGGCAGGGGTGACGGCCTCTGTGTATGGGGAAGTGGATTTTGTGGTTTTGAAGATTAGTTTTTCTGTAAATCTGTCCGTGACTGTGGACCTTACCATTGAAAGCTACAGGAAGACCCTTCTTAGGCTTCAGGTACGGGCAGCGGTGCGGGCATTTATCAAAATTTTGTTTATCAAGATTCATTTTAGTTTTGACTTTCAGTGGAACCCTGTCTTTACACTGGGGGAGGATTCCCTGGCGCCTTGGGAGACGCCGGTTCGTATGGCTAAAAGGGAGACGCCAAAGTATGTTCTGGACTTTCGGGCGCTCAGAGTGTTTGAGCATCCAAGGGAGATTGAGGCTATGCTGACTCCCTACGGCGGGGTGGAGAGGGCTTCTTTAAACGGGATTTCAGGAGGAGAGGTGCTGCGTCGTGTTGCCGTTCTGCCTTTGCTGTATGGATACCAGGACGGTACGGCAAAACGCTGCCAATTTGAAAGCTTGGGTGAGTCGCCTGTGGGAGTGCTGGCAGCGGCATTGCTTCGGCGCTGCTGTCTTGCTCTTGGAATGGGGGAGGAGATTCCATTTGAAGCCTTAGAATGGCTGGCCAGTGAGCTGGCGAGGCCGGAGGTATTTGATAGGGGCTTTGGGTGGGAGATTTTGGAGGAATTCCTGACGGACAATCTTCATGTGCGTTTCCTTCCCTGGGAGCGTAAGGATACCAATGAGGAGGAACACAGGATTCCCTTTCCGATTCTGCCTTTGGCGGCGGTTTGCTGGCAGAGCGGAGATATTTTCCAGCAGTATGACCTGTCCTTGGAACCACTGATTACTACAGAAATGCTTAGGAAAATGGAGGATTATTATTCCATGCTGCGTCCAAAAGGGACAGGACTTTTGGAGAATCTGGCCAGAAATCGGGGAGATGGACTTCCAATGGCAAAGTGGATGTTCTGTGATTATTTCTACCTGTTTTCCAAAGTTGTGGTGTCTCAGGCATTGCAGCATTATCCAAAAGGGGAACCGGCGGCGTCTCTTTCGGCGTTGACAGAGCAGGTCTTAAAAGAGGAGGTGCTTAATTCCATCAGCGGCTTTGTATCAAGGAGTGTGCTTGGAGGGATGCGGTTTGCCTATGAGGATAGAGGAGAGATGGCGACAGAGAGCCTTTTTACCTTTGCAAAGCAGCAGTATGATGTAGGGGGACAGCCTGACAGTCAGAAAGCTTCTGTACAGGGAGAAAATCCGGCAGAAGAAATGATTTACTGTATAAGGAGCACCAAAGCTGGAGGCTGGTTTGACCTTGATGAGATACAGATGCATTTGGCTCCAGAGGACGTGGAATTTCCGCCTTCGTCTATGGAAGTGTCTATGGACTGTAAGGTGCTGCCCTATTACCAGACCAAACAACGGATTCTGGAATTAAAGGGCGTAATTGAGGTGGAAGGAATTCCTTTGCGCCGCATTTATACGATAAACGGAACTTTACCGAAGAAATATCGGGTGGAAGTCTGTGAGGGGGAGGAAATACGTGACATTGAGGGCAGGGTGCGGCCTTGCCGTATATTGCGCGTACCTCTGACTTGGGCTGCCAAGGGTAAGTTTGGCGTGGAATGTCTGGGGCAGGAGGCTGCTGGTATACTGGATACCTTAGACTTTGAACGGGTAGAAATGGCAGAGTGCTATCGCGCTGCCAATGCCCCTGGCGAGGAAGGAAGCGGTCTTGCGGTTGTTGATGGGGAAATATTTCTGTTCCGGCAGAATCTAAGCATGGAGGCCCAAAAGCCGCTTAAGGGACGCAAGATCAACGGCGGCAGGAACAGTGCGTATCTGTCAGGGCAGCGGCAGGAGTTTCTAAGGCTTCTTAAGGATGCGTCCAGGGTGAATTCCAGAGGATATTTTCTGACCTGTGACGTACCAGAAGAGGCAGTAAAAGAGGGATTTTTAGAGCTTTTGTTTTTGCTGTACGCACAGGGAGAGGCTGACAGCCTTGTGGTGGATTATGAGGACAGCCAGAGGCACTCCCATCGTCCGGTGGTGATGACAGAGGAAACCTATGACACGCCGGTGTATCGTTCGGGCCATACAGGGATTTCCCTTGAGATGGACGAGCCGGAGACATTTTTATCCCAACCCTTTCAGATGCTTCTAAGCAGGGTAGAGTCAGCGAAAGAGAGGCAGAACGTCTCGTATCCTATGCATTACGGCATACCCTTGGAGGAAGGAAGGGGATTTACGCCAAGTGGGTTAAGCCTTCCGGTGGTGCCTCTGACAGAAGGAGAGAGGGCGAGGTTTACGCAGATTCTTCCCTTGTATCGGTGTTTTACTGATGATGAGGACCCCTATGGAGGGATTCTGGATTATGAGAGTTTAAAAATCCGGTTTGCATTGCTGGATGTAACGGGAAATGAAACCGGAGAGGGGCTTTCGATGGACGTGGAATTAGGCTATACAGACCCCTTGGAGTCTCCAAGCGTTTATCCCAAGACCTGGTTTGGCTACAGCCTCCGTGACAGTGGAGGGAATTTGGAGGTTCAGGTGACGGTTGCCTGTAAGAATCTGGAAGATGGTCTGGATGAGGAGGAGATTTTGCTTGCCAGGCAGGCCTACTTTCAACTTCTGCAAAGGGATGCAGAGCTTTGGCTTACGGTGATGGGAAATCGTCAGAAGCAGGAAAAGAAGGATTTGTTGGATTATTTGGATGAGCTGCGTAAGGGATATCTGCCAAAGCGCCAAGTTACGTTTTGCCAGTCTGTCCCCCGTCCTTTGGATGAGGCGGTTTACGTTGACGTGTGCCTTGTGATTGAGAGGGACGCCTCCTATTTATCCTCCCTGCTTCCCTCAGAGAGGGTAAGGCAGGCGGTATCCGTGGCAAAAGCAGAGGTTCCTCCAATGGAGGATGGGATTTTGGATACGCAGATTGCCAGATTGGGAAGTACAGGAGAGCTGTATCATCTTCATTTTCCGGAATGGGAAATTGAAGAAGGGGCCGTTGCTTATGCCTTAGCGCCTCTGAGCAAAAATCTGATATCCTTGTCAGAGCTTCAGGTGTACACCCTGTCGGGGGAGGAGGCGTCTGTCAGCTACTCGGATGTAGATTTGGAAGAATGGGCGGACGTATTTTTTCAGGATTTTGAGAGGGTCATTGGGCCTGACTCAATGCTTGAGCTTAAGCAGGAGGAATTGGAGGAGCTGCTTGAGATGAAGGAGGAATTTGCCGAAAGGCTTGGCGCTCAGGTGGTTGCTGTGGAGAGGGATGTACAGGAGGAACGAAGGAGAGAGGCGGCGGTAGATTTTTTTACTGAGCAGTTGAAGCAGAATTTATATCTGGCGAGGCAGACGGATGTAGTGGCAGTATACAGGACTACGGCAGTTCTTAAGAAGAATCAGGCGTATCTGGGCGTGCTAGGAGAGCTGCAAGGCTTAAGGGAGCCTGGGGCAAAGGGCAAGCAGACAAAGGGCATGGAGGATAAAACCAACGATGTAAGCCTGGCTCTGGGAAAGATTCGGGAGGATGGGCTTCTGGCTCTTTCCCTTCGGTGCGGCAGGAGGGAACGTCACAGGAGGGTGACTGGGAAGGTAGGGCTTCAGATTACGGATTTGGAATGGCAGGACGGGCAGGTAGGACTTCCAAGGTACTATTCTTATCTGTTTCCACAGACGAAGCAGCTTCAGGTAAATGTGCCACTTCCAGCCCGTTATTTTCCGTCCCTTCCAGTTCTTATGGGGCATGAAGCCCTTTCTTCAACGGAGCTTCTTGAGTGGGATTATCGCTTCTGTTTTTCACACAGGACGGCTGCTCAGGATGGGGTGAATATTGAGGTTCGGTTTGACAAAACCAAAAAAAATCGGATGGGCTATAGGCTTCCAGAAGCATTGGGGCAATACATGTTTTTGCGGGAGGATATCTTAAATGCAAGGGAGGGCGCGGCTAGGGGTATGCTTTCTGCCAGCCGAGAGATACTGAATTCCTGGGGAGTAGACGAAGGAAAGCAGGCGGCCTATAATGGTGAGGATGGTTTTGGATTTGTTCTGTCGGTGGACCCGCAAAAGGAGGAGTTGATTCTGGAGGGCGCAGACGCAGGAGTTGAAATGCAGTTGGTTAGCGGAGAATGGACAGTGCTTAAAAGAGAGGGGAATCGATATGAGATTCCCAAAGACGCTAAAAGAGAGCCATATCTGTATCGTTTTACTTTACAGGGGCTTCCTCTTGGGCCGGTACGGCAGGTGAATACGACGGTCTGGGTGGCGAGGAATCAGACCATTCCCAATATTGCGCCTGAGTTTGTGCTTACCACGAAGCCAGTCCAGTTTCCGTCGGCGTTAAAGCCCTTTATCCTGCGGGAACAAAGAGTTGAAATGGGTGGCTTCGATGAGGCTTATTTTACACAGAGCATCAGAAAGCTGTGTCAGGACTTTGGAAGCGCGGCATTGGAGATAAGCTTTGGCAGGAGGCTTGCCGAAGCCTTGGATATGTATCTTTGGCTGCCGATTCTCTATCTGCCGGATATTTCTAAGGATACATGGGATAAAAGCCTTCGGGATGGGTATGAGGAGATTGAGAAATGGATGAAAGAAAATATCAGTGAAAAGGTATTGGAGGATGGGGTGGTCAGAGTCCATCTTAGCCTGTCT
>JAAVZD010000043.1 GCA_022791475.1 Clostridia bacterium | reverse complement strand
GTCTCTCCCATGGATTCCCTCACCTCGCCTAAAGCGGCGATATACGCTGCACATTCCCCATAATAGTTTCTGCGGTTTGCATCCATAATTCCCGCTGTCCGCTTTTCCAGCAGCGCTGTAATCTTTTTTACCGCACGGTTTACCTAATATCAGATTCCATTTGCACCATAGCCTTCCATTGCCCCTCATACAGATATAACATATGTAATGCAATTCCCTGTTTCATAAAAGTTCCTGTCCAACCTAATGCCTGCGACTTATTTAACCCTTTGTCCAATACATCTGCAAACTGCCCATCTAAAAATCTAAGCAGCAAAACTGTATTGCTATCCGGTCTGTTTTCTTCCCTTTCACAGGATGAATCGCCTCTTACATGCATCCCAAAATAATCGCTGCTTTTATGCACAGGTATTTTCATAAAGATTTTTTGAAGTTCTTCCTTTTTCTTCTCGTTTTTTCGCAGCCGTTTAGCAGCACCCGAAGATAATTCATGATTCAGGGTATGAAAAGTGAAGAAGCGTATACATACCTAAGAAGTGTAAGGCAGAAACCATACATAAAGCCACAGACGTATGAAAAATAGAAAAAACGGAATAAGAAGACTGCAGAGGCTGTCTTTATAAGGAAAAATGTGCCAAAGCAAAAGGAATCCTTCCGGATTTTTTTATACAGAGGGCGAGGGTATCGCTCAATCATCTAATTTGATGATTTTGCGACACCCTCTTTTTCACAAAATCCTACTTATCTTCAATAATTCCTAATTTCATCCTCATAAATCGAATATCACAAGCACTGCATGATTTAATCATACCGGGTAAAGGTATATTTGAAAAATTCATTATATCCGCTTATGTATCTGTTTGGAAAAAACAGTATGCCCGATGTGGATAATCTGTTAACTCCATTTTATCAATCAGACGATGAAATTTGTATTACACGCTAAAACAAATTATTCTGTATTACCTAATATCTTTCTTTACTTCTTTTATATATGTAATAAATTGGAACATATTAGTATACGGATTACATTCATGCGAAAAAACACTTTTATGTACTTCTGCTTGTGTTTTATGTAACATTACTGCCTCTTTAAAAGCTTTATCTTGCTTATCTAACAAAATATCGAATATATCTGTGGTTTCTTTATATTCAGGCTCTTCTTCCTTTACCAAATCCTTTACAATTTTTTTAACATCTTCTGCACTTTTTCCATAGGGAGCTTTCCTATAATGTAATATAAACCAAATCTCAAATGATGGATTTGAAAATATACATTCTAACCCTTTATGCTTATAACCTTTAACCAAATTAAACGCTTCATTAATATTTGGGTTAGATTCCGGATCAGAATCGAATACACAATAGCACTTATCTCCCAATTCTACATCTACTTCATTATCATCTATATATTTTTTTGCACATTTCACAATTCCTACAGCATTAGTATGCTTTGGATCAACTGGAATAACCTCAATTCCTTTTTTCTTATTGTCATAGTGCTGTAAGTAGATTTCCTCTGTATCTCCTTCTGTAAAAATATATATTTTGCAGGGTTTTTCTTTTGTACTCTTTCCTTTTTGCTCTTTTCCTCTTGCTCTTGTACGCATATCTTACCTACTCCTTAATATTCGGAACAGCTCCATATCGTCCTTTTAAGTAACCTAGTTCAATATTATCTTTTTCTCTAATTAAATAATCGTCCAGAAGCTTAACATATGTTGCTCCATCTTCATCTTTATCCACTAAATAGATTTGTTCAGGGTTTAACAAATTGAGAATTTTGATATCGTGTGTACTGAAAAACAGCTGCGCCTTTCCACAATTTACTTTATTACTATTAAACAGTTCTATGAAATACTCTGTTAACTTTGTGTGATAATTTCTGCCTAACTCATCTTCTATAAATAATCCCCCTTCTTTATTTATAAAAAGCATTTCAGCAATATTATCTATAATGTCACTTGTTCCAGCAGAATCATCATTAATTTCAATATCAAATGTTTCTCCGCTCTTACTAGCATGAGTAATCCAAATCACTGGTCTATCTTCAGGTATTAAATCTTCCGAAACCTCACCTTCTCCTAGCATATTGGTCAAAAATTGAACCATTGCGTCTCTATGTTGTTTTTCTATCTTCCTATTCTTTACATATATATCTTTTATATTAAAATCCGCTTTGGAAAGTGCCTCTAATAACATTTCTTTTTGAGAACTATCTTTCACTACATCTGCTATTACTTGGCTAATATTCATATCACCATATTGCCTAAACATTTTTCCAAACCATTTGTATGGAGTTTTTATTTTTTCATATCCCCACTCTGCTGCAACTGGCAAATATAGTCTATTTGAATTTGTTTTTTGGGCTATCTCATTTTGAACCTTAGCATCATTCCCCCTAAAATTATATTCAGGTGTGTTGTTTACATCCCTCTCAAAAAGTGTCGTTGCTTTTTTTGAATAATACGCTAAAAGATACTCCTCTAAAACACGCTCTGTATCTATTGTAAAGCCATAAACATATTTTATATTATTTTCGTAAAAAATAAACTCAAATGACGCTCCATCCTCTCTACTATCTTTATCAAGCATAAACATTTCAATATTAATTTTAGATTTTTCTTTTCGTTCTATTGTAGAATTAATAAATTTCAAAGCAAAGAACAACGAATTAATAATGTTACTTTTTCCACTTGCATTTGGGCCTACTAAACCAACACATCTATAAACAGAGCTCCCCAACTCATCACTAAGAAGTTTGTCTGCCTCTACATTTTTTTCCATTGCAGTAAAATTAATAATTATTTCATCTTTTATAGATTTATAATTCTTTACAGAATACTGTATTAACATATATCTACCTCCCAAATTATTAACATTATTTTATGTACTTTTTTCTCCAAATATGGTTTGATAGAGTCATTATTAACTTTATCACTTACACTAGTATTTGTCAAAGGATATTACTATTAACAACACTATTATAGGTAATTTTATCTAATTTATTCTTATAGCTTATCTTTCGGCACCATTTTGGCACCACTGACTACACTTTCACTGTTACACAGACGTAAAAAGGCTTCCGGAGAAATCTCCGAAAGCCTTGATTTTACTAAATAAATTATAATTACTCGATGATAGTAGCAACACGACCAGAACCAACAGTTCTGCCACCCTCACGAATAGCAAACGTAAGTCCCTGCTCCATAGCAATAGGATGAATCAGTTCAATTGTCATCTCTACGTTATCGCCAGGCATGCACATTTCTGTACCTGCAGGCAAATTGCAAACGCCAGTTACGTCAGTTGTT
>JAAVZD010000153.1 GCA_022791475.1 Clostridia bacterium | reverse complement strand
CATGATTTTTATCCACAACCCTTACGATGCCCATAATTACGTGACCAGCGTGCATCCGTTTTTTTATTCTAAGAATTTAAAACAATACACAGAAAAACTGGTATATATACCGTATTTCATATTAGATGAAATCGACCCCTTAAACGAAGGGGAAGTCAAGAGGATAGAGGATTTATGTGTGGTCTCCGGAGTGGTCTATGCAGATAAGGTGATTGTCCAGTCTGAATCTATGCGGAAAATTTATATTGATTTGATGGACAAAAACATGGCAAGCCCCCAAATCCCCAGATCTTACTGGGAGGATAAGGTATCAGGCTTGGGTTCGCCCAAGTTGGACAAGCTTTGCCACAGGGGGAAAGGGGAGGTAAAGGTTCCAAAAGAATGGCGAGAGGCCATGGAAAAAAAGGATGGGAGCCCCAAAAAGGTTATCTTCTATAATACCAGCGTGGGCGCGTTTTTGCGTTATGAAGAGAAGATGCTGGCAAAAATCCGGGATGTGCTTTCGGTGTTCCGGGAGTACCAGGATGAGGTGGCATTGCTGTGGAGGCCCCACCCGCTGACGGAAGCGACGATCCAAAGCCTAAGGCCCAAACTGCAAAAGGAGTATGAAGAAATTGTGGAAAAGTACCGGGAACAGGGGTGGGGGATCTATGACAGCACGGCAGGCTGGAACCGGGCGGTGGAGCTGTGCGACGGGTATTATGGGGACTGGAGTTCGTTGGTGAGGCTGTGCCGGGAGGCGGGCAAGCCGGTAATGGTGCAGGAGGTAGAAACCATTTCCCATCAACATGGCAGGAGGCTGCGGTTTCTGGACTTTTTGGATGATGGCAGCCATATTTGGTTTTGTGCTTTATTTACCAGAGGGCTGTTTTGTTTTGACAAAGGCTCAAAAAAGACCCAATTCATTTGCCTGTTGCCAACCGAAACCATCCACGAATCCTACCGGGCATTGTGCCTGAAAAACGGCAAATTATATCTGGCGCCGGTTTATGCAGATCATATTGCAATCTATGATATTGCAGCCAAAAAGATAAAGAAAATCCGATTATCTTCGGATTCAGGCAAATATAGGCGTATGCCATCAGAAAATTCGGCAAATTTTAGCACGATATATGAATTTGGCAACGATCTTTTCTTTGTCCCTTTGTCCTACGGCGCTATTGTGAGGCTGGATACAAAAGATGGCAAGGTTGAGTATTATTCTGATTATGTAGAACCTCTCCTG
>JAAVZD010000003.1 GCA_022791475.1 Clostridia bacterium | reverse complement strand
TTTGAGATTTTTAGTATTATGAATATTTTTAAGCTTTTAGCATAGACTAATAGCACAAATATGTTATAGGTTTGCACCTATAATAGTATTACAGGAAAGTTGAGTAACATCAATTTTCCTTTTTATTTTGAAAAAACTATTAATTTTATGTATTTTATGCTATACTAATTTTAACAGTTGATGAATCAATTATTTTTTTGAGCAAAATGTGGGAGGAACACTATGAGAAATAGCATATTTTTTGCAAATAACCTCCTAAAACGCTCCAACGACGTTTCTGTTCGAACTAATAGAACAGATAGATACAAATATCATTCTGAAAAGAATGGTATTTTTTTGTTGCAAAATTGCCACCCAAAAGGAAAGGATGATGCGAAAAATGGTGAAATTAATAAAAAGAAAAAATTTCTTTTCCTCTTTCTTTGAAGGGGGGTTGTTTTATATTATTTTTAATTTTATTATTGTAATTTATAAAATTATGATATACTTTAATAAAATTGATTGATATTTAGTATCAATCGTTAAGAGAGAAAATTTATGAAATTATTAATGGTGTAGTTATAAACTACACCATTTCTCTTTTTAATATACATCTCTACTTGCTCTTTCACGCCACATATTAATGTAGCTTTCAATTTTAGGCTTTAATTTTTCAAAATCTTCTTTTATATACGATCGATTATTGTACTTTTTTAAAATCCTTACTTCAGGAATACCTATTGGATTTTCTACTACACTTCCTACACAATGTTCCTTTTGTTCACCTTCTACCTTTGAGTAAATTTCCCCTGTTGTTTTCTTATACTCTATATCATATCTTAAACTTACTATAATATTATCAGTTTCATAATTCTGCATTTTTTCCCTCTTGCTTTCCCTTCACTAAAGTTTTAGTGAGCAACTTTATTAATTTTATATATGCATTTTATCATAAATTACATAATATTTCAACATCTTTGTATAATTTTTCCTATTTTAGTAAATGATAATAAAAAATTTAGCATTAAAGGATGGATTTTTTTATGAGTGATTCAAGAATTGGAACTAAAGAAGCTATTGCTATTATTCTTACAATTTCTGTAACGCACACTATTTTGTCTGTACCTAGAAACTTACTTTCTAATATAAAATGCTCTGTTTTGTTAAATTTAGCTTTTGTAAGTCTTGTTTTAGTAGGTGTTATATTTATTGTAGTCAAATTATTTAAAAATTTTCCTCGGCTCAGATATATTAGATATTTCTGAGTATTTAGGGGGGCCGATTTTTAAAAAAATATTAGGTGTTTTTTTTATATCTTATTTTACTATAAGCTCTAGCATTCTACTTAGGGAGTTTTGCGAAGCAATAGAAATAGTATATTACCCTATGACAGATGTATTTTTTGTAATTCTATTGTTTGTTATTTGTATTGCAATTACAAGTAAATTGGAATTTACAGCAACTTTAAAAACTAATTTAATTATAATACCTATAATGTTATTTAGTATCATCTTTCTTTTTGCTTCTAATATGAAGAATTTTTCTTTTAGTAGAGTTTTCCCTATTTTAGGAAATGGATTTTTTAATACCTTTATTTTAGGAATTGGAAATATTTATTCTTTTTCTGGTATAGCATTTTTATACTTCTTACCTCCTTTATTGAAAAGACCAGAAAACTTTAAAAAAGTAGCAATTACTTCTGTTGTAATATTTGCTATATATATAATACTAACTGTTTCTATAATATTATTTATGTTTTCATTTTTTGTATCTGAAGATGAAATATTACCTTTATATTTTGCTGCAAGATATATTGAATTTGGTTCTTTCTTTGTAAGGTTAGAATCTATATTTTTACTAATATGGATGCTTGTTTTTGCTTGTTATTTAAGCATAGTAGTGAGGTTTTCAATGCTTATTTTTAAGAAAATTACTAATATTAAGAATACCAAAATACTTGCCTACCCTTTTTCTATTTTGATACTTACTATTGCATTAATACCTAAGAACTATGCTAATGTAAAATATTATGAGGCAAATATTTATAAATATATTATATTAGGTTTTAGTTATATATTTTGCTTATTGTTACTTATATTTGCCAATATAAAAAGAAAGAAGGAAAGAATTACGTCGTAAACGTATATTTTAATTTTATACTAATAATTGAAGTGGTTAAAGGGCGAAATTCGGTATTCCTAAAGAAAGGTATTCCTTACCTATTTAGCCCCTACACTAATATTAAATTACTTAATTTTAACAATATATTTGTATAATAAAATATTATTAGGAAAATATATTTATATAATGTTTTTAAGTAGGTGATTATTATAATTAAAGTAAATAAATTAATAAGAAATATATTTATTATAGCTATTATTATTTTACTATTACTTGCCTTTTCAGCTTCATATACTTCTTTTAGTATTGATAATTTAGCATTTGTAATTGCTATTGGTATTGATAAAGGTGATACCCAAAATAATTTAAAAATAAGTTTTCAAATAGCTAAACCTTCTTCTGTATCTGAAACTGGCTCTTCTGAAGAAAATACAGCTATTATAAATACTGTTGAAACAAGCTCTATTAATTCTGCAATTAATTTAATGAATAGTTATATAGGAAAAGAAATTAATTTGTCGCACTGTAAATTAATTGTTTTTTCTGAAGAACTTGCAGTAGAAGGTGTTGGAAATAGAATTTATACTTTAATAAATAACGTGCAAATTAGACCTTCTACTAATGTTGTAATTAGTAAAACTGATGCTAAATATTATATTGAAAATTCAAAGCCAAGTTTAGAAAGCCTGCCAACTAGTTATTATGAAATTTTTCCTAATTCTAGTAAATATACTGGTTATACTGTAAATAGTACCATTGGAGACTTCTACAATGGTCTAACTTGTAACTCTTGCCAACCTTATGCAATACTTGGCGGAATGATTGAAACAGATGACAATAATTTAAAAGAATATTCCCCTGAGGATCCTTTAAATTCTGGAAATATAAAATCTAATGAGAGTAGTATTTCTGGTAAAAGAGGTGCAGAAAATATTGGCTTAGCAGTATTTAAAGAAGATAAATTAGTTGGTGAACTAAATGCTATTGAAACAGTATGCTTTTCTATTATAAAAAATCAAGTTAATGGTTTTTTAATTACTATTGTAGATCCACAAGATGAAGAAAATTATTTAGATTTATACTTATATCATGGCAATGATACTAAAGCAAAAGTAGATATAATAAATGGTACTCCATATATAACTGTTAACTGCAAATTTGATGGAAGAATTTATTCTATGAAGAATAACAGTAATTATTTAAATTCTGATATTCTAGAGGAAATTTCTTCTTCAGCAGCAGAATATATAAAATTGCAAATGCAAAATTATTTATATAAAACAGCTAAATCTTTTAATTCTGACATTAATGGCTTTGGAAGAAGTGCTCTATCTAAATTTTTAACTAAACAAGAACTTGATGAATTCAATTGGCTTGATAATTACCAAAATTCTTTTTTTACTGTAAATACTGATGTTAATATTAAATCTGGTTTTCTAATTACAGAAACTTAATTTTAAAAGGAAGGTTAATATGTTAGATATTGTATGTTATATTTTATTTTTTCTATTTTCCATATATGTATTAATAGATAGTATTGTTTATTCAATTAATGAAATAAAGAATGAAAAAAATATTTTTGGTGGTGTATGTGTTATTGCCTTCAGTGTTTTTTGCTTAGTTTTGGGGAATATTGTGGTTTGGAGGCATTAAAATGGATGTTGGAAATTAGAAGTTGGAGGTTGGGAAATAGTTTAGAGAAACCATCTAATAATTTAACTTCCAACCTCCAACTTATAATTTAACATTTTCCACTTGAACCAAATACATCTTTTATTTTATGTTTTACTGTATTTTTTACTTCTTCTCTTGCAGGAGTTAAATATTTTCTTGGGTCAAAACTTGAAGGTTCTTCTGAAAATACTTTTCTTATTTGTGCTGTCATTGCTAGCCTTAAGTCTGTATCTACGTTTATTTTTGAAACACCTTTTTTGCTTGCTTCATTTAGTATTTCATCTGGCACACCTTTTGCACCTGGTATATCTCCTCCATATTTATTACACATTTCTACTAATTCTGGTATTACTGTTGATGCTCCATGTAATACTATTGGTGTGTTTGGTATTAATTCTTTTATTTTAGCTAATATATCAAATCTTAATTTTGCTTCTCCTTTAAATTTGTATGCTCCATGGCTTGTTCCTATTGCTATTGCTAAAGAATCACAACCTGTTCTTTCTACAAATTCTTTTGCTTGCTCTGGTTCTGTATACATTGCGTCGCTTGCTTCAACATTTACCTCATCTTCTATTCCTGCTAATTTTCCAAGTTCTGCTTCTACTACTACACCATGGCTATGAGCATAATCTACTACTTCTTTAGTTAATCTTATATTTTCTTCAAAGTCATATTTTGAACCATCAAACATAATTGATGTAAAGCCAGCGTCTACGCACATTTTACAAGTTTCAAAATCTGGTCCATGGTCTAAGTGAAGTGCTATTGGGACTTCTGGGTGTTCTTCTGTTGCTGCTTCTACCATTTTCATTAAATAATTTATTCTTGCATATTTTATTGCACTAGATGAAGCTTGAAGAATAATTGGTGATTTTTCTTCAGCTGCTGCATCTACAATTCCTTGTATTATTTCCATATTATTTACATTAAATGCACCTATTGCAAAGTGCTCTTTCATTGATTTTTCAAACATTTCTTTTGTTGTTACTAACATTTACTTTTTCCTCCCTTGTTTTTATTCTTTGCATATTATATATTTATATTCATTTTTAGTCAAGTGACAATGGGACGGAGTTTTTGTCACTAGGCTTTCAAGAAACAATTAGTCTCAAATCAAGCTCAAACCCTAGTGACAAAAACTCCGTCCCATTGTCACCACGAGAAAGAGGATACAGTATTAACTGTATCCCCTTGTTAAAGAAAAATTATTATTCGGTTTCTTTAGGTGTCTCGGCTGTTTTTTCAACTTCTTCAGTCTTACCACCTTCTTCATATTCCTTACAGATTTGTTCAAGTTCTTCACCTGTAAGAATTTCATCTACCATAAGTCTTTCAGCAATTACTTTAAGAAGCCCTTCATTTTCATTAATAATGTCTTCTGCCCTTTTCATTCCAGCATCAACCAACTCCTGAATTTCTTTGTCAATTAATTCTTTTTTACTTTCAGGCATAAGGAAATAATCTTCATAATCATAACTTCTATTTCTGTTTCCCTCTTTATCTGAAAATCCCCAATGCATTACAATTGCTTTTGCATATGCATTTACCTGTTCTAAATCATTTGATGCTCCTGTAGAATTTGTTTCTATAATTCTTTTTTCAGCTACTCTACCTGCTAAAAGTGTCGCTATTCTATCTATAAAATATTCTTTAGAATATACTACATATTCTTTCTTATCAACATATGGTATTGTTACACCTGCCCACCACATCATTGGTAAGTTTGAAACACAAGATATTTTTGCATCACTTTGATATTCACTCTTTATAAAAAGAATATAATGACCTGTTTCATGATATGAAGTTGCTCTTTTTTCTTTTTCTGGAATATCTTCATAATACTTAAAATCAGTATTATAACAACTTAATATACTTTGTTTATCTACTTCTTTCTTTCCCTTTCTCCTAGCCTCACGAAATGCTTTTTCAAAAACGCTTATTACATTTCCTGGTTCATATGAAGTCGACTCTGAAAAACATGCTGTATAAATTCCAAATTTAATTGCTTCTTCAGTACATTTAACTTTGTACCTGTTTTCAAAAAGCTTTAAGTGATTTTCAATTATTGGTTTTATATCTTCCATTTCAGGTTCTTTTACATAAACCTCATTTAAATATTTTGAAATATTTATATTCTCTAAGAAGTATCTATCAAAATATTCTGAATTTATAGTTGCAATCATAGGAATATTATATTTTTTAATACATGCATATAACATCATGATTAAAAGCTCATCTGTTATCATAGAAAATGCATTATCGATGTATAATACAATACTTTTTCTATTTTCTACTAAAAAGTTCATTATTTTTCTTACTGTATTTTCATAAACTCTATCACTTTTTATATTTAATAACTTGTCTGGTCTTAATAACATTACTCGTCTTTCATAAAATTCCTTCGGACATTCGTTAGTTGAAATCCGCCTTGCTATTTCATGTGCAATTGCAGTTTTGCCCACATCAATTTTCCCTGTAAGAAATACGTTGTTTCTTACTTTCTGGGAAATGTAAAACCATACTTTTTCAAGTTCATGTTCCCTTTTTGCTATTGGCATAATAGGTTTTATCGCTAATTTTTGTGTTAAGTCCTCTAAATATTCATTTAAAGAATTTGGTATCAGCTTAGTAGATAATACTGCCTGTTTAATAGCTTTTCTCATATCAGAAATTCTTACTGGAATATCGATTACTTCATTATTTAAATTAAAGCTAAGGCATATTTCTTCCACTTCAGGTTTAAGCTTAGCTTTTTCAATTGTTTGCCGAAGCTGATCCGATGAAACCATTACTGTTTTCCCATCATATGTAAGCTGAATATAAACTTCTTTCTTTTTTCCTTTCATAACTAAATCCTCCTTTTGCATTTTAATATTTATGTTTATTTTTATATTGTTTTTAGTTACAAAATATAATAATTTTTCTTTTTCTCCTTTCTTACTACAATTTATGTCGACATTTTATCACGTTCAAATGCAAATTTCAATATTTTTCTGCATTTTTCTAATATTTTTTATTTTAGTATTGAATTTATGTTAAATGCATGATAAAATATTTCTATAATTTAATATTGAAGCAAATAAAAATTTTTATTGCGAAAGGAGATTTATATATGGCAAAGAAACGGATTATATTGGATTTAACTGATGAAAAGGATGGAGTAACTGGAACTGGTCAATATCTTAATGCTATTTTCCCTGGTAAAGTATTGTGTGGAATAGCAGGATATACAAAGAATATTCCTTTCTTAGTAGATTGTGGTTCTTTTCAAGGATTGGATAATATTGATCAATTAAATACTACTTTTAATTTTGATATTACCTCTCCTGAATTTAGTATTCTTACTCATGCACACCTTGACCATTATGGTAGATATCCTCTTGCTATGAGTCAAGGTTTTCATGCACCAGTTTTTACAACATATCCTACAAAAACTTTCTTATCTGAAGTTTTCTTACAGGATTGTTTAAAAATCGAAAAAAGACGTGCTAAAAAATTAGATGCTCAATCACTATATACTGAAACTGAAATTCAGGAATTTGAGCATTGTATGGTCCCTTGTAATTTTAATCAAAAAATTGTATATAACGATAACATTACTATTCATTTTTTCGATAATGGACATGTACCAGGTGCTGCAGTTACTTTAATTACTATTTCATACCCTGATTGTGAGGATATGAATATAGTTATTACAGGTGATTATAATAATCGCAATGATTTTTTTCAAGTAAAACCATTACCTGAATGGATTTATGAACTTCCAAATGTATCAGTTATAATAGAAGCCACTTATGGTGGTACAAAATCTTCTGACCTTAGAGAAAAATGTTTCATTGATAATGTAGTTAGAGCATTATCAGAAGGAAAAACTTGCATAGTTCCTGCTTTTTCTTTTGGAAGAACACAGGAAGTCCTTTATAAGTTAAAAATTGCTCAAGATATGGGTATATTACCTCCTAGGTTTGAAATCTTCTTAGATGGAAAAACGGCTATTCATACAACATCTTTATTCCAAAATGGTGCATTTAAAATGCATCCAAATGCTAAAGATTTCCTACCCGACAATTTAACTATTGTAGAAGATAAAACAATGCGGAATTTCTTAATACATGAAAATTACCTTCCAAAAATTTTTGTTTCATCTTCTGGAAGTGGTAGTTATGGTCCTTCTCAGACTTACATTAATAAATATATGAACAATCCTATGGCTATGATTCATGCTACTGGTCATATCTTCCCTGATTCTAAGTTAGGTCGTTTAAGAGATGATGATTCTATTGTAGCTCAGTTCTTTGATACTGATGAATTTTCTGCACATGCTAAGCAAGAAGTATTAGTTGATTTTGTAAAACCTTTTAAAAATCTTAAATCCGTTTTTATACATCATGGAGAAGATGAAAGTAAAAAAGAACTTGCATATTCATTAAAAGAAATATGTAATGCAAGCATTCATATTTTGTCATCTAACAAAGTATTTAGAATGATTTCTGATGGAACTTCTGAGGAATTTCCTAGATTTTCAGACTCAAACGTTCCAATTCGCTAAGATATTTTAATAACACTCAAAAAGACTTATGAAAATTTTCATAAGTCTTTTTGAGTGTTATTTAATTTAAATAAATTATGAACTTTATGGGACGATACTTTATACTGTATTTCTCTAATTCTTCCATTTCTTGCTTTTTTAATGACCGACCTATTGTCTTTTTACCTGCTTTATTAGCATAATGGACTTCTCTTGCTATTGAGCTTTTTATGTCACGAACATTTTTAATTACTATTGAACCTTCTTCATCTTTAAAATCTTTTAAGTTTTTAGTAGTTATTTGATAGATAATTGGAATTATTTTTTCTTCTCCTAATAAACTTTTTACAAATTTCCATTCTGTATTTGTTAATTTCCATTCTACCTTCCTTTTTCCTTGCCGTTTTAGACCATTTATTTTATATCCAAGCTCTTTTAATTTTTTGCTTTCATTATCCATAAAAGTCCTCCAAATATAATCTGGTTTATAGTTACATAATTATTATACTATATCTTCCATAATATGTCTATAACTTTTTACATAATTTACTTAATTTCTATTTCTATAACTACTACACATAGATTCATCTGGTTGTTTTGTATCACAATTTTCAATTGGAGTTACTATTATTTGCTTTAATGAACATTGCTGTTCTTGTCTGTTGTTATATTTGCACGATGTAACAGTGCAATTAATTGTTTGCTTTGATTCCATACTATATCATCTACCTTTCTTTTCTTTTGCTTATAGTATGCTCGTTTTTTTCATACATTATTAGTTTCTTCTTTAACTTTTATATCAAATTCTTCCCAAGATTTGCTAAATACATGATTTGCAAACATATCTTTTAAACCTGTTATTTGTTTTAATCTAATAATTTCGTCAAGTTCCATTCCTAAATGTCTTGAAATTTGTTCTTCTGTCCAACCCATATTTGTTAAATCTAGTACTATATGTGACATATCAACAATTTGATGTGTTCCTCTTGCTCTATTATGTCTTATTGTACTTGCCATACGGTTTTCTAAATCTTTTTCTATTGTTACTATTGGTATCTGTTTTAAATTAAAAAACTCCTTTGCGCAACGATATCTATGAAATCCATCTATTACTATATATTTATCATTTTCCTTATCATAATAGGTTACTATTGGCTGAGTATAACCATCTTCTTCTATAGAATGCTTTAATAATTGCATTTCTGGTGGTGCTACTTTATTTGGGTTATAATCATTTGCTACAACTTTATCTATATCTATCATTTTAACATTTAACACTGGCATTTCTATTTCTTTCATTTTTTGGTTCCTTTCTCAAACCGAAGGTTTTTACTATTTACTATTCATTCTTCACTTTATTTTATAGAAGTTGGAGGTTAGAAAATTTTAGTAGTAAAATTTTCTTTTTTATGCTATAAGTACAAAATTCTTATATATATCTTTTATAACTTTATATCCTGCTTCTTTATACACATTCTCATATAACACTGTTACTGTACTGTCTTTAATTCTATTTTCTTTTTTTACTTCTTTCAAAATTTCTTTTAAAGCCTCTTCTTTTGTTCCATACACATTTTTAATTATATCATTACTTACTGAAACAAATGCTACTACTAAATCTTCTTCTAATGATATATACCATAATTTGTTATTATCGTCATATATTCTATCATTAGTTTGATTTTGTATTAATCTTGAACCAAATATCTTTCCCATATATTTATAAAATCTCTCATCTTTATTATTCATTTTTACTACCATTATTATTACCTCTTTCTATTTCATCATTTTTTTGTATTATTTTAATCAAATTTTTGTCATCTGTTTTTGTATTTCTATTTAGTAAGTTGTCCCATTTATGAATTAACCTTTCTAGTTCTTTATCATCTGTTTTTGTTTGTGCAAAAGATAATTTTTTTAAATAAAAATCATTCTTTTCTATTGCTCTTGCAATTCTTCTCCAAGAAATAGCCTTTTTCTGATTTTCTAATTTCTTATCTGCTACATCTGGTATATCTTTTATTTCTACCCCATATTTATTTTTATACCATATCATAAATTTCTTTATTTTTTTATAATAATGGAGCATTAAATCTCTATTATATATACCTATACTTTCTAGTAAAAATACTGCATATTCTTGCCAAGTCATAAAGTCTGGTTTACTTGATTTTATATTTCCTAAAGCTGTTGTTTTACAATATATATTACCAAAGTTAACTCCGATTTACTCTATTTAAAACTTTTCCCCAAGTATCATATTCTAATGCTTTAAATTGATTTAGTCCATTTTTTTGGTCATCTCCATATGGCTGACATAACCTTTGTTCATATATACTAAGTCCATTTTTATACATTAATTCATATATTTCATTATACTCTAAATTTAGTTTACTTACTGCACCCCATATATCCTCTGCTTTCCAATCATATATTGGGTAAAAGTTGTATACTTCTATATGTCTTTCATTAAATTTTATTTTTGTTGTCCAATTATAATCTTTATATTTTATTTTATGTTCTTGAAAAGCTATTGTTCTAAACCTATTCAAGCTTTCATCTGTTCTAATTCCAACTCCACATGCAACTTTTGTTTTATACTTTTTTTGGTACCAATCTGCAAATTCTATAATAAAATCTTCAAATTCTTCTCCTTTTTTAAACCAGTCAAATGGGCAATTTTTTATATTAATAGAATCTTTTGGCATATCTCTTACCCATAAATCTTTACTCTCTTCTTCCCAACATATCCACTTTGGTTGAAGTATCGAAACCGCATTTCTTAATGCCATTGGAAGTGCAACATGATAAAAGTCTCGTATTTGTGATAGACTTTTTAATTTATCAATATGTTCAATTGTATGGGTATATTGAGCTTCAAAATCTATATATAGTACATCAAACTTTTTGTTCTTCTTTTTTGCTACTATATTCGCAAGTTGGACCATAACTGAACTATCTTTTCCACCACTAACACTTATATAAACATTCTCAAATTCATCAAATATAATCTCTAGCCTTTCAAATGCTGCTTGTAGTACATCTTTTTCTAAATATTTTTTTGACATTTACTTTTTCCTTATTAATTAATTTATACTTAAAATTATATCATTAAATTAAAGTTAGTCAAGTCGTGTATTCGTAGTAAAATCTTTTAATTTAAAAAAATAAGCCAAATACAATTGTACTTGACTTATTTTTTATTACTCAATCTAACCAATTATTTTCCAGATAATAGAATCCTACAACTAATCCTCCTGTAAGAATTATCCAAAATACCCAGAAAACAACAACTTCACTTCCAGATTCCAGATTTTCTATTGTCTCTGAAATGGTTCGATTTTTGTAAAATGATGTTTCATTAATAGTATCTTCTTTGAGAACTGTAAATATTGTTCCCTGAAAATCGGTATCTGTACCATAATAAACATTTCTTCTATGATACCCTGTGCTAATTGTCTTTACATGATGGCTCGTTGGAAATGGTATTTTTTCATAATCAAATTCAACGTTTAAGAAAGAAATCCTTGTTGCTGTTTTTCTTTCTGTTCTCATTGTATCCCATGTCCAATATTCTTCCTTTTCTGTTTTTGTTTTTGTTTTTCCATCGGAACCTGTATATGTTTTAGTTACTATTCTGTAATGCTTACGATACTCTTGTTCTTCCTTTTTTACATATGAATATACTCCTTCGAGTTCTGAAAAGGTAACAGGATCAATAGTTCTTAGGTCTCCATATACAAAAGCATCACCAACATTTGTACTCATTCCGTAGCTGAATAATTCTTCAGTATCAATTTTAAGTGCTAAATCATACCTCTGATATTTTTCAAGCATATTTTGCCGTATTTTTTCGCTAATTCCAAAACCTATGATTAGCATTGCAGCAATAATTATTATGCTGAATATTACTTCTCTTTTCTTTATCTCCATACTACAGCCCTCTAATCAAATAAGTTTGTAGGTGCATCCTCTGAAACGTTATAATCAAGTTTTTCGAACTCAACTCTCTCGTAGCCTGTAATTGAAAGAAAGAATTTGCGAATTGGATGAAGAGTATATACGTTATATCGAGTTACTGCATTATTGTAGTTCTTTCTGACTTCAGCAATCATGTTCTCTGTTGTACTGAGCTCTTTCATCAATTCATCATAATTAGTTTGGCTTTTAAGCTCAGGATATGCTTCTACTATAACTCTTAACTCATTCTTTATTTCCTGTGCCAATTCATCTGTAACTTCTCCAGACTGCTGGCTCCGAGCATCAATAACAGCCAAAAGTGTTTCGTACTCATGTCTGTTATAATCTTTAACACAGTCTACGAGGTTAGGAATTAACTCTGCTCTCCGTTTTTCCTCGACTTTAATTGCTGATTGTGCCTCTGTTACTTTCTCATAATAATTAATTGCACTGGAATGTACAGAAGATATTCCTATAATTATCATAATGATGACCGCTGCAACTGCTCCTACAACAATTAGTGTTCCTTTGTTGATTTTGTTCATGATGTCATTCATAGTTTGTCTCCTTCCATTAGAAAAAATATTGTTATTATGTTCCATATTCAGTTTTCAATTTGTTTTTTTACTTTACTATTAAATAACACTCATATTAAATTTTGTTTCCCTCCTAAAATTATTTATTTGGTTTATATACCATTATACATTGCATCTTTTCATATTATACAATATTTTACATAATTTTGCAAGTGTTTACTTTAATAGTTTATAAACTTTATTTCATAATGCTTATAATTTTAACTATAAAGATTTTGCCCCTCAAAGGAAAGATCTGGGACACGCCAAAAAATTTTCTTTTTAAATTAAAGTTCAAAAAATAAAAGGAAAGTGTTTTTGACGTGTCCCAAATCTTTCCTTTTATTTCCTTTTTTATATTATTCCAAATCATGCCTTGAAAGTATTGCTGCTGGTGTTTTCCTAAGTACTCCAAATAGTGGAAGTAATCCTACTATTATATTAAAAGCATATACTAATATTATACTTAATAATATTACTCCAAAGTTTATTACAAACATGCTACCTAAGTATTTTATTTGTGTTACACAACTTAGCATGTAACTCATAAATAGTATTCCTAATAAACTTGCTGTACTTGTTATTGCTAATATTTCTCCTACAAACATTTTATAAATATCTGTTTTCTTTACTCCTATTGCTCTTAATATTCCTACTTCTTTTATTCTTGAAAGGAATGATGACCTCATCATTAGGAATATTTCTACAAGTGATATTGCAAGTATTATACTTGCAAATATTATGCTACTTTTTCTTGAAGAACTTTTCTCTTTTAAATAGTTTGCTCTATCATTTTCATATGTATTTTCTACAAACAAATTATAGTCTTTATCAAACTTGTCAGTTACTTTTGTATCATCTTTTGCATATATTACTATATTCTGACTTTGGCTTATTAGTTTATATTTCATTGTATTTTCATTTACTAAATATGCGTTTAAGTCTACAGTACTATCATAATAACCTACTACTGTAAGCTCTACTTCATTTACTTTTGTTTTAATTTTCTTATTTAGTTTCACATTATACTCATTACTTATATTTACTATTACTTCATAATCATTTTCTGGAAGTCTTCCTTTTCTTAAGGTTATTTCATCTTTTTTTAGTTTATAATTTATTATATTTGCCTCTTGATTATTTTCGTTAGTTCTATCCATAGTCATTATTCCCATATTGTTTCCTGAGCCTTCAGAATTTGAAAGTATGTTTATAAAATTACTTTCATATGCATATATAGATGGGCTATTTTTATTTGTAACTCCTACTATTTTAAATGGTCTCATATTTTTCATATAAACTTCTTTTTCTAAAAGTTCTGTTCCACTTTTTATTCCTGCATGTGCTACTAATGTGTTTGAAGATAACATTCTATCTATTATCATATTATCTATTACTAATTCATATTCATTTTCTGGCATTCTTCCTTGTATTATATCTTGGTTACTAATCATATTAATACTTGAAAGTGAGCCTGAAAGCTCTGCGTTCATTTTACTTGTTTGGTAATAATCTTCATTTTTTATTGAAAATGATATATTGCTATTTCCTGGCATTATATAATTTATATTTTCATCTTGTTCATATTTTAAATATTCTTCTACTTTTAGGCTTGGAAGTTTTACTTCTAAATAACTTTTATTTCTACTTATAAAGTCTTTATCTTCTACTTTTAATGTTCCTGCCATATTGCTAATTGCATATACAATAAACATGGCTGATACGAAAAAGCCTATTAGCAAAAGTTTTTTTAGTATTGAATAGCTTGCTATTTTTTTGAAGCCTTTAATTATAGATTTTGGTATACTATATATAGAACTGTATTTTGGTTTAATATTCTTTTTAATGGCTTTGCTTAAATCGTAGTCATATTCTTGATATATAGTCTTATCTATTTTTTTGTAGTGGTCATCTACAAATTCTATACTTGATGTATCATCTATTACTTCTACTTTTTTATTTGCTGATTTTACATATATGTTTCCGTTTTTTATTACTATTTGTAAGTCTAAATTATCTTTTTCCTCTCCATATATTTTTAAGTTTATATTATCTTTATTTATTGTTTCATTTTTTTCAAAGTCTTTTAGATATATTTTATTATCTATTCTATAATCTAGGTCTTTGCTATCCAAATTTTCATAGTCTTTTTCAACTTTTCCATCTGTTATTTCTATAATTCTTGATGCATAGAATTTTGCTAGGTCTACCTCATGTGTTACAAGTATTACTAACCTATTTTTTGATATTGCCTTTATTATATTCATTATTTCTAATGAATTTTGGCTATCTAGGTTTCCTGTTGGTTCATCTGCTATTACTATATTAGGATTTTTTACAATTGCTCTTGCTATTCCTACTCTTTGTCTTTCTCCACCTGATAGCATACTTGCTAGTCTGTTTCTGTAGCGATACATATTAACACAATTTAATACATATTCTACCCTTGATTTTATTTCTTTTTTATCTTTTATTCCTAGCATCCTTAATACCATTGCAACATTTTCAAATACTGTTATATTGTCTATTAGTTTATAATCTTGGAATATATAGCCTATATTTAAGTTTCTTATTTTATCTATTTTGTGGCTAGTTCTTTTTGTTATTCTTTCTCCATTTATATATATTTTACCTTTATTAACTTTGTCTAACCCACCTATGGCATTTAGTAGTGTTGTTTTACCGCTTCCTGAATGCCCTAACAATGCTACCAATCCATTTTCGCCGAATTCAAGTGAGGTATTATTTATGACATGTATTTGATTTTTCTTGTGCTTATTAAAATATTTATTTACTTTTTCTATTTTTATCATATTTATACCTCCTCATTATACGTTTTAATTGCTGATTTTTTGAATATTCGTTTTGAAAATCTTCTTGATATTAGCCATGACATTATAATTAAAATTATATACATAAGAATATATTCTCTTAAGCTTAGGAATTTTAATAATGTTTTTATAAATTCTATATTTAAAATTTCAAACTTATTTAAAAGTATAAATATTATAAAACTGAAATATGCTATACTTGAATTTATAAACAACTCAATATCTAATATTCTTTTTACATTTTTATTTGTAGCACCTAGCATTCTTAATGTTGTAAAATATACATTTCTTGATTTTAGTATTATTCTTATAATGAAATATGATATAAAGAATAATGCTAATATTAATACTACTGTTACTACTAATTTAAATATTTTTATTATTTGAAGAATTTCTTTTCCTTCATTTACTTTGAAATCTTTTACTGGTTTTGCTGATAATCCTAATTCTTCTAATTTTAGTTTAGTTTCTTCTAAATCTTTTTCATCTTTTACAAATACAGAAGATTGATATGAAGATTTGTTAAATAAGCTTTTATAATCTTCTTCATTTATAAATATTGCTCCATTATTTTGGTCATAATCTTTGTTTCCTGTTATTCGTGTAAATGAGTTTTTAGTATATGTATTTGACACTTTTAAATTCAACTCATCTTTATAATAAATATTTTCTATTTCTATTTTTAGTTCTTTATTTTTTGCCTTGTAATCTTTAAACAAACCATTAGCCTCATTGCTTACAATTGCTGTACCTGAAGCTACTTTATCGCTTGGCTGTATTCTATAATATGGATTTCCTTGTTGTGATTCATAATATTTACCTGCAAATAAGCTTTTTATTTTACTATAATTTTGATTAAGTTCTTCTCTGTATTTATTTAAATATTCATTTGTTACATAAAATGTAGTATTTTGACCATAATAATTAAACATATCATTTTCTTCATATAATTTTACACCTACTACTAATATTTTAGCATTTTCTCGAGTATATTTAGAATAATCATTATCTCTTCTAAATTCTTTGTTTAAAATTTGCTCTGCACCATTTCTTACATAATAATAGTCTTTAGGAATTCTAACTACTATTTCATTTTCCTTCTCTGGCATTCTACCTGCTGTCAGTTCTCCATCAAAAAAACTTTCCTCTTTAGCATCTCCATATAAATAAATTCCCATTTCTTCTTCATATATACTAATATTACTGTCTAAAGTTACATCATCTTTTACTACATATTTGACTGTTTCTAATTTTTCAATTTTCTCATAATCTTCCTTTGTAAATGCCGTTTTATCTTTCTTTTTTATTATAATTCTTTCTTCTGATAAATCTCTAAAAAACACATTATATCCTGCTTTATTTGCTTCATATTCTGTTTGACTAAAGCTTGCATATTCGCTAAGTAGTGCTACTGTTATAAATAAAAATACGGCAAATAATAGTAAAAATTTAGGTATTATATTAAAGGTATTTCTTATTCCTAACCTATATTTATTTGCTATTGTTATTTTTGTATATTTACTTTCTTCTACTTTTTCTGGAACTTCAACATTTTTTATCTCTTTATTTTCTATTATTCTCCCATCATGCATTTTTATAATTCTTGTTGCATATTCTTCTACTTGTTCTATATTATGAGTTACTACTATTACTAATCTATCTTTAGCTACTTTTTTAAGAAGTTCTATTACATCTTTGCTAGATGCTGAATCTAAGTTTCCTGTTGGCTCGTCGGCTACTATTATTGGCGTTTCTTTTATCATTGCTCTTGCAATTGCTACCCTTTGCTTTTGACCACCAGAAAGTTTTGAAACTTTTGTATTTTTGAATTCTGTAAGTCCTACTTTTTCTATAATATCTAATACTTTTTGTTTTACTTGACTTTTCTTATATCCATTTAATAACATTACAAGTTCAACATTTTGATATACTGTATAACTATTTACTAGGTTAAAACTTTGAAATATATTTGCTATATATTTTCTTCTATAATCTTCAAAATCTTTTTCTGTATAATGACTAGTTTCTTCACCATTTATATACATTTCTCCTTCTTCGTAACTATCTAGTCCAGAAAGAACATTTAAAAGCGTACTTTTTCCACTACCTGATTCACCAGTAATTACAACGAATTCACCCATTTTTAGCTCTAGATTTATTTTAGTAAACCCTGTTGCTATAAGGCCTTTGTTATAATAAAACTTCGATACATCTTTTAATTTTAACATTTGCTTATCCCCTTTAACTTTTTTTAAATTATATCACAAGAGTTTTCTTTGTAGTATATTATTTATAAAATATTAATAATTTGTTTATAGCTACTTTACATTTTTATTTAATTGGCATACAATTATGTTATCTTATTTTAAGGAGGATTTTGATTATGAAAGAAATCACTGAAAAAGATATTGAAATTGTAAAAGAAGAATTAACTTTAAAGCGGAAAGAATTTGAACAATTAGACTTAGGTCTAGAGGAAAAACTTAAATGGATTGGAGATTTCTTTAATTCATATGTTTCAAAATTAGAGGAAAGATATATGACTGAAGAAGAAAGAAAATCTTTGGTATGTCTTCCTAATGAACTTCGTATTTGGTTTTATATTTATTTTCCTGAACATGGATTAAATATGGCTAATTATTCTCAAGAACTCTATGAAGAATTAGCTAATAGGAAACGTTTTGATATTAATAATATGATTGCTTTTAGACATCAAGATTAAGGTTTGAAAAATCTCAGGCTATAATTATAGCTTGAGATTTTTTAATGACTGTAACAATAAAGAACTCTATTCATATTATATATAAAAAACGAAAGGAGTTTATTTTTTATGGATTATGAAATAATGATGAATGGAACAGTTAGAATTGGGCAACATGCACCTGATTTTGAGGCTACTTCTACTATGGGAAATATATGTTTAAATGATTATAAGGGTAAATGGGTTGTTTTATTTTCTCACCCTGGTGATTTTACCCCTGTATGTACAACTGAAATGATAGCTTTTAGTAAAGCAAATACATATTTTGAAAGGCTTAACACTTGTTTAATTGGGCTTAGTGTAGATAGTAACCCTTCTCATTTAGCTTGGGTATATGATATTTATTGTAAAACTGGTGTTGTTGTTCCTTTCCCTATTATAGCTGATAGAAATGGGGCTATTGCTAGAAAATATGGTATGATTTCTAATGATGTTAGTACTACTGAAACTGTGCGAAATGTGTTTATTATTGATGATAAAGGTATAGTAAGGCTTATATTGGTTTACCCATTAAATATAGGTAGATGTATTCCTGAAATTTTAAGGTGTATTGAGGCTCTTCAAACTTCTGACGAATCACATGGTTCTACACCTGCTAATTGGGTACCTTGCGAACCTATTATTGTGGCTCCTCCTACTACTTTTGTAGCACTTCAAAAAAGAAATGAGGAAATTGCTAAAAATAGAAATGGGATGAGTTGGTATTTAGCTTTTAAAAATCCAGATAAGTGTATAAGTGTGGATACAGAGCAAAGTTGTAGGAAGTTAAATGATACAAAAGAAAAATAATTCATTTTTTCTAAATAAATTATTTATTAGAACAGAAAAAAACAATATATAATAATGAAATGCACCCCCATTTAGTAAACACAAATAAAAACAATTTGTATTAAAATCTAAATGGAGGTGTATTTTTCATGGCTAAAAAATAATAATTTTATCCAACTTTTTTCGCTTGTAATTTAAATTCTCCCATATTCGTTTTTGCATAAATATTAAGTATATTCCCTACTAGCTCTCCTGTTATATCATATTTTAAACTAAGCATATTATTTTTCATTTCTCCTGAAAAATAACATTTATTGCCATTTACTTTTCCTGTGGTAAGTGGATTTTTAGAACCCATTATTTCTACTATTCCATTTATCACATTTCCTGTTTGTTTTAATGCTATACGTGCATTAATATTTCCCATTGGTGTGTTAATACTTGTTTCATAAACTCCGTCCATATTTATATACCTCCTGTCATAATTATATTCAGCTTTATAATAATGTTGAATATAATTTATAATATTTAATATGATTTTCCTTTTAATTCACTTTCTATTTCTTTATATTTGGGTATATATGTTTTTATCATATTATAAAAAGATTTTGTGTGATTTTTGTATTTTAAGTGGCAAAATTCGTGTAAGATAATGTATTCTATAGTTTCTCTACTATATTTAACAATATTAGGATTTATTGTGATTTTTTCATTTAAACATTTACCTAATGTTCCTTCTATTCTTTTTATTTCATAGTCTTCTGGAGCTATCCCCACCATTATTCTTGTTTTTTCCATTGCTCTTTCTATTTCTTTTTTTGCTACCATGTTATACATTTTCTCTATTAATATTTTTACTATTTCATCATTTCCCAATTTTTTATATTTATTTGGAAGTATTACTAATATTTTACCTTGTTCTATAGATAGATTTGGTGTTTTTATATTTTTATATTTTATAGCTAAATCATAATTTATCCCTAACACTTTTACTATTTTTAGTCTTGTATATTCTTTTATTTTTCTTTTCTCACAAGCTATTTCATATTCTTTTATTTTATTTAATATCCATTGCTTTTTTTCTTCTACTATTTCTTGTATTTGACTACTTGCCATATACCAAGGAGCATTAATAATAACTTCTCCATTTTGTACAGATATATATAAATTACTATATTCTCTTTTATTAACTGTGTATGTTATTACATTATTTCTACTTTTAAATAAATTCATTTTCAAACCACTCCTTGCAAAATATTGTTTTTTGAACTCTTGTTCGCTTTGTTGAACTTATTTTATATCAATTTATTTATCTTGTCAATAGTTTTTTCAAAATTTTGTTCGTTTTTTTTGCAATTAATTATTTCTATTCACACCTAAATCATTATGCACTAGCGCGCAGAGGTTAATATATTTTATTTTTGTAATGAAGACTCAGGCAGCCCTTTGAGGCGGAGGAATACCCCTTATCTTGGAGGGCGAAATGGAAAAAATGAAATATATTAACCTCTGGGAGCGGATTTTAAACGATAGATGTGAATTGTAACTGTAATAAATTTAAACACTAATAAGATAGCTTGTAATGTCGCTTTTTATTAGTGTTTTTTTCAAATTTCCATTTTTTATTTTAGCGCTTCTAATGCTTGTTTTGTTTCTTTATCTTTATCAAATAAATTTATTATTGCTAATATAATTGCTGTAATTAAAAATGTTACTGCATATACTATTGCACTTGTTTTTATATCTCCTTGTGCTAATCTTGAACCTACTATTGTTGATGATATTACTGATGGGAATCTTGCAAATGTTGATATTAGTATGAACCTTAGTGGATTTATTGGTAATAAACCTCCTATATATACTAATAAGTCTTTTGGTGTTCCTGGTATTAAAAATAGTATTATCATTATTCTTTCTACTTTTTTTGGATTTTTTAGTATTTTACTATTTTCTATTTTGTCTATCTTTTCTTTTTTGAAAGATTCATATACAAATTTTCTTCCATATTTTCTTACTAGAAAATATAAAATTGCTGTTGTTATGAATACTGATAGTGTTATAAATATTGTTCCGCCTATACTTCCATAGCACATTCCTGCTAAAATTTCTAATGGCTCTCCTGGTATTACTACAAAAAATATTTGTGCAACTTCTAAAGCAAACAATATAAGCATACCTAATATTCCTAAATTATCTATTTTTTCTTTAAATTCTATTTGCCCTTCTTTTGTCGATATATCTTTCATTATTGGTGCTAAATATGCTATTGCTATTGCAAATATTGCTATGACTATTACTATTCCTACTATATTTATTACTTTTCTCTTATTCACTTTTGTTCTCCTTATTTTTTACTGTTATTTATTATACTACTTTTTATTAAAATGTGAATAGGCTTCATAAAATCTTAATAAGTAAAAAATGGAGAGAATTACATTCCTCCATCTACTTTTATAACTGTTCCATTTATATATTCTGCATCATCTGATGCTAAAAATAATATTACTTTCGCTATTTCTTCTGGCTCGGCAAATCTTTTTTTGTATATTTTTGCTGTTTCTTCTTCGATAAATTCTTGTGGTAACTCTTGGTTCATTGGCGTATTTACCCAGCCTGGTGCTACTGCGTTTACATTTATGTATGGTGCAAATTGTATACTTAAATTATTGGTTAAGTTTATTATTGCTGCTTTTGAAGCATCATAATCTATACTTGTTGGGTAGAATGTGTTTATTCCATTTGTTGATGATACATTTATTATTTTTCCACTTTTGTTTTTTAGCATATTTTCACTTACATATTTTGATACTAAGAAGGTACCTATTGTGTTTACTTCTAAGTTTTTTTTCCAGTCTTCTACTGTTCTATCTTCAAATTCCTTATCTATTGCTATTCCTGCATTATTTACAAGTACATCTATTTTTTCGAATTTTTCTATGGTTTTATTTACCATATCTTGAACTTGTTTCTCATTTGAAACATCAGCTTTTACTACTAATGTTTCTATTTTATATTCCTTTTGTAAGTATTCTGATAATTCTTTTGCACTATTTTCGTCTGTTAAATAGTTTATTACTACATTATACCATTTCTTTGCAAATTCAATTGCAGTAGCTTTCCCTATTCCTTTGCTACTTCCTGTGATTAATACAACTTTATTCATAAAATTTCTCCTATTTTTTTAGTTATATTATCATAAGTTTACATTTTTTACAATAAAAATAAAAAATAAAAAAGCATATTAAATTCTCAAATTAAAATTAATATGCCTTTATTTTTATAATTATCTCTTCAAATGGTAGTGACAAAAACTCCGTCCCAGTAAGATTAAATTAAGTACACTTTATGAAAAATTGTATTTATAGACAGCTAGCAGATATAAAATTATAGTTCTAAAAGTAGTGAAATTGAATTTTAGGAGGATTTAGATATGGTAGAGATAACTTATCACAAAGAAGGAAATTTTTTCGTTCCTGACTTATATTTGGAAAAGGAAGATTATGAAAATGATTATATTATTGGAAAGTATGGTCATTTAAGATTAGAATATTTAAAGAATCATAAAAAGGCTGAATATATAATAATGTTTATGAACAAAACATTAAGAAAACATATTGTAAAAACTGATAAACAAGCTAAAGAAAGATTTGAAGTACTTATGAAACAAATGCTAGAAAAAAATCCTATTGATGAAAACTTGAAAAATACTGACCCTTTGAGATGGACTGGGCTTATGAATAATTATAAATATTGTGTTGAAGAAACTGTTTTAAATGAATTTATTTTTAATTAATGAAAAATAGGATACTCGTTTTGATTACGAATATCCTATTTTATTTATAACTCTTGTGGCTCTACAGTAGTTTCTTTTTCATCATAATATTCGACACTTCCATCATCTACACAGTATAAAGCTAATTTACATTTCTTTTGTTTATGTCCACACCCTGCATCTATTCTAATAACACCTTTATTTTCGTCTCTTAAAATAGTTCCAAATTCTGGGGTATGCCCACAAATTGTAATAAATCCAAATTTTTTAGCTTGTTCGTAAGTACTTTTATCTCTTTCTTGTAACATAAATTCATATTGTTCTCTTGTTAATTCTGCAAATCTATAACCTTTTCTAGTTTGTTTCATATTACTAATCATTTGCGAATCTTTTGGTGGCATAGCATGTACAAATAAATAATCTTTGCCTTTAATATTTTGTGGTAATACAACATATGAATCACAAAGAAATTTATATATAGCATTTTGCTCTTGAGCTCCATTAACTCTTCCACCTTTTAGAAAATCAAAAATTGTCGTTTTACCTTTATTTGAATTTAACCATATTCCCATAGTATCTAATTCCCAGTCAATCAATCCTTTTTCACTAATTAACTCTTGATATTTTCCATTATATTTATTAAATTCACTATTCCAACGTCGATATTCTTGTTTAGAACGTTCATCATTATGCAGGCTATACCATCCCATTTGAGAACGTGTACTTCTCCAATTCATTATATTAATTAAATCTTCTCTATGTAATCCATGTCGTATCATTATACTAACAGTTTCTAAAAATTGCATTTCGTGATTTCCTAAAAGAAAAGTAATTTCTGGATTATATTGTCTATTTTGTTTTCTTTTCATTATATCTTGAATAATTTGAATTCCACCAGTTCCCCTATCAATAACATCTCCTAGAATAATCAGATGGTCATTGGTGGTCATTTTTTTCATAATATCAATATATGAACCATACATTCCATGAATATCCCCAATTACATAAGTTTTTCCTTTACCATCTTGGTTATTTGAAACTTTATCATTTTGAGAAACATTTTCTTTAGCTTGAACCTGTAATTTTAAACTAAATAAACTATCCTCAAAGTTCTGTTGTCCAGTTTTTCCGTTTGGCTGTATCATATAACGATCAGCTATATACCCATTTTTACAGAGTTCTCCACCCAAATAAATATAATCATCTCGACCTTCTTTAGTCATTAATCCATTTTGACCAATCAATCTTTTTACGAAAAAATCAGAAATTAGATTTTTGCCATAATCCTGTTGTATTTTTTGAAATTCTTCACTTTGAAAATCAGGAAAAGTACCTTTTTCACAGAAAACTCTTACAATTTTTGTACTTCCAGTTCTCATTTGAAATTTTATATAATACATATCATATTTATCTAAGTTTATAGGTGCTTTGAAAAGTTTTATGTCATTTCTTACTATTTCTTCTTCTTTTATATATCCCATAATCCTATTCCACCTTTCTAATTAACATAATAAACTAATTTTATTATACTATATTTTACATTAAATGTCAAAAATGCTTGACATCAAGCTTATTTGATGATATATTATGTGTGCCATTTCAAATGGTAACTGAAAAATTAACAATGACACACACATAATGAGTTACTTGGCAGAAGGCATTAAATTGTTTTCGCAGTCTGGGTTTAACTCGCTCCAATATGTCAACTAGCACTGGTTTTAAAAAAATGTATATATATGTAAAATGTCCAGTATAAACAAATCGACGGGGAGATGTGCAAATAAGATTAGAACAAATTTGTTTTGTTGCTAATTTTATTTGTCGTTTCCGTCGGTTTTTTGTTATGTTTTCTAGCATAACAAAAACACTGATAAAATTTTATGCAGGTATGCTTAAAATTTTTCAGTGACAAAATTAGTTGCTTTTTAGCAACTAATTTTGTAAGCCTCGTAGAGCCCACGACACCTTTCCAAAATGATAGTTTTGAAAGTGTCATAGTGGGTTACGCACTTTAGAAAAGTTGCGTAACAGATATGCTCTGTAGATCCCTCTTGCGTACCTGCAAGAAGGGTGTAAACAATGGATAAAAAATTCTTAAAATTCACTTGCATTGTAAAAATGAATATGGTATTATGTCAATACACTACAACTAAAAACTATAATTTTATATCGTATTTCAAGCTGTCTAAAGAAAGGAGTAAATTATGAAACAGCTAGAAAGCGATAAAATAACTGCTTTATACTGTCGTTTATCAAGAGATGATGAACTTTCAGGAGAAAGCAATAGTATAAAAAATCAAAAATTAATTTTAAGTAAATATGCAGAAGATAACAAATTTCAAAACATTAAGTTCTTTGTTGATGATGGGTATTCATCTACATCTTCTTATGACAAAAATAAGAATATATTTATATTTAGTACAGTTTCTCCTATAATTTAAAATTTATATTTTATAAGTAAAATACTTATTCATCACAAAAAAACGCCTTAAAATTTATTGTGGTGGCTAATTGAATAATATTATAACTTGCTACTTGTAGTTGAAA
>JAAVZD010000152.1 GCA_022791475.1 Clostridia bacterium | reverse complement strand
TCCAGACAGGGGCAACCACAGCCAGCGCTGCCGTGCCTTCCGGCCCCTGATACTGTCCGACCATCGCCATATCCACCGCACCGTAAATGGACGAAATCAGCGCGCTTCCGAATGCCGCGGCCAGATACTTAAAATACATTGATTTGATTTTACTTGTAAGCAGATCCATATCGTTTCTGTCCTCCTCTGATCTCTTTTTGCTTCCTAAAAGTAAAAAAGCCGGATAAAGAACAGACTTTTCAATCTGTGCCTTATCCAGCATATTACTTCCACCGAGTAATATACCCTCCGAGCAAGTTGCCTGCATAATATAAAATGCAGAATTATTCAATTTCCCTTCCCATTAAAATAACCCTGTCTTCCCTTTCAAAACCATGCTTTCCATAAAACCCCGGAAGTATGCCTTCATTTGCGGTAATCAGGTTTACGCCTTTTATTCCGCATTCTTCCATCTCCGCGAGACAACGTTCCAGCAGTTTTGTTGCAATGCCTTTTCTCTGGTAATCCGGCAAAACTGCAAGGTCATTGATCTCAAAAACTCTTCCATAATGAAACAGCATCGTACTGCCCAAAATGAACCCCACTACTTTGCCCTCCGACAAGCACTCTAATCCATAAGATTGTTTTGATTCTAAAATTTACTGACATGGAGTATTGCATCCTCTATTTTCCAACAATCATTCCAGGGTTCTCCGGAAAATGCTTTTGCATATATTTCCCCGTATTCTTGAATATGTTCTAATGAACAGCTTTTTATAATATAACTTCCCATATCAATCCCTCCCTACCACTCGCCAAACAACGGGCGCGGAATATACCATCATTTTTCAAAATCCAATTGATAGCGTCTGCTGACCACACTTATATCAGAATTATGCGCCTATTTTGTCCATGCATGATAACTGTTTATAATATCTTCTAACAGGCCATTATCCATTGATTCACAAAATGCCCTGCACTTCTCCACTATTTTCTCAGGCTTATTTTCACATTGCCCTACATACTGCTCCAATCTGTGGTTGCAGGGAAACAGAAATTTGTTCCCCTGTAGTATCTCAGCCAGCATATGCAATATGTGATTTCACTGCTAAGATTACCGAAGCAGCCCGGTTACGTATACTGTATCAGCTGGCATATGCAATATATGATTTCACCCGCCACACATATCTTCATGTATCCGTCTGCCTTGCAAGCCTTCCAGAAATATTCCGTAATTCAACATGAGGCCACTGTAAAATGATAACATTTGATCGGGCATTTCCGTTTCCTGAAAATCTGCAGTCTACATGACCGGCTCAGGAATTTCCGGATCATCGCTGAACATGACCCTTGCGCGGCAAAAAGAAATCCTTGTAGGCTCGCTTCCCTTCTGTGCTACAACCTTTAAATGTAGGTGCATTTCCCCTGAATCACATCTGTCAGTTCATTATATTTTTCCTGGTATTCAAATTCTTCCTGGCTGACCGCCGCTTTTTAGTCCAGATCAGAATCTACCCTCCTTTTTCATTGTTCGTAGCATACACTTTATCTTCCGTTTTTCCATCAGCAACCCCATAATGTTCTCATCCCCACAATTTGCCTCCACCTCCCAAAAAATAAAAAGCCGGATAAAGAACAGACTTTTCAATCTGCGCCTTATCCAGCATATTAC
>JAAVZD010000049.1 GCA_022791475.1 Clostridia bacterium | reverse complement strand
ACATATATGCTTCTTCTGATTGTTTATCATAATCAATAGATGTTGCTATAAATATATCAGTTATTTTTTGGTAAGCCATTCTTTCGCTTGTACGAATTACCTTTATTCTTTCTAATAACTCATCAAAATATTGCTGGTTTATTTTACCACCTTTTATAAATCTATTATCATCCAAAATAAAACCTTTTATTATATATTCTTTTATTAATTTATTTGCCCAAGTTCTAAATTTAATTGCTTTTTTGGAATTTACTCTAAAACCTATAGAAATAATCATATCTAAGTTATAGTATTCTCTTTTTCTTGTTACATTTCTAGTTCCTTCTTTTTGAACTTGTTCCAAAATGGAACAAGTTGAATTTTTATCTAATTCTTGCTCATTATAAATATTGGTTATATGTTTTACAATTGCTGGTCTTTGCACATCAAATAATTCCGCTATTGCATTTACGTTTAACCATACATTTTCATCTTGTAGAACAACTTCTATTTGCAAATTTCCTTCATCATCAGTATAAAATACAATATTATTTTCATTTCCAATTAATTTATTATTCATATAATATCGACCTCATTTCTTACTCGTCATATATTATCAAACATTCGTTCTTTTGTCAATTACATTATTATAATTTTATAAAAATAAAAATCTAAAAAACTATAAAATTTTAGTACACCAAGTGAACTATTGCCTAAAATGAGTGAACTTTTTTAATTTTTTAGTTCACCATTTTCAATTTTAACGAAGAATAGCGGGTTTGAGCCAGTTCACTTGGTGAATTTCTGCATCATATTTGCTTAAAATTTTTGTTCTTTTATTAATTCTTGAAGGCTTGTCCTTCAAAGTGTGCCAGCGATGTGTGAACATTCGCTTTCCTGCCCTCATTTCTAATTAGGTATGTTCAACTTAGGTATTACCTATGTCTACTTAATTAAATATACTTATCCTTAAATCCTCTTAACTGAAAAATAATGTGCTTTTAAAATTTATTTAAGGTTGTACGATAGCACATTCATTTTAACCTTGAATTAATTTTAAAAGCACATTAGAATTTATGTGTAGGATTTAAAAACCTACAGCACTTTAGATTTTATCTATATTAGTATTTAAACTATCCAACTTTAATTTATTTATGAATTTAAACAATATAACTAAACTACTATATATTATAGTTAATAATCCTAATATTATATACGAAATATTTACATTTATATAATTAAGCAAAATACTAATACTACTTCCTATAATAATTCCACAAATACATTGCAAAATGGACATTAATGATTCTACTGTTACTCTTGATTTAGATGCTATGCTATTATGCACTTTTGAAAGCATTATATTATCAAAACTTTCTTCAAATATATACATGACTAGCAAAAACAATATTCCAATTCTATTATTTAATAATCCTAATAATAAGATGCATATTCCCGTTAATATTGGATTTAGATATATAGCAATATTATGATATTTCTTTTTTATTTTGCTACCTAAATAACTTCCTATTATACAAAAAACTAATATAAAAGATGTGTAAATTCCTATCTGAAATTCTGTTATACCTATTTGTATAGAATAATCTGGATGGCTTTCTTCAACTAATTTTATAACAGCTAATAATATGGCATTTGTAAATATTATTGTTTTTATAAATGAATTTTTATTTATTTCTTTTAATCCATTTTTTAATATTTCTAGTTTCCCAGTTATATTATCATTATTTTTAACATTGATAGTTTCATTTTCATTTAAGAAAAATAAAACTATCAATCCTATAATTGCTGGAATTAATGTAATATAATATGTTGTAACAATACTTAGTTTTTCTGCAATAAATCCTCCTATTGGCATAGCTAACATATAAGCAGTATAATATATAGTATTTTTTATAAACAAACATTTATTAAATTTATTTTTATTTTCTAAAGATTCATATAAAAATGAGTTTACAATTCCTGTTCCAAAACATTTTTGTAATCCTGCAACTATTGTAGCAATAATAAATACTATATAATTTTGAGCTATGATAAATATAATAGTTGAAATAATAAATAATATTTGTGATATTATTAAAATTTTCTTTTTACTATATTTATCTGCTAAAACACCTGATGGTATTTCAAATAATAGCTGTACTATATAAGAAATTACTACAAAAAATAAATATTTACTTGATGTTATGCCTCTTTCTAAATAGAATAAGGTATCTACTGCATAAAATAATATAAAAGTAGATATAAATTCATAGAGGTATAATATAATTCTAGTTTTATTTGTTTTCAAAATCCTTCACTCCTTTATCTTTCATGTTTTTATATTATTATCATAAAATTGTATATTTTTCAACAATTTGTTTTAGAAAAAAGGGAAATAAAAGGGAATTGATTTTATAAATTGCCCATCATATAATTTATTTAGAAAATTTTAATTCTGTTTTTTATGCTTTTCTCATAAATTTTAAAGAGGCGATTGATATGTTATTAGAAGAATATACGATTGAAAACACTAAAGTAAAATTTTATGATGATTACATCATAGAAAATGTAACCGCTCAAAAAGAATATATAGATAATGTTATTATTAATATAATAAGAAAAATAAATCCTTCTTTGTTGTAATTTGTATAGCCTCAACAGCTGTCTTAATTACAAGGAAAGGAGGAAATGTGCAAAATGGCACATATGCAATATATT
>JAAVZD010000018.1 GCA_022791475.1 Clostridia bacterium | reverse complement strand
ATAGAGATGTAAACTATATTATCTACATACCTGAAAATTATAGGCAAACTGTATTAAATGGTGAAAAACCAGAAATACAAATAAAAAGCACAGGGGACTACCAATCAAGTTATGCAGAAATGTTACTTTCAAGATATATAAAAATACAAAATATATATTCAAATGAAATAAAAAATGAAGCGGAACTAATAGAAAAAATAAATAATAGTTTAGAAAATGAAACACAAATAGAAGTTACATCAAAGTTAGACACAAATAGTTTATCAAAAGCAAGTTTTTACTATAATTTTGCAAGTTATAGCATATTAGCAGGTGCAATATATGTAATATGCTTAATATTATCAAGTTTTAATGAAAAAAGTATACGAAAAAGAACAATTATAAGTAGTATGAATTATAAAAAGCATAATAGAATACTATTATTTTCAAACGGTCTATTTGCAACATTCTTATGGTTATTTTATGTAATAATAAGTTTCATAATAGTAGGAGAAAAGATGCTTAGCATAGTGCGGTTTGATATATATAGTAAATTCATTTATATTTACAATGTGTGCTTTAACAATAGCATTTTTAATAGCAACAATAGTAAATAACAAAAACGCAATAAATGGAATAGTAAATGTAATAGCACTAGGCTCAAGTTTCTTATGTGGAGCATTTGTACCAGTAGAATGGCTACCCAAAAGTGTTCTAACAGTAGCACACATTATACCAACATATTGGTACATTCAAACCAATGAATTATTAAAAACAATAGAAGTATTCAACATACAAACTTTAATGCCAGTATTTATTAATATGGGAGTAATTGTTTTATTTAGTTTATTATTTATTACTCTAACTAATATCTTTTCAAAGAAAAAAAGAAGAATAGGGTAAACAAATGGATTTTTGACAATACCTCAAAAAAATGGTATAATATAGACATAATACGGTTGGAAGATTATTGTAAAATTTACAACATCTTATACAGAAAGGGTAGGTAACATCATGAAAAACAGAGAAATTGGTCATATTATATCAAAAGGAGGTAAGGTAGAAGACATACAGAAAGTAGTTCCAAACTTTCCTAATAATCCAACAAAAGAAACTTTTATCGAATTGGGTTATGCGGAATCTACTGCTAAGCGGTACATTTATTTATTAAGTCAGAACAATTCAAAGAAAGCACCAAAAAAAGCAGAGAGTTGTGTTAAAGTACAGGCAGATGACAATATGAATTTTGTTCAATCTACTAGGTATAATAATATATTAGTTGACACATGTGCTTTAACATCTGCTCGAGGTAGGGATATAATAGAAAGTGCTAAACAGGTAACATTTATATTTGCAACACTAGAGGAGATGGACAAAAAGAAAAAGAATGGTACAAAGTCTTTAAAAGAAAATATAAAAAAATATACTTCTAAAATGTTGAGTTCCCCTAATAAATATATGTTGTCAAGGTTTAAAGGATATTCTGACGATAAATATGTTGACAACATTTTGTTGCAATATATGCAAATACTACCTAAGCAAATCAGACCAACATTGTTAACAGCAGATGAAAACTTAGCAACTAAAGCATTAGCTCTTGAGCTTGATTATATTTTTGTGGAGCAAAATGAAAATGCAAAACTTGATAAGAAACTTGGCTATGGTATTTTTCTATCTAAAAGAAATGATGAAATTTACATTTCTAATAAGGGAACTTTTAAATTTGAAATTCATCGAGATGGAAATATAATACCATGTGTAGCAAAAGTAGAAATTAAGGTTGAACATGGAGATTCTCTACATGTATATGAAAAAAAGGATTCTAAAACCATAGAGCACATCATAAATATATGATTAATTTTCTATAACAAAATCACTTCTACCAAACGGAAAACTATAATTATTAGTTTTCCGTTTTTCTATGTAAAATGAAAAGTATTATATAAAAATTAATTAAAACAATTTATACAAGTCTTGAAAATTATAAATCATTAGTGTATATTATAATATGTTCAAAATGAAAAGGAGAAATGTAAAGTGTTTATATCAATTATATTAATAATAGTAGGATTTATACTACTTATAGTAGGAGCAGATATGTTAGTAAATGGGGCAAGTGGACTGGCTAAAAAGTTTCACATACCAGAAATAATAATAGGGCTTACAATTGTTTCTATTGGAACTTCTATGCCAGAATTATTTGTAAGTATAACATCTGCAATAGATGGATATTCAGATATGGCAATAGGAAATGTTGTTGGAAGTAATTTGTGTAATTTATTATTAATTTTAGGATTAGCAAGTATTTTAAGACATGTCAAATTCCAAAAAGAAACAATAAAATATGAAATACCTATGTGCTTAATATTTACAATAATACTTATGATATTTGCAAGTACAGGAAGTACAATATCAAAAATAGAAGCAACTTGTTTATTAATATTATTTAGTTTGTTTATTTTCTATACAATAATTATGGCAAAAAAACAAAGTATGAATAATGCATTAGTTGAATTAGAAAAAGAGGATAAAAAGAAAAATAATATAGTAAAAAATATAATATTTATAATATTAGGAATTATAGGTTTGAAGATAGGAGGAGATTTAGCAGTAAATAATGCTGTAAATGTTGCAAAAATTGTAGGTTTAAGTGAAAAAATAATAAGTTTAACAATACTTGCAATAGGGACAAGCCTTCCAGAACTTGTAACAAGTGTAGTAGCAGCACTAAAAGGAGATAGTGACATAGCAATAGGAAATATAATAGGCTCAAATATATTTAATATATTACTAATACTAGGAGTTTCAGCAATAATAAAACCTATTACATATAATATGTCATATAATTTTGATTTAATGCTTTTAGCCGTTTCAACAATAATACTAGCAATCTTCCCATATATACCACCTAAAAAGGAAATGAGTAGATTAAATGGAGTACTATATTGCCTAATGTATGCTTCGTATATAGGAATTTTATTTATGAAATAAGAAAGGAGAAATAAAAATGGCAACTACAAATGAATATATAGAATATGTATGTGAACAAATAAATGGAATTGGAATTATTAGATATAAGAAAATGTTTGGAGAATTTATGATATATGTTAATGATAAACCAGTCATCATAGTTTGTAATAATAATGCATTTGTTAAAAAGTTAGATTGTATAGAAGAAATGATGAAAGATGCAAAATTAGGTTATCCATATAAAGGAGCAAAAGAACATTATGTTTTAGATATAGATAATTCCGATTTTTGTAAAAAAATTGTTAGTAAAATAGAAGAAGTAACTCCTATACCAAAGCCTAGAAAAAAGAAATAATTATTGCATTAACTTTAAAAGTCAACAACTATTTAGAAAAATATCTAAATAGTTGTTGACTTTTTATTTTTACAATAGTATAATCTATTTAGATATATATCAAAATAGATTAAGAGAGGTGATTATATTGGGAATGTCAGAAACCTTAAAAGCAATTAGTGACCCTGTTAGAAGGGAAATATTAGAATTATTAAAAGATGGAAGAAGAACAGCAGGAGAAATATCAAGTAGTTTTAATTTAACAGGTGCAACAGTTTCATATCATTTATCACATTTAAAGAAAGCAAACTTAATAACAGAAACAAAGCAGAAAAACTTTATTTTTTATGAACTAAACTGTTCTGTATTTGAGGATGTTTTAGTTTGGATTTATAAGTTAGGAGGAAACAAAGATGAAAAATAAAAATTATAAAACCTTAATTTTAACAGTTATTATATGTTTATTACCAATGGTATTAGGTGGAGTACTATATAACAAATTACCAGACCAAATGCCAATTCATTTTACAATAAATGACCAACCAGATAACTATGCACCAAAGGAGGTAGCATTATTTGGAATACCTGTATTAATGGCAATAGTACAAACAATATGTATACTATTTACAATGAAAACGCAAAGAAAAGAAGAAAACAAACCTAAAATTATTAAAATATTTGAATGGTTTATTCCAATTATTACTGTACTTTTATATATTATAATGATAGAAGTGCCATTAGGAAGCACTGTGTATATAGGCAAAAGTGTATGTTTAATTTTTGGAACACTACTAATAATTATAGGAAATTATACTCCAAAAGTAAGCTATGAAACACGGAAAAGAATTATTCCACCCACATCCAAAGAATGAAAAATCATTTAGAAAAATGACAAAAATAACTGGTTATTCTGCAATTATAGTGGGAATTATTTTTCTTTTGCTAATTATTTGGGTTTAGTATATTAAATGGTTAAATGAAGTAAAGAGTTTTTAATAGTTTAATAAAACATATAAATACAATTATGGTTATTTAGAAATCGAAATTAATTCATTCAAAATAATTAAAAATTCCCAGAAAAAAATTGTGGGAATTTTTAATTATAATTTTATTTATATCAATTCATCTTGATTTATATTATTGTTATTCTTATATTTTCTATAATTTATTTTAGTACAAGTAAACTCATAGGCAGTAGAACACATTTGACCAATAATTGTACAGAAAGGTGTTGGTATAAATGATGCTACTGTTCTAATTAAATAGGCAATTATCATATTTGAAGTCATTTTTAAAGCTGAATCTTCTAATTGTAAAAAGCAAATTTTTATTTCTATAAATGGTCCAAACATAAAGTCTAATATATGTAAAGAAATAAAAATACTTACAATTTTTAAGTCTGGTTTGTAAAAAGGGTATAATACAAGTGACATTAATAATACTGATAAAATAAGCAACATATATAATTTTATAGCATTTCTTAAATGTTCGTTATAATTAAATTTTTTCTTTGCAATATCTACTTTTGCTACAGTTTTTACTGCATCTGTAATATCCCACTGCATATCTGTTACTAATGTAGCAAAAGTTATTGCTATCATATATTTTTCACCATATTCAAAAGAATTACTAAATCCAAAAAAGTATATAATAAAAAACATAAGGCTTACACTAAATGCAACAGAATTGTATTTAAACCAATTTATAAAATTAATTTTAAAATCAACCTTTTCAACATTTTTAAAACTTAAAAAAGTAATCATTATAAACATTATAATACCAGATACAATTGCAGTTATTAATTGATTTTTCGTAATAATTGCCATACCAATTAAACTTACAAAGTTAATAGTATTAAACAAAATAGCTATTTTGTTTGCTTTCGTATTTTCCTCTTTATAATAGAGTTTAGTTAATATTAACTCTAGCACTATGTGGCAAAAAATTTGAAACATTGAATATATACAAAATGTTTTATATATTGTAGTATCCATATTCATAAAATTTATATAATTTTCATTGTTAAAAATAATAAAGCCAAAAATTAAAACACTGAATATAATTCCATAGAAAATTCCATTATCTCCACCATTTTTATTGTTATCTCTATAAATGCTAATATTAGCTCCAACACCAAATATAGCAATAATCATACCCATTAAACATTGAAGTGGATATGTTAATGAGAAGATATTAATTAAATGATTATCCAATATAATCCCCAATAAAAACCACGAAGCTATAGGAACTATTGATGTTATCAATATATCCAAACTTACCCTTAATAATCTTTTCATATTTATTTCTATCCTTTATAGTATATTTATTAGTACATAATATTTATAACATAAAAATTGTTTAATCTCAATAGTTAAAATGTGAACTTTACTGTATTTTTTATAAAAATATATCTAATAATTATAACATAAACAATTAAAGGAGGAATATAAATGTGTACAGCAGTAACATATAAAACAAAAGATTTCTATTTTGGACGAACACTAGACTATGAATTTTCTTATGGAGATGAAGTAACAATAACTCCAAGAAATTATCCATTTCATTTTATAGAAGAAGGAAATATAGATACTCATTATGCCATAATTGGTATGGCTCATGTAACAGAAAATTACCCATTATATTATGATGGAGTAAATGAAAAAGGTTTAGCAATAGCAGGTCTAAATTTTGTAGGTAATAGCTACTACAATAAAAAGATAGAGGGAAAAAATAATATAACCCAATTTGAATTCATACCATGGATTTTAAGCAAATGTGCAACAGTAAAAGAAGCCCGAAAACTAATAGAAAATATGAATTTATTAGATAGGCAATTTAATGAAAATTTACCAGTAGCTCAGCTTCACTATATTATATCAGATAGCAAAGAAACAATAACAGTAGAACCTTTAAAAGAAGGTATAAAAATATATGAAAACCCAGTAGGAGTATTAACTAATAATCCACCCTTTGATATGCAAATGTTTAACCTAAATAACTATATAGGTTTATCAACAAAAGAGCCACAAAATACATTTTCAAAAGACATAAATTTAAAAACATATAGTCGTGGAATGGGAGCAATAGGCCTTCCAGGAGACTTGTCATCACAATCAAGATTTGTACGTGCCTCATTTGTAAAAATGAACTCAATTTCAGAAGAAGAAGAAAAAGAAAGTATCAGTCAATTTTTTCACATATTAAATTCAGTAGACCAACAAAGAGGCTGTTGTAACTTAGGAGATGGAAAATATGAAATAACAATATATACTTCATGTTGTAATACAAATAAAGGAATATACTATTATACAACATATGATAATCATCAAATTACAGCAGTAGATATGAATAAGGAAAATTTAAACAGCAGTAAACTTATAAGATACCCTACAATAAAAGATGAGCAAATAAGGTTACAGAATTAGGTAAATTTTTCTTGCAATTTTATGTAATGTATAGTATAATAAAATACAGAAACTTTATAAATTTTCAGCATATTACTAGATGCTGAACCACAATCAAAAAGGAGAAATGAATATGGCAATGTTGTTACTAATGTTTATGCTTGCATTGAATTTCTTTATTTCATGGGAAAACGCAAGCTATGTAGGTCGGTATTGGTCAGAGTCGAAAGAGGTAGGCGGAAGTTTTAGAGCATATATCGTAGCAGGCTATGTTATGGCAATAGCTGGTTTTACTATGGTATATGGTTACATTCTGCTCCTTATCTCGCCAGTTGTATTGCAGATTGCAGCAGTGGCACCAGAAACAATTTTAATGTTTGAGCAACTTTCAGCAGATTTAATTTATTTATTTTGCGTTGTAACAATAATTCCAACAGGCTTTTACATTTGGATTCGTAGCTTAAAGACATTCTGGGAAAAGAAGACTTTAGCTAATGGTTTAACGGCTGGCTGGAACTCATTTGCACAAGTTCATAATACCATAAGTGTAGCACGAAATGCACCAAGTGCATTAGGTAGGGTCGCAAAAGCACTTTTTGGAGGTAAAGGTAGTAAAAAAGATAATACTATAATTGTACTTGCTGCAATATTTCTCTTGATTATTGCTATATTTGGCGGATATTTTACCGCATCTGCAATTATGAAAAAAGCAGATAGAGAATATGACATGTTTGAAGACCTTCAAAAAAGGAATGCAGAGAACTATTAATAATTCATATTCCTAAAAGTAAAGGCTTAGAAATGGTTAATTACCTTTCTAAGTCTTTATTTTCTAAAAGCAATGGTTTATTTTAAAGTATATAAACTTTATTTTTTTATTGATATTTATTTATGCTTGTGTTAATATTTGATTATAAAATATTAAAGTAAATAAGGAGAAAAAATATGCAAAAAGTCAAAATATTATGGAGCGGAATAACAGGTAGAACTGGGAAAGAAGCAATAGAAGTTTGTAAAAATAATAATTTTGCTGAAATTGTAGCAGGTATATGTAGAAACAACAGCAATTATTATAATTATGAACAGTTAGACGATATAAAGGAAGAATTTGATGTTATTGTAGATTTTTCACATAAAGACAGTTTTGATAAAATATTAAATTATGCTATAAAAAAGAACAAACCACTAATTATAGGAACAGCAGGTTTAACAGAAGAACAAATGAAAGCATTTGAAAAAGCTTCAAATATTATACCAATATTTAGAGGCGGAAATTTTAGATTTGAAGTTAAAAGTTTTATTGATGCAGTTGTAGAATATGCTAAAACTTGCAATGATAATATTGAACTAATAGAAACACATTATAAAACAAAAAAAGTACCAAGCGAAACAGCAAAAGTAGTCGCTAAAAAGGTATTGGATGAAACAGGTAAAAAAGTAGAAATAAAATCATTTTTAGAATATGATGAACTGATAAATGATTGGAAAGTAGCAGATTTACATTGTAGAGTTTGTGGATTTAAACAACTTGCAGAAGATGTAATAAAAATTGCAATAATGATGAAAGATAAAAAACCAAATGGAGTATATGATTTAGATAGACTTTTAAAAGAAAATGAAAATTAGAAAAAGGAGTTAATATAAGGTGGAAGACTTAAATACATTAGAAAAATTAGAAGAATATTTTAAAAAAATAAATTGTTATGGAGAATATAATTATTGTTTCACATGTCAAATAGAAACCTCTATACTTCCTATGCTATTTGGAGCAATTGGTGCAATTATTGAAGTAAAGAGAAATAAAAATGTAATGGGATATTTATTCAATAAGTTTGATAAAGGAATATGCCTTATTCCAATAGTTTCAGACACTCTAACTAAAAATAAAATAGATATAGATAATTATATTTTTATAGATAATAATGATATAGAAAAAGTAATTACAAAAAATGAAGATATAATATACAAAAAAATAAAAATAATTCTAAAAAATAAGACCAAATACACTATGAAAACTTTAAAAAAAATAAAAAATATTGAATATCATGAAATAAACTTAAATAACTTTCTTTCAATTTGTAAATAATAACAAATAAATGTAAAAGAAAGGAATAAAGTTTATGCGGTTTAGCTATTGGATTAATAATACCATTTATAGGCACAACATTAGGCTCAGCAATGGTATTTTTAATGAAAGATAAAATAAATAATAAAATAAAAAAAATACTTTTAGGTTTTGCAGCAGGAGTAATGATAGCAGCATCAATTTGGTCATTACTTATACCATCAATAAATATGTCACAAGAACAAGGAAAAAATTCATGGATTCCTGCAGCAGTAGGTTTTTTATTAGGAATGGTATTTTTACTAACTTTAGATAGTGTAATTCCACATATGCATATACAAAGCAGTAAACCAGAAGGAGTAAAGTCACGCCTAAAAAAAACAACAATGCTAACTTTGGCAGTAACACTTCATAATCTACCAGAAGGAATGGCAGTAGGGGTAACATTTGCAGGAGCTATTCTAGGAAATGCTGGAATTACAATAGCAGGAGCATTTATATTATCTATTGGAATTGCAATACAAAACATACCAGAAGGAGCAATAATATCAATGCCATTAAAAAGTGAAGGAATGTCAAAATCAAAGGCGTTTTTATATGGAACATTATCAGGAATAGTAGAACCAATAGGAGCAATAATAACAATATTGCTAACAAATATAGTAATACCAATACTTCCATACCTACTATCATTTGCAGCAGGAGCAATGATTTATGTTGTAGTAGAAGAACTAATACCAGAATCACAAGAAGGAGAACACTCAAACATAGGAACAATAGGAGTAGCAATAGGGTTTGTTATTATGATGATTTTAGATGTGGCATTAGGATAATAGAGAAAGGAGTTATCATGGGAAAATCAATATTAGAACAATATTTAGATATATTAGAAGAAAATAAAAAACCACAGTTTCTAGACAAATATTTACAAGTACCAAGTTTGCTAAGACTAAAAAACATTGGGTACTTTTGTGGAATGGACTATGCTTCTAAACAAATATATTCTTTTAATGAATATATTTCAAGATATGACCATTCTCTAACTGTTGCACTCTTAACATGGTATTATACAAAAAATGAAAAGCAGGCACTAGCAGGTCTTTTTCATGACATAGCAACGCCTTGCTTTTCACATGTAATTGACTATATGAATAAAGACTATGAAAATCAAGAAAGCACAGAAGAATATACTGAGAAGATTTTAAAAGAAGATACATATTTAAACCAATGTTTAAAACAGGATAACATTTTACTAGAAGATATAACAAACTTTAAAAAATATACTATTGTAGATAATGATAGACCTAAGTTATGTGCTGATAGGTTAGATGGAGTAATATTAACAGCATTGTTTTGGACAAAAACAATTGACATTAATGATGTAGAAAAAATAATTAATGATACAAAAATATTTATAAATGAAGAAAGAAATAAAGAAATAGGGTTTAATTCTATTAAAATTGCAAACATGGTTTTAGAAGCAAGTAAAACAATAGATATATTTTGCCATTCAAAAGAAGACAACTATATGATGGAACTGTTAGCAAGTATAACAAGAGAAGCCATACAAAATAAATACATAACATATGATGATTTATACATATTAAATGAAAAACAATTAATGGATATTTTAAAGAATTGCAATAATAATGAAATAACTAAAAAATTAACAAAATTTATGAATATAAAAAAAGAAGATATACCAGAAATAAACTTATCTAATATAAAAATAAGAGCATTAAATCCATTAGTAAATGGAGAAAGATTAATACACTAGAAATAATAAAATGAAAGGAGATAAAAGTAAAATGGAAAAATCAAAAGTATATTTTACAAAAGAAATTACACCAGAAAGTTTAGTGAAAATTTATGAAGCATTAGGAGTAAAATTAGAAGGAAAGATAGCAGTAAAATTACATTCGGGAGAAGAGGGAAACCAAAACTATTTAAGACCAGAATTTGCAAAAGCAATAGTAGAAAAAGTTAATGGAACAGTTGTAGAATGTAATACAGCATATGAAGGAGCAAGAAACACAACAGACAAACACAAAAAATTATTAGAAACACATGGATGGACTAAATACTTTGATGTAGATATTTTAGATAGCGAAGGACCAGATAAAGTATTAGAAATACCAAGTGGAAAAGTAATAAAAGAAGATTATGTAGGAAAGAACATAGATAATTATGACTCAATGTTAGTATTATCACACTTTAAAGGTCACCCAATGGGAGGATATGGCGGAGCATTAAAACAATTATCAATAGGCGTTGCATCTTCAGCAGGAAAAGCATGGATTCATACAGCAGGTAAAACGAAGGACCAATTTAAGTTATGGGACTATGTAGCAGAGCAAAATAAATTCTTAGAAGCAATGGCAGATAGCGCAAAAGCTGTTGCAGAATTTTTTGAAGGGAATATAGCATATGTTAATGTAATGTGCAATATGAGTGTAGACTGTGACTGTTGCGCAATAGCAGAAGACCCATGTATGAAAGATATAGGAATACTTGCAAGCACAGACCCAATAGCAATAGACCAAGCATGTATAGATTTGGTATATAACTCAAAAGACCCAGGAAGAGACCACTTTGTAGAAAGAGTAGAAAGACAAAATGGAATTCATACAATAGAAGCAGCGGCTGAATTAGGATTTGGAACAAGAGAATATGAGTTGATTAGTATAGATTAAATTTATTTAATTAAGAAAGCCTATTTTATAATCAAAATAAGCTTTCTATTTTTTATAAATATTTACACAAATTTTAGTATTTAATTTATAAAAAACACTACACAAAGTAAGAAAAGTATGCTAAAATTAGTAAGTAGAAAATTAATAGTGAAAAGTGAAGAGAACAAAATTCTTCATTCTTCGAATTTAAAAGGAGGAATTAATCATGTCAGGACATTCAAAATGGCACAATATCCAAGCTAAAAAAGGAAAAGCAGACGCAGCAAGAGGAAAAGTATTTACTAAATTAGGAAGAGAATTATTAATAGCAGTAAAAGAAGGCGGACCAGACCCAGCAGGGAACTCTAAATTAAAAAATGTTATAGCAAAATGTAAAGCAGCCAATATGCCAAATGATACTATTAATAATGCAATAAAAAAAGCATCAACAAGTAATGAAAGTTATGAAGAAATAATATATGAAGGATATGGACCAAACGGAGTTGCACTAATAGTAGAAGCAGCAACAGACAACAAAAATAGAACAGCAGCAGATGTAAGACATGCTTTCGATAAATGTGGAGGAAACTTAGGAACATCAGGATGTGTATCATATTTATTTACTAAAAAAGGAGTAATAGTAATAGACAAATCAAATTGCTCTATTGACGAAGATAGCCTAATGATGCTTGCAATAGATGCAGGTGCAGAAGATTTTGGAGTAGAAGAAGAAATATACGAAATAACAACATCAACAGAAGCGTTTTCAGAAGTAAGAGAAAAATTAGAGGCTGAAGGACTAGAATTCTTAGAAGCAGGTTTGCAAATGGTACCATCAACATATGTAGCACTAGATGAAGTAGGAACAGCAAGAATGGAAAAACTAATAGATATGCTAGAAGACTTAGACGATGTATCAGAAATATACCATAACTGGGAAGAATAAAAAAATAATAGAACAAAAAACTTAAGGCTCTTAGCGCCTTAAGTTTTTTGTTCTAAAAAAATATATAAAGCATATAATATTAATACTATGATAAATATAAATAATATTTTAAAGTGCTTTCCTAATAGCGCAGTAAGGAAAATAGATGAATATTTTGTAAAAAACAATGTGAATTTAAACTACTTAGAAGAAATACGTATAAGAGTAAATAGACCAATAATACTGAAATTAGGACAAGCAGAAATAATAATTGAATATAGTATAACATCAGAAGAAATATTAGAAATTTTACAGCAAATATGTGATAACTCTATATACAGCTATCAAAACCAAATAGTAAACCGGCTACGTTACTTTAAAAGGAGGACATAGAGTAGGAATTACAGGAAATGCGGTTATAAAAGATGGCAAAGTGCTTAACATATCATACATATCTAGCTTAAATTTCAGAATTGCAAAACAGATACTAGGAGCAAGCGATAAAATAGTAAAATATGTAATAAATCCCAAAGAAAACAACATATATAGCACACTGATAGTATCTCCACCAGGAGTAGGAAAAACTACATTGCTAAGAGATTTAATAAGAAGAATTAGTAATGGAATAGAAAGCATGCATTTTAAAGGAATAAATGTAGGAGTAGTAGATGAAAGAGGAGAGATAGCTGCAATGTATAGAGGAATTCCACAAAATGATGTAGGGATAAGAACAGACATATTAGATGGGATAACAAAACACTTAGGAATGACAATGCTAATACGTTCAATGAGTCCAAAAGTAATAGTAGCAGACGAAATAGGAAGCATGGAAGATGTAGAAGCAATACGATATGGAATATGCTGTGGAATAAAAGGAATATTCACAGCACACGGAAGCTCCATAGAAGATATAAAACTAAATCCAGCACTAAACAAATTAATAGAAAATTATTGTTTTGAAAGAATAATATTTTTAAGTGATAAAAAAGAAAAATGTGGAGTTGAAAAAATATATGGACTAAATAAAGAAGAAAAATTATATGTACAAATAAAGTCAGATGAAAGCATTTACAATTTTTAAAAAATAATATGTATCTATAAAAAACTTAATAAATCAAAAAAGGATGGAAAATAATTTTGAAGTGAACCCACTTTGGTGGACACGAAAAAAAGAACCTATATGGGACTACATTAATTTGTAGTCTCATATTTTTTATTTGATTTTAATCTAATTGTATTATAAAATAATAACCAATCTTTGACAATGTCTATATATT
>JAAVZD010000151.1 GCA_022791475.1 Clostridia bacterium | reverse complement strand
GTCTAAAGGTAATTTAAAAAGAACTTTTTGCTTATACTGGTCTTTGAACAGTTAATTTTCTTAGTTATATCAACGCTTTTGTGCATATTTTCAAATCAAATTTGGACAAGGCCGGCAACGACAATATGAGTGATGCCACAGAAGTAAATACGCAGTTAAATAGGGCACCCATGTTTAGTCGGTACACCATCTGGAGTTGCAAAAGCTAATACAAATGATACAATAATTGTAACAGCCATGGCAACCGATGCAGACGAAAATGATATGTTAACATATACACTGTGGTGGGGTGATGGCAGTGGTAACTTAAGTAAGACAGATATAACTGCAACAGGTAAGTCTGGGCAGTCTGTGACATTGGAGAAAAGTGGCTTGAGCAATGATACGAGATATTGGTTTAAGGTAGTTGTAAACGATGGAATAGATGAAGCTACTTCTGGAGAAGGAAATGAGAGTACGTATTGTAAAGGAGAATATTGCAACGGAGTGAGTTATACAAATGTACCATGTACGAAATGTGATAGTAATCATCAAATACCTTGTACTTCATGTGGAGAAAATGGGGTTTTGCGATGTGGTGGAGTATTAAAGAACAATGGTATTGATTATAGTTATAATAATTACCTATCTGGAAGTTGTGAAGTTTGTGGTAGATCTATGGCAAAAAAGGATAAATTCTATTATAAAATGAGTTGTGAATTATGTGATAATTATTATGAAATGCGGATATACTTGTTCTTATGGTTGTCTTGAAAACCTTCTTCCGTCTCTGGATTTACACTGTACTCGATTTTTAGCATCCTGTAGTGAATGCAATAGCAGTGGACACGTTACTTGCCCAACTTGTGACGGTGATGGACAAATTGAGACTAGAGGGCCGTGTACTACTCATACTGTAACAGGAGGACACTATTATTGTACATCTAGTTCTCATCATGGTAACAATGTAGGACAATATCATAAATAGAAAAGAAATTTAATTTATAAATCTTTATAATAATATATGTCCCAAATTTATCTCTAAAACTAGTTAGATGTAAATTTGGGATTACTTATTTATAATCTGCCTTATTATATCAACATGGTTGTTACCTTAATATATAAGAATATTTATATTTTTAAGCTTAACTTATTTATGATATTGACTTATGCTATTTTCATGTGTAGAGCAATAGAAATGTGGACTATTTGGTTCTTTTCCATGAGTACAATTATTTGATTCGGTCATTGTGCCTTTACCATTACACGTTTGGCACCTAATCAGTCCTGCTCCCGAACAATCTACACACAAACAAGTACCTTTGCCTGAGCACGATGCACACTCTGATCTCTTGATGACTGAACCGAGTTCCACTACATTCGGCACATACTCCCTTGTACTTAAAGCATCTGCGAGTTGGTCCGCCTCCTACCCGCTGACCAGCATGTTGAGCACACCCAATCTTGAAGTGTTGTTTCTCCGCAATAATCACAGCGCTGATAACACATGTACATATCTCTCTCAAAGTTTTGGTCTAGTTTGTATGAGCACAGTATACAAGTTGGATAATAATGATCACGGACCGAATAATTATAAATATACAGGTATCCATGGCACCCATCACTACCTGAACCGATTACAACTTTCGCAAGTTTTTTTCGTTTCTATATAACCAGAGTGACTACACTTAGAACAACTCTGCGAACCTTTACCATTACAAGAAGCGCACAATACTTTTCCATTACTAAGACACATTTTACACGTTGGGTAAGTGAAATGTCCACCTTCGCAATACTCTCCCTTACAATACGTGCTCTCATTACATTCTCCAGAAGTAACTTCATCCACTCCATCACTTACAACTACCTTAAACCAATATCTCGTATCATTACTCAAGCCTTCATTTTGTTCTATGCTTACACTTTCTCCTGGCTTTGTTGAGGTTGAACTTTTTCCTTTTGTATTTATATTATCTGCTGAAGTTCCATACCATAAAGTATATGTTAACATATCATCTATGTCTGCATCAGTTGCCATGGTTGTTACAATTATGGTATCATTTGTGTTTTCTTTTGCAACTCCTGTTGGTGTACCGACTAAACACAGGCGCCCTATTTAACTGTGTATTTACCTCTATGGCTTCGCTCATATTTTCGTTGCCGGCCTTGTCCAAATTTGATTTGGAAATTTAGGGAAAAGTGCTGAAATACTCTATCTATGGACAATAAAAATATATAACACTAAAAATTTTTTCATGATTTTGCATAATTTACT
>JAAVZD010000150.1 GCA_022791475.1 Clostridia bacterium | reverse complement strand
CTTCGTGTTTGAGGGCATGCGCAAAATCCAGAAAGCAATCGAAGGAGCCGACGAGATGAGCAAGTACGTCGATGCGATGATGATTGTCAACAACGAGCGCCTCGTCGAGATTTATCCCGATAAATGTATTCCGAAACGCTCACCGACCGTTTCACGCCGCTGTTATGGTGGGTATGTACGCCCGCCTGCCCCACATCCCGCAGACGGGCCAGCGGGCAGGCCGCCAGCTCGCCGCCGTCCACGGTGGCCGGGGTACTGTTCAAAAAGCAGGTTTCAATATCCTCCTGCCGCCGGAGCCGCTGGACATCCGGGCCGGGCCGCTGGCCTTGCCCCGTTCCCTCCCCGGCCCGCAGGTCGTACAGCCAGCCAGTGGGCGCGGCCAACAGCACCAAGAGGACAAGCGCGGCGCATATTATATTCCGCAGGATGGTAAATATGAAGCGATTGCCTTTTTTCATGTATGCACTGCCCTTCTAAGCCCCAAGCACATTATCCGTAAGTAGCATTTTCTTTTAATTTCTTCCAGGCTGTTTTTGAACGGAGAAATTGCCGCTTTTCAGCGATTTTGGCAAAGACAAACGGCTGTTTCTCATTTTCCGGCAAATCCAGCATCTTTTTTCCAAAGAGATACTCTGACCTTGCCATAAATTCCTGCCGAATTTTATCTTCTTCCTTTTTGGATATGCCTATATAGTTAACACGCAGACGCCATTCAATAAATTTTTGCATGAGTTCATCACCTATATCGGGCTGTCCACGAAAATAAAAATACATCGCACAATGCCAGCAATTCCAAAACCAGTTCTGCCAATGGTTAATGTTGAAAGAAAAATTGGGGGATTGCCGCAATTTTTCAAATAAATAATCCGAATATTCAAAGGTACGGAACTGTTCATATTCTGTTGCTCTTTCCTTCGCACAATCACAAAATTCCCGCATTGACTGATAGAAGCCCTCGTTATCGCCCTCATAATTTACACGAAATCTTTCCCGTTCGCCATAATCTATTCCGCTAATATTAGTATCCATGTCAAGACTTTTTCCCCAAAGAAATTTTAGATAAACATGGAGCGCGGCACATGGAATGTTCGTTGTCGGGCTAAAATCCACGACTGTAAAATACCAGCCGTCATCCCGCACCCAGCTGCGTGTTTGTCCAACTTGAAAAAAATCAAGAGGCTCCAGATGCTCTTTTGCAGCTCGTTTTATAATCTTTAGACATTCATTCGCCATTACGATTTCTCCCATACTTCAATTCCCATTTATAGCCGGTTATAGTTCCTGAACACCCAACTGCGCCAGCCAGCTTTGCAGTTTCTTTGCCGGAAAGCCCGTAAAGGAATAGGTTTCCCCCGTCCGGCTGTGGATCGTTACCTGGGTGAATATCGCCACGCCGTTCACCGAAAAGCCCTTGATGTTTTCCAGCGGCAAATCCATATCCAACGCGCCGGGCATCATACTGATTTTGAAACACGCCCGCTGGTTGGTGATATAGATGTT
>JAAVZD010000149.1 GCA_022791475.1 Clostridia bacterium | reverse complement strand
TCCCCTTTCCGGTAGCCAAACACCGCATGGACTTTATTTCGGTAATGGAGCGGGTTTTCCATCCCCACAATGGGATATACCTTGGCAAATTTATGCAACTGTTTATTTAATTGCTGCTGCTTCAACTTCAATTGTTCCTCATAAGGCAAATGGAGATATTGGCAGCCGCCGCAAATCTGTGATACCTTGCACAGGCGGCCCGTATGTTTCACCGCCTTTTGCCCTTCCTCCATGTGATCCTTTTTTATCGCCTCCCCTTTCCTTGGGCCGGTTCCCCCCTTTGCCCCTACATCCTTTTTTGTCAATTGGCCTTTTGCCGCCTTTGCCTGGCCTCCCCCCCGTTCTGCCCTTCCCCTGCTGCTTATGCTTGCCCCGCTTTTTGCATTTTCCTTGCCTGGTCCTCTCCCCACGTTCTTTTCGCTTCCCCCGCCCGTAATATCCCTTTCCCCTTTTGCCTTCCCCCCGATTGCTTGCCCTTCTTTACGTCCCGTGCCGGGTTCCTCCTGCCTGCCTTTTCTTTTCACAGCCTCTTTCCTCATCTGTGTCCCCTTTCCCTTACCGCTTATCCTTTTCTCCATCGTTACGCCTCTTCTTCCTTTTTTCTTGGTATGGGTTTCCCCTTTTATTTCGGCTTTTCCATGGCATAGCCGGAAATCAGGCCCATTGGGCTGCCTTTGTCCAAGCCCCCCGGCCATATTTCAAAATTCCTGGCATCCCTTTTCAAAAACCCTTGCATTTTCCCTTTTATCCGCTATAATAGTCCCAATAGTTTTCCGATTACCCATGTTTACCAGGAGGAAGTATTTATGGACACCATCCACAGCGCCCCTGCCCTTGACGGCAGGAACCCACTTTTTTTCATTGACCCTGTTTTACATACAGGCCGGCCGGCGGACCCTGCCGGCCGCCTTCCCAGGGAAATGCGTACTTATGGCTTTTTGGACCAGCTGGGCATCCCCTATATACGCATGGACCACTCCCCCACCGCCACCATTGAAGATTGCCATGACATTGGCAAACGGCTGGGGATCGAAATCTGCAAAAACCTTTTCCTCTGCAATGCCCAAAAAACCAAGTTTTATTTGCTCATGATGCCCGGAAGCAAAAAATTCCGGACATCCGCCCTCTCCAGGCAAATCGGCAGTACCCGGCTCTCCTTCGCGGATGCCGGCCATATGGAAGCCTTGTTAGGCGTGTCCCCCGGTTCCGTAAGTGTCCTGGGGTTGATGAATGACCATTCCAACCAGGTCCAGCTACTGATCGACCAACCGGTTATTGACTGCCATGAATATATTGGCTGCCATCCCTGCATTAACACCTCCAGCCTGAAGCTCCTTACTACCGACTTGCTGGAAAAGTTCCTCCCTGCAGTCCACCATCCTTATATCCTGGTAAACCTCCCTTAAATCGGGCAGCTTCCTTACCGTTTCTTTTGGGAAAACCCGCTGGCTTCCTTGATCCACCCCATCAGCTCTTCATCAATCTCCTCCTTTTTCGAGATCAGGACATGATGGGTAAAACGGTTCGGGTATGGCTCTGTCACCACATCCACCCGCGGGGAGCCTACTTTCCTCCCCAAACCATACGTTACCACAAGGTAAGGGTCAGGGCAATCTTTTTTCTTCCGTACCCGGGCAAAAGAAACACAGGCAAACATATGCCGGTTATAAAAAGATATTTGTGTTTTCTGTACTTTGATGGTAACTTGCCCGATTTCGGACAAAATACAGGTTTCCAAATGTTCATATAATGGCAGCGC